>NZ_LXJP01000052.1:0-47230 GCF_001728855.1 Pseudomonas sp. AP19 | reverse complement strand
GCCCGCCATGACGGCACCGCCCACGCCGGTCGCGGCGGCACCGATGGCAACACCCGTGCCTACCGCGCCGACGGCAGCGCCCGCCATCGCACCCGCGCCGAGCTGCGGCGCACCGGACACAAGGCCCGTGGCGATGCCGGGGCCGAAGATGCCCAGCGCCAGCAAGGCAAGCGAAGCCAGCATCACGACAAGCGCATGGTCGATGGAAGGCTCGTCGGGATGAACCTGGAACTCCGCGAACAGGCCCGAGCCGATGCCGACGATTACCGCCAGCACCAAGACCTTGATGCCTGACGAAACCACATTGCCGAGCACCTTTTCCGCGAGGAACGAGGTTTTGTTCCAGAGCGCAAACGGGATCAAGACGAAGCCGGCAAGCGTGGTCAGCTTGAACTCGATCAACGTGATGAAAAGCTGAACCGCGAGCACGAAGAAACAGAGGATCACCACCAGCCAAGCGATGAACAGCACCACGATGGGGTCGAGGTTCACGAACACTTCGGGGAAGCCGGCCATGTCACCGATCTGGTCGAGGATCGGCGCAGCGGCGTCGATGCCGGTCTTGGCAAGCCGACCCGGCTGCAAGAAGTTCTCCATCGTTATGGCCGAGCCAGTGGCGGTGATGCCTAGCCCGGCGAACGAGCGGAACACGATGCTCGACAGCCAATTGAAGTTACCGATGATGTAGGCGAAGGCACCGACGTAAAGCACCTTGCGCAGCAGCTTGGCGATCACGTCCTCGCCCTGGCCGGTCGCATGGCTCATGGCCCAATACAGACCGGCAATGGTCATGTCGATGACAATGAGAGTGGCCGTCAGGAACGCGACTTCGCCTTGCAGCAGACCGAAACCGGAGTCGATGTAGCGCGAGAAGGTATCGAGGAATCTGTCGATGATCGTTACGTCGTTCATGGCGTGTCCTCCGCAGCGGCGAGCGACGCATCACCTTCCGGCGCGTCGTCGGTTGGCGTGTCGAAACTCGCCGGAATCGGCGGCAGTTCTGCCAGCGTCCGGTATTCGTCCGGCCCAGTCTGGCCGGTGAAGAAGCGCCGCCGGAAGGCTTCGGCAGCGGCGCGACAGGTGTCTTCGCCTGCGGTTTGCCGGTCGGCTGCGCATTGGGCGCGCAGCGCCTTGAGCCGCACGGGATCGGCGGCCAAGGTGGCGGTCAGGTCTTCAGCCGGCTGCTGGCCGCATGCGGTCAGCAGCACGGCCAGCAGGACAGGAACGCATCGCATGGCCGCCTCCCGTCAGTTGTTGTAGAAGTTGACGGACTGCGGTGTGTACGGCGTGCCGGTGCCCAGGAAGCGCCGCCGCACTTCGCGGGCGCGCTCGGTGGCCGCTGCCTGCCGCGCCAGCTCCAGCGAGGCCGCCCTGTCTTGTGTGATCTGGAGCTGCTGGGCCTGGATGGACTGCTTGGCCTGCAAGGCGAGAAGCTGGTTCGTTGCCTGCATCGCTTGCAGCGCACCCGTGGCCGATTGGCTTTGGCTCACGAGGTCGGCCAGCGCGCTTTCGTCTTGCGTCAGGTTCTGCGACACCTGCGCCTGCATCCGCATCGCGGTGTGCAGGCCGTCGAGCGTGTTCTTCCAGCGTTCGCGTGCGTCCTGTGCCATGCGGTCGCCGCTGATGGTGGCGGCGTACTGCTCCGGGTACAGGCGCGAGAACGTGGCATCCATGCTCTGCACGTCGTAGGCCAGCCCTTGCGCCTCGGCAATCAGGCGTTCAGTCGTGGCGAGCGTCGAGCGCAGCCGGTTGACGATGTTGAAGTCGAGATTCGCCAGGTTGCGCGCCTGGTTCATCAACATCTGCGCTTCGTTCTGGAGCTGGTTGATCTGGTTGTTGATCTGCTCCAGCGTGCGGATGGCAGTCAGCGTGTTCTGCACCAAGTTGACGGGATCAACGAAAGTGAGCGCCGCCGCTGGCTGAGCGAGCATCAGCGAGCCGGCCAGCGCGGCGGCGAGCGAAACGGAAAGTACACGGGTCTTCATGGCGAAATCTCCAGGGGTTGAGTAGCGAGGAAAGAAGCCGCCGACGGCGAGGACGGCAGCAGGTCGGCGGCCCAATCGAGGCCGCGATGGCGTAGCCACGCACCGGCGAAGCCGGGAGCGCCGGCCTGCGTCAGCACTCGGTCAATGTCGCGTTGGTCTTGCGGTGTGGATGCGCCCGAGAAGGCGAGCGCGGCTGGCCCCAGGTCGAGGTCGAACAGACGATTGCCCAGGCGCGATTGGTAGTAGTAGTCGCGCTTGGGCTGCGCGGTGGCGACGATTTCGATTTGCCGACTGTTGAGGCCAAAGCCCTCGTAGACCGTGCGAATCTGCGGCTCGGTCGCCTGCGGGTTGGGCAAGAAAATCCGGCTCGCGCAGCTTTCGATGATCGCGGGCGCGATGGTCGAATCCTTGATGTCGGCAAGCGACTGCGTGGCGAAGATCACCGACACGTTTTTCTTGCGCAGAGTTTTCAACCATTGCCGGATGCGTGCCGCGAAGGACGGTTCATCAAGGAATAGCCAGGCTTCATCGAGAATCAGCAGCGTGGGAGCACCGTCGAAACGTGCATCGAAGCGGGCGAACAAGTAGCGCAGCACCGCTTGCACGGCGGCGGGGCTGTGCATTAGCTCTTCCATCTCAAAGCCCTGCACGTCGCCGCTGCCGAGCCGGTCGCGGTCGGCATCCAGTAGCTTGCCGTGCGCGCCGCCCAGCACATACGGCGACAATGCCTGCCGCAGCGCGTTCGATTGCAGCAGCACCGAAAGCCCGGTCATCGTGCGCTGCTCCACCGGCGCACCAGCGAGGCTGCCGAGCGCCGACCAAATGGCGGCTTTCTCGTCGGGGCCGACGGTCACGCCTTCATGCAGCAGGCGGCCTTCGATCCACTCGGCGGCCCAGGTGCGATAGCCTTCGCTGTCGATACGGGCCAAGGGCTGAAAGGCAATGGCGCCGTCCGCGCCGAGGTCGTAGTGTTCGCCGCCCAGGCCCAGCACCGTCGCCCGCATGGATCGCCCCATGTCGAAGGCGAAGATGCGCGAGCCGCCATAGCGGCGGAACTGCAAGGCGAGCATCGCCAGCAGGACAGATTTTCCCATGCCCGTCGGCCCCGCGACCAGCGTATGCCCCACGTCGCCGATGTGCGTCACCAGCCGGAACGGCGTCGCGCCATCCGTGCGCGTGACGATCAGCGGCGGGCCGTCGAGATGGGCGTTTTTCTCCGGCCCAGCCCACACGGCGGACACCGGCATCATGTGCGCCAGATTCAGCGTCGAGACGATGGGCTGGCGCACGTTGGCATAGGCATTGCCTGGTATGGACGACAGCCACGCATCGACTGCATTTAAGGTTTCGGGGATGGTGACGAAGCCACGTCCTTGGATGACACGTTCCACCATGCGCAGCTTTTCGTCGGCTACGGCAGGGTCGTCATCGAACACCGTCACCGTGGCGGTGAGGTAGCCGAAGGCGACTTGATCGCTGCCAAGCTCTTGCAAGGCGGCATCCGCGTCGGCCGCCTTGTTGCTGGCATCCGTGTCCACCAGCGGCGATTCCTGCTGGAAGATGGTTTCGCGCAGTAGCGCAATGACATTCTTCCGTTTCGCAAACCACTGGCGACGCAGGCGGCCCAGCTCCTTTTCCGCCTCGGCTTTATCGAGGCAGAGAAACCGGGTACTCCAGCGATAGGCAAAGCCCAGGCGATTGAGGTCGTCCAGCAGGCCCGGCCAGGTCGAGGTCGGAAAGCCCCGCACCGACACCACGCGCAGATGCTGGTCACCCAGCATGGGCGCAAGGCCGCCGACTAGGGCGGAATCGGCCAGCAGTGCGTCGAGGTGGAAAGGCACCTCGGGCACGGCCAGCCGGTAGCGCCGCGTGGACACCGTGGCGTGAAGATAAGTCAGCGTCGCGGCATCGTCCAACCAGACGATTTCTGGCATCACGCCATCGAGCAGGTCGAAAACCCGATCCGTTTCTGCCAGGAAGGCGTCAAGCCGACCGCGCCAGTCCACACCATCGCCCGGCGCGTGCTCGTAGAGCAGCTTGGCTGCACGAGCGCGGGATTCCTCCGGCGGCAGATAGGCTA
This sequence comes from Pseudomonas sp. AP19, assembly GCF_001728855.1. Taxonomy (NCBI): domain Bacteria; kingdom Pseudomonadati; phylum Pseudomonadota; class Gammaproteobacteria; order Pseudomonadales; family Pseudomonadaceae; genus Pseudomonas; species Pseudomonas sp. AP19. Next base: position 43,165 of record NZ_LXJP01000052.1, on the reverse strand, counting down.
GCGTCAGGTGATAGCTGCTTTCGTAGTGGTTCCCCGATTCCTCAAAGGCAGCGCGGCGTTCTTCGTCCACCAGCCAGGACAGCGGTTCGGGAAAGTCGGAATGCGGATAGTCCGCGGCCGACTGGCGCTCGGCTTCCACGAACAGCGCCCAGCCCGAACCCAGCCGGCGCAACGCGTTGTTTAGCCGTGCCGTCGTGGCGATCAATTCGCCCTGCGTGGCGCTGTCCAGATCAGGCCCGCGAAAGCGCGCCGTGCGCTGAAACGAGCCATCCTTGTTCAGCACCACGCCCGGCGCGATCAGCCCAGCCCAGGGAAGCCAGTCGGCCAGCAAGGCGGGCCGCTGGCGGTATTCGGCAAGGTTAAGCATGGCGGCGTCTCCTACACGTCCAGCAGCGGCTTGTGCTTGATGTGCCGGGCGAAGACCTGCATGAACTGCGGATCGACCCTCGCGCCCCACACGGCCAGCGAGTGACCGACGATCCAGAGCACTACGCCAGGAATCCAGAGTTGCAGGCCCAGCCCGACGGCAGCGGCTAGCGTGCCGTTGGCAATCGCCACCGTGCGCGGTGCGCCGCCCATCAAGAGCGGCTCGGTCAGCGAGCGATGTAGCGGCACCTCGAAGCCGGCCGCGAAGCTATCCGGGCCACTCATACGACAGCCCCGCCGGAGAAGCTGAAGAACGACAGGAAGAACGAGGACGCGGCGAACGCGATGCTCAAACCGAACACGATCTGGATCAGCTTGCGAAAGCCGCCCGACGTGTCGCCGAAGGCGAGCGCGAGGCCCGTGGCGATGATGATGATGACCGCGACGATGCGTGCCACCGGCCCCTGAATCGACTCCAGAATGGATTGCAGCGGGCCTTCCCACGGCATCGAGGAGCCGGATGCCTTCGCCGTGCCCGCCGTCATCAGCATGACTGCGGCCAGCAGCAGGCCGTGGTGCGCGGGGCCGGCCAGCCGCCGCAGGCGTGCGATGGTTGAAACCGGATTTACGGAATTACGGAAAGCGTGAACGTGCATCTGCGTCATGGCAGTTCTCCAGGTAGGTCAAGGGACGAGGAAGGCGCAGCGGCATCGGCTGCGAGAGGAACCGGCATCAGCTCGGGAAACGGTGTTTCCAGCGCGTCCGCCAGGCGATAGCCGGTGCCGTCGAAACCGACGACACGGGCGATGCTTTCGACGCGGCGCTTGCGGCCACGCCCGGCGATGTGGATCACGACGTTGACCGCCTCGGCGATCAGCGCACGCGGTGGGTTCACCGCCACTTCAAGAATCAACTGTTCGAGGCGCAGCAGCGCGCCCAGCGCGGAACCGGCGTGGATGGTGGCGATGCCGCCGGGGTGGCCGGTGCCCCACACCTTAACCAAGTCCAGGGCTTCGCCGCCGCGTACCTCGCCGACGATCACGCGGTCGGGGCGCAGGCGCATCGTGGCCCGCACCAGCTCGGTCATAGACACGACGCCAGCGCGGGTGCGCAGCGGCACATGGTCGCGGGCTGCGCATTGCAGCTCGATGGTGTCTTCGAGCACAAGCACGCGGTCGCCCGTGGCGGCGATCTCCGCAAGCAAGGCATTGGCGAGTGTGGTTTTGCCGCTGCTCGTCGCCCCGGCGATCAGGATGTTCTGGCGCTCACGCACGGCGCGGCGCAGGAACTCGGCCTGGCCTGTGGTCAAGATGCCGTCGGCCACATAGCGATCCAGCCCGATGATGCTCACGGCGCGCTTGCGCAGCGCGAAGGCTGGGCCGGGCGCTGCGGGCGGCAAGATGCCCTCGAACCGCTCGCCGGTTTCGGGCAGCTCGGCGGTCAGCAGCGGCCGCCCGCGATGCACCTCTGCGCCGACGTGCGCAGCCACCAGCCGGATGATGCGTTCGCCATCGTCTTGGGACAGCTCCACGCCCAGCGGCATGCGGCCCGATGACAACCGATCCACCCATAGGGTGCGGTCGGGGTTGAGCATGATTTCCACCACGTCGGGGTCGGCCAGCGCAGCGGCGATGACTGGCCCCATTGCCGTGCGCAGCATCTGGATACGGCGATCCAGAGAGGTTGCGGCGGATGAGAGTTCGGGCGGGGTTTGCGGAATGGCGCTCATGAGGCACGCTCCTGCGCTTCAGCCAGTGCCTCCGCGTCATCCATTCGCGCCGGGTCTGGGTGCAGTTCTTCCACAACGTCGCGCACCAGGCTGCGGCCACGCAGCAGGTGGCGGCCGAGCCGCTCCACGAATTGCTCGAAACGCGCTTTGCCTTGGGCGCGAGCTGCGTCCTGATGGGCTTCGGGAATCGGGGTGCTGACGGTCAGGAAGTAGCGGATGAACAGCGCCAGTGTTTCGATCTGGATGTTCTGGTCGCGCTCCATGCGCTCGGCCTGCCGCGACAGGCGATCGAGCCGCTTGGCGATGGCCGCCTCGCGCTGGTCGCCAGCATCGGGCGATAGCCACGACGCGAGCGCCGCCGCGACAATGGACGACTTGGACACGCCTTTCTTGGCGGCCAGTTCTTCGAGACGCTTGGCGTGCTCGGGCTGAATGAACAGATTGAGGCGGTATTGGCTCATAAGTCGATTCCGTCGTTGGGGTCGAGGGAAGCCAGCCGGGCCGTGCGCTGCATGGCCGGGTCGAGCTGGCCGGGAAGCGGCAGCGGCAGGTCGTCGTCGTCATCGAGCAGAGTCAGGTCATGGCCGGCGAGCAGCGGTTCGGGGCTGTATTCGCTGACTTCGGATAGCTCCGGCTGTCGGCGTGGGCCGCCGTCATCGGCGGTGCCTGTGCCATCGCCGGACAGGCCCGCAGCCCGGACCGTTGACACGGCTGGGATCGATAGGCCGCTCCAGTCGTCGGGCCGGGCCGGTGGCGCGTCCGCGTATTGCCCGGCCGCGAGCACAGGCGGCGGTAAAACGCGGTTCTTGAAATTCGCGTCGGCGTAGTAGCGCAGCTTCTTGGCCTTGATCGGTGCCACGCTGGACACCATCACCACAGCTTCCTCAGTCGGAAGCTGCATCACTTCACCGGGCGTCAGTAGCGGGCGGGCCGTCTCCTGCCGCGACACCATGAGGTGCCCCAGCCACGGTGCCAATCTGTGCCCGGCATAGTTGCGCTGCGCGCGCAGTTCGGTAGCGGTGCCAAGCGTTTCGGAGATCCGTTTCGCAGTGCGTTCATCGTTGGTGGCGAACGTCACGCGGACATGGCAGTTATCCAGAATCGAATGGTTCTGGCCGTAGGCTTTGTCGATCTGGTTGAGCGATTGGGCGATAAGAAAACTGCGGATTCCGTAGCCCGCCATGAAGGCAAGCGCCGTCTCGAAGAAGTCCAGGCGGCCCAGCGCCGGGAACTCATCGAGCATCAGCAGCAGCTTGTGGCGGCGTTCGATGCCGTCGCTGCCGTCGAGCGATTCGGTGAGCCGTCGGCCGATCTGGTTGAGGATCAGGCGAATGAGCGGTTTCGTCCGCGAAATATCCGAAGGTGGCACTACCAGATAAAGCGACACCGGATGCTCGGACGCGATCAGGTCGGCGATACGCCAGTCGCAGCGCGAGGTGACTTCGGCCACCGTGGGGTCGCGGTAGAGGCCCAGGAACGACATGGCGGTGCTCAACACGCCGGAACGCTCGTTGTCCGACTTGTTGAGCACTTCGCGCGCCGCCGAAGCGACGACTGGATGCGGGCCACCACCTTCCACGTTCACGAGGTGCTGTGTGGTCATCATCCGGTGCAAGGTCAGCTCGAAGGGGCTGGCCGGATCGGAGAGGAAATTGGCGACGCCGCGCAGCGTCTTGTCCTCGCCCGCGTAGAGCACATGCAGGATGGCCCCGACCAGCAGCGCGTGCGAAGTCTTCTCCCAATGGTTGCGCTTCTCAAGCGCGCCTTCTGGATCGACCAGAATGTCGGCTATGTTCTGTACGTCACGCACTTCATGTGCGCCGCGCCGAACTTCTAGCAGCGGGTTGTAGGCCGCCGACTTCGCATCGGTCGGATTGAACAGCAGGCAGTGTGAGTAGCGTGAGCGCCAACCTGCGGTGATCTGCCAATTCTCGCCCTTGATGTCGTGGACTACGGCGGATGCAGGCCAAGAAAGCAGCGTCGGCACCACAAGGCCGACGCCTTTGCCTGAGCGCGTGGGCGCGAAAGTGAGGATGTGTTCCGGGCCTTCATGCCGAAGGTACTTGCCATCGTGCTGACCGAGGAACACGCCGATCGGCTGCGTAAGGCCGGCTTTGCGAATGTCCTCCGTACTTGCCCAGCGTGCCGAGCCATAGGTCGTGACTAGGCGTGATTGACGAGAGCGCCAGATCGACATGCAGACTGCGACCACCACCGCCAGCAAGCCACTGCCACCCGCTATGGCACCGCCCGTGTCGAAAACGCGTGGCGCGTAGGCATCGAAGAAGAACCACCACTCAAACAGCTTCCACGGGAGGTAGATCGGTGTGCCGAGGAAATCAAACCAGGGGGAGCCAAGGCGTACCTGATAGCCAAGGGCTGCTGCCGTCCATTGTGTGGCGCCCCACACACCCGCGATCACGATGCCGAATACCACGGCTATCTGACCGAACAGCACATTCGTACCTTGCATAGCCCCGCCTCCAATCTCTCCTACGCTGATTCCCTTGGGAAACGCGGCTTAGAAATGTGCCGCAGGCGTCAGGATCGGTGCTGGCTTAGTGCCGGTCAAAGACCGTTTGGGGCAGAAAGGTCGATAAGAAAGAATGAATTCGCGCTGTGTCTAGCCAGGGAGTGACTCCGTAAGCGCCGGCGAATATCAGCGTGCCGAACAGAAGATTCAGGCAGACTAGCGAATTGCTGAATTGCTGAATTGCTGAATTGCTGAATTTCAGAATTTGGGGGATTCTTTGGGCGGTGTGTATGGCGTTTTTCCGTCACCGTAGAACCGCTTACGTGTTGCCTCCGCTACCCGGTTGCAAAGCAGTTCGCCCAAAGTAGGCCGATCCGTCTTGCATTGCTGGCGCAACTTCTTGAGCTGTTCCGGGTCTGCCACCAGCTCTTCTACTGTCGGGGTTTTCTTTTCTGCACTAGTGGCTTTGTGCGGTTTATCAGATTGACCGCATGCGACTAGCATTGCAGCGACGAGCGTGATGGCGAGTCTCATGGCATCAATTCCTCCGGAAGATCGGGATTTCGGCTTTTTGTTGACCTGAGAAACTCTGGCAATTCGATGGCCTGTACTCGCTGAATGAAGCGCGCAAGCTCGTCAAACGGATCGCCTTCAAGTCTGAGTAGATAGGTCGTCAAAGGTGGTACGCGTGTCGAAAGCGGCCTCGCCACGACTCCTGGCTCTCGGGAGGCTGCAATGTGTGCAGCCCCTGTAAGTCCGAGTGCAAAACCGGCAGATACCAACGCCATCATCAGGTCGAAAGTGGTAACCCGCTCGGCAACTAGAGGCTGCATTTCAGCCCGGCTAAGTACTCGCTCAATGTGCTTGGCGTGGCCCTCGCACACTTGAGGATCAGATAGCACTAGCGGGTAGCGCAGCAGTTCATCCAATGGAATTCGCTTAAGAGCCAGCAACGGATGCCGAGCTGGCAGCGCCACCATAAGCGTGTCAGTCCACGCGGGAAGTGCGACGATTCCATCACCTACGTCGTCGGACTGTGCAAAGCCGACGTCATACAGGTCGTCGTGCAATCCTTTGATTTGTTGGGATAGTGGCACCTCAAAAAAGCGAATCTCAACCTCGGGCTCCTCCTCGCGACACAACGCCAATAGGGCTGGTAAGCACAGTAGTGTTGCGCCGTCTGACAAGGCGACGCGGAGTTGTCCATGAAAGCCATTTTTTGCTGCCTTCACGCAGTCCCGCGCCTGTTGCAAGGATGCGAACACCCGAGGTGCGTGCTCCATGAGCATCAACCCAGCTCGTGTCAAACGCGTGCTTCTCGTGTTCCGAATAAAGAGCTGTGCTCCTAACTCCTCTTCGAGTTCTTTGATCGTGCGAGACAGTGGGGACTGCTCAATATGCAGTTTCGCAGCGGCGCGAGCGAAGTGAAGTTCCTCGGCGAGCGCCATAAAACAACGTAGATGTCGAATTTCCATGCGTCCCCTACTAATCGTCGATCTATTCAGTATTTAAAACTCGCTGCCATGCTGCGTTCTTCCAACTCAAGGACTCAGGGTGAAGATTGCAGATTCACATGCTCTGGCGAACCAGAAAGCGCTTTAGCGAGAACACCCCATTGCACGGCTGCGTCGGCGCGAGCACGGACCAGAGCCGCTCGCTGGGACAAGGTGCCACGCTCCGCTTCTGCAACAACGGTCGCATCCACCTGTCCCGCCTCAAAGAGGCGTCGACTGCGGTCAAGGAGTCGATCAGCGACGACAAGACCATCGACCTGATGCTGCAGAGAAGTCCGCTGGGTCTGCCAGCCCAGATAAGCGTTCTCCACATCCTGAAGCGCAAGCAAAACCGTGCGTTCCAGGTCAGCCTGTGCGCCGCGACTGCGTGCTGAGCCCTCGTCGATTCCCGCTTGTATTGCTCCACCGTCAAAGATCGGAAGCGTCACACCCAAGCCCAGAGAGAAAATGTTCCCTGCCACACGTGTTCCGTTGTTCTCGAAGCGTTGGCGCCCACCACTCAAATCGAGCACAAGTTTGGGGAACCGCTCGCCTTCTGCTGCGTTCCATCGCGCCGTCGCCGCTGCAAGACGCGCCTGCGCGGCTCTGACGTCGGGGCGCTGCTGCAGCAATTCGCCTGGCACGCTTCTGGGAGTCCAATCGGGCATGGTGAGAGAGGCAAGCGCAGGACCGCTGCCAAGCGCCCCCGGAATCCGGCCAACGAGCACATCCAAGGCATGCGTTGCTTCGCCGCGTACGCGTCGCAACTGCTCTTGCTCCACCCGGAGGGCGATGACCTCGGAACGCGTGCGTTCAATGTCAAAGCCCGTAGCTTGACCTGCCTTGAACTTCTGCTCTGTCAGACGCTCAAGGCGCTCGGCGACTTGAAGTCGCTCTTTTGCCAGATCTTCCAGCTCTGCCGCCTGCCGCTGCTGCAGTGCAGCGGACACTGTCTCAAAGGCGATCTGCCAACGTGTCGCGAACCAGTTCTGTTCGACAGCAACTGCGTCCATCCGTGCGCCATCAGCGGCATGCGAGAGGCGGCCCGCTAGATCAACTTCCCATGAAGCCGACAGCGGAAGCCTGGCATCGCTGCTGATGGTCGGTGCCAAAGAAAAGTCGCGCGCGCGCGTTGCTTGGGGCGTGAGCGCCAAGCTAGGGAACATTGAAGCGCGTGTACGTCGGGTGATCGCCACAGCTTCATCAATCCGCGCTCTTGCAATAGCGAGATCGGTGTTGTGCTCCAGCGCGTTGCGCACCAGCGCGTCAATCAGCGGATCACCGTACGCCGTCCACCACTCGGCCGGGAGTGCTTGTGCTGGCACCTGCTGCACAGCCAGACCCGCTTCGTTCATGAATTTGGCCGGAACCTCAACGCGTGATGTCTCCACCCTGTGAGGCGAGTGGCTGCACGCGGCGAGAAGCGTGATCGATAGGAATGCAACAGCAGTAAGGCCGCGGCGGGCGTAGGGATCGGACATGTTGAGCCACTAGGTTGTGAATTGAGGAGGCCGTCTTGACGGGCATAGTTCATGGCGTGTACTATACCGTCCAGACGGTTCAAAAATCAAGCATCTTTGGAGTTTCACCATGGCAACTCGTATGAAATCAAGCCCAGAGGAGTCGCATTCGGCGGACAACGGCGCTGAAGCCCCCTCCATCTCTAAGAACGCGCAACAAACACGGGAGCGCATCCTTCAAGCTGCGCGTGACGTAGTCATGGAGGGAGGTGCCGGGCACCTAACGCTTGACGCGGTCGTTGCACGAGCAGGAATGAGCAAAGGTGCGTTCCTGTACCACTTCAAGACCAAGCGCGATCTGCTCCTCACGATGATTGATGACCAGGTCTCGGCGTTTGATGGCGGGCAGGAAGAGCGAGAGCTGCCATTCGTCGGCGATCCAGACCCTTGGCTATCCAGCCAGGTCTCGGCTATGCCTGACGGCGGGATGCAAAAGATGAGCGCTGCATTGCTGGCGGCCGTGGCTGAAGACCCCACGCTGCTTGAGCCTGTGCGCGGCTGGTACCGCAGGCAGTACGAGAACGCGAGCAAATCTCCACGCGGCACCGATATCGCCGGAATCGTTCTATTTGCCTTGGACGGAGTCTTCCTCGCCGAAATGATGGGTTTTCCGACGTTTGCTGCCGAAGACCTTTCTCGACTCATGCACACCCTCCAGGCGCTCGCCCGCGGCGAACTGGAACTCACCCCTATTGATAAACGCTGATGAAAGGCCTTCCCGTGTCTTGCACTCCCTTTAAATCCCAGTCCTGGCAAATGCAGAAAGTCGGCCTCGCGTTTGTTCTGCTCGCATCGCTTGCCGGCTGTGGTAGTCAGAAGGAGCCTGCTTCCGATCCACCGCGAGCGGTCAAGCTGCTCACGGTGGGGGATGTAGGTTCTGTGGCCAATCGCATTGAATTGAGTGGTCTAGCTCGCTCCAGTGAGCGGAGTACCTTGGGGTTCGAGACTGGCGGGCGTATCAGCAAGCTTCATGTGGACGTGGGAGATCGCTTCTCTCGCGGACAGCTTCTGGCTGAGTTGGATGTTCAGCCCGAGCAACTCCGCCTAGAACAGGCTCGGGCGACACTCGCTGCTGCGGAAGCCGCATTGGCAGACAGAATCGTGCAGACAACGCAGCAAAGGGGGCTGCTTGAGGGCAACGTAATCTCCCCGGCTGCATTCGAGAGTGTGAAAGCACAGTTGGTTGCAGCTGAAGGCCAGGTGCGCAATGCAAAGGCCGCATTCGGCCTTGCCGAGCGTGCGCGAAGGGGGGCCGCCATTCATGCGCCATTCGACGGCGTCGTCGCGGAGAAACTCGCTCTGCCGTTCACAGATATTGCAGCCGGAGCGCCGGTGCTTCAAGTGGATGGACTACGCAGCGGCGTAGAAGTCCTTGCGACTGCATCGACGACCCAGGCGGCAAATATCAAAATTGGGCAGGTCGCCGAACTGCGCCTGAGCGAGTCAGCAAGTCCCGTTCGTGCTTCGGTACAACGCATCGGCTTGCGTGCTGAAAATGGCTCACTTTTACCTGTCGTGCTCGTTCCTCAAGATGCTACTCTTGCGCGCAGTCTTCGACCCGGGTCTGCCGTTCAAGTATTGCTGAAGGCACCGGAAGCGAAGGATGCCTCACCAGATCGTCTGATGCTTCCCTATTCGGCACTGGTGCTCAGTGAGAAAGCAGGACAAGCCGCAGTGTTTGTATATGACGTGACCGGAAAGAAGGTGCACCGCCGGGAAGTGCAATTCCAGAGCGAGCCAGGCGGCGACAACGTTCGCGTTGTGGGCGGCCTGAAGCGCGGCGAGATGGTAGTCGCGGCTGGCGCGAGTTGGCTGACGAACGAGCAACAAGTCACCCCACTCAAGGCCACGACCCAATTGGCCGGACGCTGACCCGCTACAGGAAGACTTCGCTATGAAGATCACAGAAATGGCGCTGCGCGCCAGCAGACTCACCTACCTTGCCGCGGTCATCATTCTTGTTGCCGGCATTGCCACGTTTCTCAATTTCCCTTCGCAGGAAGAGCCATCGGTCACGATTCGAGATGCGGTTGTTGCCGTTCTGAACCCTGGCATGCCAGCCGAACGTGTTGAGCAGTTGATCGCGCGTCCGATCGAGGAGCGTTTGCGGGAGCTGGCCGAGGTCAAGCGTGTAACCACAACCGTTCGCGCGGGCGGGGCCGTCATACAGGTCACGATCTGGGAGCGGTACACCGACCTAGCCCCCATATGGCAGCGCGTTCGCGCGAAGGTTGCCGATGCTCAGCCTCTGCTTCCACAGGGTACGTTGGGGCCATTTGTCAACGACGACTTCGGCCGTGTTGCCGTGGCCTCCATTGCGGTGACCGCGCCGGGCTACTCCATGGGCGAAATGCGTGTGTCGTTGAAAGAGATGCGCGATCGCCTATACGCGCTTCCCGGCGTTGATCGCATCAGCTTCTACGGCTTGCAGGAAGAGCGCGTCTATCTCGAATTTGATCGACCAAAACTAGCCCAGCTTGGATTGACCCCACAAGGGGTGATCGATCAACTCGTTAAACAAAACGTCGTGCTTTCAGGCGGGCAAATCGCCATCGGTGGCATCAACGCTTCGCTGGCTGTTAGTGGAGAGGTTCGCGACGCCGCTTCGCTGCGCGCGTTGCCGATCATGATGGCGCAAGCTCAGGGTGCGCGCGGTGCTTCGCCTGCTCCTTCAATCTCACTGGGAGAGCTTGCGCGCGTGCAGGTACAACCTGCAGATCCTCCCGAGTCTGCTGCAGTCTATAAGGGCCAGCCTGCCGTAGTGATGGCAGTGTCCATGACCTCGGGCCAGAACGTGGAGCAATTCGGCGTAGCCCTCAAATCCCGTGTGGCCGAGCTTGAGAAACTTCTGCCCGCAGGTTTCGAGCTCTCCTATGTGACATTCCAGGCAGACGTCGTCAAACGTGAAATGGGCAAGATGAACCAGGTGATGATCGAAACGATTGTCATCGTGCTCGGCGTCGTCGTCCTTTTCCTGGGATGGCGCACAGGATTCATCGTCGGGATGATCGTGCCGCTTACCATTCTGGGGGCACTGATCGTGATGCGCGCGCTGAACATCGAGCTGCAAAGTGTTTCGATGGCAGCCATCATCATCGCTTTGGGGCTCTTGGTAGACAACGGCATCGTGATTGCCGAAGACATTGAACGGCGCTTGGCAGCCGGTGAAGACCGCAAACAGGCTTGTCTCGAAGCGGGTCGTACCCTCGCACTGCCGCTGCTGACGTCCTCATTGGTTATCGTCATCGCCTTCTCCCCGTTCTTCTTCGGCCAGAGTGCGACGAGTGAGTATCTGCGCTCTCTCGTCATTGTCCTCGCGCTCACGTTACTCGGATCTTGGCTGTTGTGTCTGACCGTCACTCCACTGCTGTGCTACCACTTCACCAAAGTGCATCATCAACCGGCGAATGACGCGCAAACCTACAACACACGCTTCTATCGCGGCTATCGCAAGTTGCTTGAGTGGGTGCTTGACCACAAGGCGATCTACGTTGGTGTGATGACGGGTGCATTGGCCGTAGCTCTGTACGGATTCACGACACTGCCATACGACTTCTTGCCGAAGTCCGACCGAGTTCAATTCCAAATACCGGTGCAGCTCGCCCCTGGAACGGATTCACGGCTCACTCTTGCCAAAGTGAAGGAAGTGAGCGGCTGGCTCGGTGATCAAGAAATCAACCCCGAAATCACGGATCACATTGGCTACGTCGCTGACGGTGGGCCGCGCTTCATCCTTGGGCTCAATCCCCCATTGCCAGCATCGAACATCGCGTACTTTGTCGTGACGGTCAAGGCAGGCACCAACATTGACGTCGTGATTGCCCGAACTCGGGCTTACTTCGCGCAGCATCATGGAGATGTACGCGCAGAGCCTCAGCGGTTCTCGCTAGGCACTACCGAAGCCGGCACAGCCGTCTACCGGGTCAGTGGGCCGGATCATGAGGTGCTGATGAATGCGGCGGCGAAAATTGAGTCCGCGCTACGGGAGCTGCCAGGTACGGCCAACATCAAGAACAACTGGGATACCCGTGTCGGCCGTCTCGATGTTCGGGTCGATCAAGATCGTGCGCGACGTGCTGGCGTCACCACCGACGACATAGCTGCCTGGCTTGGCACCCGCTACATCGGCCAGTCGATCTCTGTGATCCGAGATGGCGATACCAGCGTGCCAATCGTGATGCGCGGGACGTCCAATGATCGGCGCAGCACTGCGGACGTTGGTTCGACGACCATCTATCCAGCGTCGGGTGGCCAGCCGGTTTCCCTGGCGCAAGTGGCCGATGTCACGCTCGCTAGCGAGCCGTCTGTGATCCAGCGCCGCAATCTCATTCGTACAGTCACAGTTCAGGGGCAGAACACCGCATACACCGCGCAAGAGATCGTGGATCACCTCGCACCTCGGATCGCCGCAATTGAACTACCTGCAGGCTATGCCATAGAGCTTGGTGGAGAAATTGAGGAATCGGCTGAATCGAATGCATCGCTCACGCACTACATGCCGTTCGCTCTTCTGGCGATGTTGCTGCTATTCATCTGGCAGTTCAACTCCTTCCGCAAGCTGATCGTGATTCTCGCAACGATTCCCTTCACGTTGATTGGGGTCGTGATTGCACTGAAGGCAACAGGCACTCCTTTCAGCTTCATGGCGACATTCGGGGTGCTTGCGCTGTTCGGAATCATCGTCAACAACGCCGTTCTTCTGCTCGAACAAATTGAACACGGCCTCTCGGAAGGTCTCGCCCGACATGAAGCCCTGGTGGGAGCTGCGATGCAGCGGCTGCGTCCAATCGTGATGACCAAGGTGACCTGTATCGCGGGTCTCGTGCCCCTGATGTTGTTTGCGGGGCCGCTGTGGAAGGGCATGGCCATCGGCATGATCGGTGGTCTCGCACTTGGCACGCTCGTGACGCTTGGCCTGATTCCGTTGCTCTACGAGGTGCTGTTCGGAATGAAGTGGCCGGGCAGCAAACGGAGTCACGAGGCGGTACAACAACCAGTGCAACCGGTCTGATCCCTCAGCGTAACTGTCCACACGCTTCCCCCGATCTCTCTCGTGGCCGGAGAGATCGGGGAGACAGATTCTCGCCATCAGAGAGTTTAAGAAGAAATCAGAAGCAGAGCGAATTGACCGCCTACTGCCTATTCTTTGATGCTTTGATGCTTTGATAATCAATTTTCACTGAATAGATTTGGAGAAATATATGAACCCGTTGTCATGGAATCCATGGTTGGTTCTACTGATTGCCGGCCTGTTCGAAATCGGTTGGCCACTAGGCCTCAAGATGGGTGCGGCCAATGCAGCGATGCGCTACGTGGGGCCGGCGATTGCAGTTGCCTGTATGGCAGCCAGCGGCTTTTTCCTATGGTTATCTCTTAAACAGATCCCCATAGGAACAGCTTATGCGGTCTGGACCGGCATCGGTTCGCTGGGCGCGTTTTTCGTGGGCGTGTATGTGTTCGGCGATACCGCCTCCTTGATACGTTGGGTTGGAATTGCGCTGGTTGTTGCTGGCATCGTCTGTCTGAAAATGGGATAAATGAAAATATATATGAAACGCCCTATTTCATTAATCCATTTTGTGCTGCTGGCAGGCCTCACGGCAACCTTATCTGGCTGTGCTTCAAACGGAATGACTCGATCAGGGTTTCTTGGTGATTACGATGTATTGGGAAAAACGAAGTACGAAAATGTTCTGCTCTTCAAGGCGCCAGGCTTTGAACCCAGTCGTTACCGGGAAATATTAGTCGAGGATGCTCAGGTAGTGACGGCAACTGGACGCATAGGTGGGCTTGAAGCTGAGCAAGTGCGAGAGCTTCTCGATCACGTCAACAGTGAACTGCGACATCTCCAAACTAAGTCCGAAGCTCCCGCATCGTCAGGCCGCATACGTGTGCGTGTGGCAATTACGACCATTGAGACGCCCAATAGAGCAGTCAACACCCTAACGACGTTGCTTGTTGGACCAGTGACAACTGGGGGAGCTAGTTTGGAGTTTGAGGCAGTAGATGAACAAACAGATCGTCGGGTGGCTGCTGCTAGCTGCTTCGAGCACGGCAACGCTCTCGCGGATTTCAAAGGCTCCTACACACTGCTCGGGCATGCAAAGTCTGCAATCACCACCTGCCTTGAACGGATCAATAGCGCTTGGAGAAGTGCTGGCTCGTGAATAGCTGCTATTCCATAACTTCGCGCGGATCGCGAGGAGCCTCATCAAGGGGATTCGTAGGGTGCCGTTCTTGTAACGTCTGCAGCATTCTGGAGTGGCTCTGCTTCGTCGCAAAATTGCCGGCGTTTCTCGTTCTTGTCTATTCGAAACGCTGCGTGGTGCTGCTTGCAGAGGTAAAGCGCCTGGAGGTGTGTAAATTCACACGATGGAGTTTGGCCGGTGTGCTGGCAACGGTAGTTCTGACAGGGTGTTCCACTTACCGTCCTTGGATCAACCCGACACTTTCCGACGCCGCCTTAATGTCTCTCGCCGAGAACGACCAACGCATCAGGCCGTCGGAGGTCAACCAACCGGTGGTTGTAGCGGTGACACTGTCAGGCGGGGGCGCTCGGGCGGCGGCCTTCGGCCTGGGCGTGCTGCGCGAACTCAAGGCCACACGCTTCGCGCTAGAGGGCCAGGAGACCACTCTGTTGGATCAGGTGTTCCTGGTCAGCGGAGTGTCGGGGGGCAGCATCCTTGCCGCGCACTTCGCGGCCTTCGGCGATGCCACGCTGACTCGTTTCGAGCCGGATTTTCTGCTTGTGCCTTTTGAGGGGCGACTCATACGTGAAGCTCTGTGGCCTGAGCGTCTTTATAGACTAACTTCACCTTGGTTTGGGCGCAGCCAGATCCTGGCTCAACGCTTGGACGAACTTTTTGAAGGCCGCACCTTTGGTGACGTGCGCCGACGACCGGGCGCGCCCGAACTGATGATCACGGCAACCGACCTCACGACCGGTGCCCCTTTCGATTTCACCACCGAGCAATTCCGGCTAATCTGTTCCGACCTCGATGCAACGCCGCTGTCTTTCGCGGTGGCGGCCTCGTCGGCAGTACCGCTGGTGCTGTCGCCCGTAACGGTGCGAAACAACGCCAATACCTGTCCGCCGCCTCTCCGATCTTTGCCTGTCAGAGGGCAAAATTACAGATCACGCATCCTGCAAAGCGGCATAGACAGCTACCTCAATGCGCACGATCGGCCCTATATCCACCTCGTGGACGGTGGTGTCTCCGACAACCTCGGCGTACGTCTGATGCTAGACCGGCTAGTAGCTTCGGGCTCAATGAGCGCCAATTTCTCGGAGGTCAAGCCCGGAAGCTTGCGCCGACTCGTGTTGGTGACGGTGAACTCCGAACGAGGACTGAGCGAGAGAGTGGACAGTAGCGACCGAGTTCCCAGCACGACGCAAGTACTTGAGTCGCTGATCTTCGGTGCCGGCGCTCGCGAGACCCAGGTGACGCTGGCCATGCTTAACGACGACCTGCAACACTGGCGTTCCGAGATTGTCCGCACCCGTGGCCAAGCGGACAGCCCCTTTGCGGCCGACGCAGAAATCTACGTAGTAAGCGTAAGTCTGAACGACGTGCCGGACGACAAGATCCGGCATTCGCTGCTGCGCGTGCCCACAGCCTTCACGATCGAGGCTACGGATGTCTTGGACCTGCAAACTGCGGGAGGCGAAGCACTGAGGCAATCCAAGGAGTTTATGGCATTGATTGAATCTCTAAGAAGAATCACAGCAGCCAAGCAGACTGCGCCTGGTACTCAGCTTCCCTTGATATCTAACTGATACCGATACTGGGCTTTCGTCCAAGTTCCCAAGAGGCACTTCCGCCGATAACCTTTGCGGCAAGCTGTTGTCCCAGTCGCGGCTCAATTACCGGCCGCCACGGCACAAGGCTGAACCCCATGCCGTCATCGAGCATCGCGTAGCGCCCGCTGGCGAGCATAATGGAACGCCGGTAGATACCGGCTACGCGCTGCCCGTCGGCCACCGGGCGATGCTCTAGGCCGGTTTCCGCCGCAATGTCTTTCGCGGCCTGCACTAGTTCCCGATTGCGTAGCGTGCCCAGCAGGTTGCGCGCGAGGATGACGCGCTGCCCGCGGCGCTGTGCCAGCCCCTGTTCTTCGAGGAAATCGGCTCGCTGCTGTATGGCCTGCTTGGTATCACCGCCAAAGCCCAAGTTGCCCAGCCCACGGCCACCGCCGATCAGTTGCTGGTCAAGCCAAGTCGCGCCGATGACGCGGGCCTGCCGTTCAATAGGAAGGTGTGATTTCAGCTCTACGGCTACATCGCCCAGCCGTTGCGCGTCGTATTGGCGGCCACGCTCGGCCAGGTCGTCCGGTACCTTCCATAGCCCTTCGGCCACGCGCTCCACGATGCAAGCCCGGCGCAGGGCTTCCAGCCGCCGGACATGAGCGGCGACGACTTCCTGCGGGTCGCGTCCGGGCGTAGCCCGGCCCTGCTCGATTACCAGGTGATGATCGGTGCGGTACAGGCCATCGCTCGCCAGCGAGGCGATGTTCTTGTCGGCCGTGCGCACCTCAGTCGAACCCTTCACCTCTACCACAGCGCCCGTGGGATAGTTCGCCAGTTCGTCGCGGGCGTTCAGTGCAACGTAGTGGGCCTTACCGTCCGTGCCGTCGATGATCAGATAGCCTCGGTCGTGCAACTCATCGGCAAGCCCCTTCGCGGCCACGCGGCCGATGAGGCTGCGACCATCGTCGCCCGGCTCGAACACCGCCAGCTCACGCGGCTGGCCGCTCATGGCCCGCTGCATCGTTCGGATGATGTCGCCACGCTCACCCAGGGCACGCAAGGTCTTCTCGGCATCGGCATGAATGGCCCAGGTGCCGGGCTGCACCTCGTCGGCTAGGCCCAGGCGCTGCAAGCGTTGCAGGCGGCCGATCAGCAGCAGGCGCTGGCGTTGCAACCTCGGCTCGTTGAGCCGTTCGACATGCACCCGGCCATCCTCGCCGGTCTCGCGCTGCAAGGTGCGATCCAGGCTCGTCCACCGCTCCTGTTCCACCTCGCGCCTCAAGGTCTGCTGAATCTCCAGTTCGGTGCGCGGCCCCAGCCACTCGGTCGCCAGCTCGGCGGCGCGATGGCGGAAGCCGTGGGCGATGTAGTCACCCGCGATGATGAGGTCTTTGCCGGTGTCGTCGCGCCCGCGCACGATCAGGTGGGTGTGCGGGTTGTCGGTGTTCCAGTGATCCACCGCCACCCAATCCAGCCGCGTGCCCAGGTCGGCTTCCATGCGGCTCACCAGATGCCGGGTGTAGGTGCGCAGGTCGTCCAGCTCGGCCCCGTCCTCGGGCGAGACGATGAAGCGGAAATGGTGCCGGTCGTCGGCGCAGCGTTCCTTGAAGGCGTCCAGATCGGCTTCGTCGGCCTGTGGCCCGTAGCCCCGGCCCGGTTCGCCATCGCGACCCGCGCCGTCGCGCTCGATGTAGCGCAGGTGCTTGGCGAGCGATTGCGGGCTGGCCCGCTGGTGATTGACCAGCAAGGTCTTGATGGTCACGCGCCGCGACATGGGCATTAGCTTCGCCCCGGCGAAGCGCGCCGCCGTGTGGCCACGTCCGAGCCGAGAGCCGGGCCGCTGGCCGGTGCCAGCCGCGCCAGGACGGCGTACTGCCGACTTGCCGCTGCTGGCTTTGCCGGCCTGCTTGAGCACCTTGGAAACGAAGCTCTGCCCCTGGCCCTTGCCCCGGTTCTTCGGGGCGCTGGGGCGCACGCGAAAGTCGTCGTCGCGGCTGTCGGTCATGGCTGCGCTCCCCGCAAGCTTGGGCGTGTCCTGTCGTGCGAAGCACGCGGACATGCCAGCATTGGCGCGACCCTCGCGCCAAACGCGGCACGGTGGCGAAGCCGCTCCGTGCCGCGTTCCCCCCATGTGCTGACTGGCTTTCGACGCGGCCAGGTGCCGCGTCCTTTTGTCTTGCCTTCCGCCTTTGCCCTTCGCTGTCGCTCCAGGCAACGGCGGCCCGGCGGCGCTGCTGCGTGAACAGACAGCGCGCCGGCGAAAGCGCCAATGGCCGCAGGCCGGGCGCGTTCGAGGCAAGACGCCTGAACGTTGGACGGCTGCGCCGGATGCTGCGCGACGTGCGGTGCGAATGCACCGGCACGACAGGCGCAGCGACACTGAAGCAGCCAGCAGAACGACATGCCCGATGGCACGTCAGAGCGCAGCGAATCGGCGGCCATCATGGGCGTATCTCCGGCCACACCGGATGCGCAACGCCGATCACGGCGGATGCGCTGACCGGGCCGAAATAGCGGCTGTCGAACGATGCTGGATTCGTCACGCTCAACAGGAGCAGTTCGCCCGGTTCAAGGCGGCGGCAAAGCTGCAAGGACGGCAGCGCCCGGCCCAGCCGGTCGGCGGGCAGTACGGCGGCCGAAGGCACGCCGTCGATGCGTACCTGACCGGCGACGATGCAGACGTGTTGCGGCGCGACCGCGCCCACACGTTTGAGCAGCGGAACGCGCGTCGGCAGGTAGCCGCGCTGCGCAGCGAGCGCGGCAGCCGTGGCCGGAAGCGGCACCAGCACGATGCTGTCCACGGACAACGGACGTGGCAGCGAGGCGGTGCGCGGGTCGAACGGGTCAATGCGATACCAGCCGACCGCCACGCTGTCGGACGGGTTGTAGGTCAGACGCGGCAGCGGCGACACGAAAGCCGCCCAGGCCAGCGCAGCGAAGCCGATGGCGGCCAGTGTCGCCAGCACGATGCGAGCGCGCAGGCGTGAGCGAGGACGCGGCGCCACGTCGGGCGCGTTGGGTGTGGTGGTCGGGGCGGTCATGGCAGCACCTTCCCGGCCAGCCAGGCGGTATGCCGCTCGGTGGTGTATTCGGGCAGCGCAAGGCGAGCCGCAAGACGGTTGCCCAGCGTGCGCCAGTACGCCGGCGACACGTCGATGGCAGCGATGCCCAGCGCCTCGATGCCGTCGATGCGCTCCAGCACGGCGCGCACGTTGGCATCGCCTTCGGTGTGTAGGAGCAAGCGCGCGCCCGGCTGAACACCGGGGATGCGCTGCGCCGCGTCCAGCGGTGTGCAAGCCTGCATCACCATGAGTTGCCAGCGGATCGTGCCGTAGTCGTTGGCCTGCCAGCGGATGCGGCAGAGCATCGCGCCCGGCAGGAACACCGCGCAGCGCCGCCAGCGGTCGAGCTGAAGCGTGCGCGCCGGTTCGCCGAAGCGCAGGTAGAGCTTGAAGCGATGTTCGAGGTAGGCCAGCGAAACGCGCGTCAGCGGCACATTGCCGGCCTGTCCGGCGAGTGCCGAAAGCGCAGGCAGCGGCGCAGCCGGTGCCGCGTTCGCGGCAGGCCAAGCGAATGCGTTCATGGTGTGTTCTCCGGCGGAAACTCCCGCTCCAGCAGGCCGCGCAGCAGGTCGGCCACGGTCACGCCTTGCGTGAAGGCCGACACCTTGATGCGCGCCCGCATGGCGGGCGTGATGTCGAGCGTGAGGCGGGCCGTGTAGAGGTCGCCTTTGCCCAGCGCGTCGGCATCGCCCTGACGAATCCACGCCTCGGCGTGCGGATTCGCGGGCGGACGTGCGCCGATGCCGACGCGCTTGCCCGTGCGTTTGCTGTTGGGTGGCTGCTGCGCTGTCATGTCGGCCACCGCAGCAGTTCGTCCACCAGGGCGGTGATTTCGCGGGCGGCGGCACTGTCGGGCGCTGTCTCGCGTGCGAGCCGGCCAGCGGCCACGCTGTCGGCGAAGACGATGCGCTGATGCACCTCCGAGCGCAGCGCGGGCAGCGGCTGTTCGGCGAGCGATTGCCGCGCCTCGCGCCCGATGATGGTGGTGCTGACGCGCCGGTTGATGACGAAGGCCGCGCGGAGCAGCGGCCGGAACACCTGCGCCTCGCGGATCAGCGAAACCATTTCCGAGCTGGCCCAGAGGTCGTAGGGGCTGGGCTGCACCGGGATCAGCACGCGCTCGGCCGCCAGCAGCGCGGAGCGCGCCAAGGCGGCGATGCGCGGCGGCCCGTCGATGATGACGTGATCGGCCCGCCTGGCGAGTTCTGGCGCTTCCTGATGCAGCGTTTCGCGTGCGAGGCCCACGGCGCTGAACAGCCGTGGCAAGCCTTGCTGGCTTCTGCGCTGCGTCCAGTCCAGGGATGAACCCTGCGGGTCGGCATCGAGCAGGACGACATGCTGGCCGCGCATCGCCAGTTCGCCCGCGATGTGCGTGGCGAGCGTGGTCTTGCCGACACCGCCTTTCTGGTTGAGCAGAGCGAGGATCATGGCGCGGCCCTCCCTGCTGGAAAGCCGGGCTTTACCTGCCGTGCAAAACGCTGTTCGCCGTGCCGTTTCTCGGTTGTCCACCGAAACGGCGCGCTTCTACTAAAAGTTATGTATTTCTTGTTAGGGAAGTTAGAGGGGCCGCAAACCCGCGCCGTTATTGGCTTTCCGGCGTTTTCGTACTCCTGATAGCACGATAGGCGTACTCCCGATAGCACGATACCCGGTACTCCTGATAGCACGAGGCCGTCCACACCTTTTCCACGAGTTATCCCCGTGCCGTGTGCAGCACGGGCCGGAAGGTCAGCAGTTCTTGTCCGTCGTCCGGCATTCGCTCGATGCCCAGGACGTAGCCGGGCAGCGACTGCCGCGCCACCAGGACGCGCAGGTCGTAAGCGAAGTCGGAGAAGCGCGCAGCGCTGCCCGACTTGCGGTGCAGGTGCCGGAAGTCGAATTGCCAGCCGCCCGGCTGCTTGCCGCCGTGCTTGCGCACCAGGCGGTACAGCCAGCGCTCGATCCCGCCCTTCAAGCGGAAATAGGCTGGGTCGATGGTCAGCACCAAGGCGGCATCGAGCACGCCCGCATAGAACCAGTCCGGCAGGATCAGTTCGATGCCCAGCGGCACGCCGCTGGCATCGGCCAGTTCCTTCCACTCGTTGATCCACGAGAAGCGATGCAATCGCCTTCCCGTGGTTTCGCGGATGGACGTGGCCACCGTGGTCGATTGCAGCCGGTCGAGCGCGGCTTTCAGGCGCAGGTAGTCGTTGAGAGACGTGCCGCGCCCGATGAAGCGCAGGATCTCGTAGGGAGTGGCGCGTATCCAGCGCGACGGGCGCAAGCCCGCGTCGCGCGCCTCCACGATCTGCGAGGCGGCCCAAATCAGCAGGTCGGCATCCCATATCGTTGCGATGCCGTGCTCCTGCGTACCCTCCACGCGGATGGTGATGCCGCCGGCGCGGAAGTCGATCGGCGCGGTACGCCGCGACTTCGCCAGCGAGAAGAACGGAAAGGCCATCAAGTCCTGGCTGTCGCGGGGTGCCATGTCGCCCGGCAGCGCGCGGAACAGGTCGAGCTGTTCGCGCTGCAAGGCTTGCCCTGGCGGGCTGGACATGGCGACGGCCACCCACGCGCCAGCGATCAGCGGCCATCACGGTAATCGCCCGCGTGGCGTTCGGCATATTCCGGGTCGGAAGTCGCCTCGTAGCTGCGCTGGTCGGCCCAGGCATCGAGGTCGGACACCGCGTACATGACGCGGCGGCCGAACTTGCGGAACTTCGGGCCGCCGCCGATCACGCGCTGTTTCTCCAGCGTGCGTGGCGACAGGCGCAGGTACTCGGCGGCTTCGTCGTTGGTCAGGTAGCGTTGGGGCTGCGCAGGCGCAGCGACAGCAGCGGCGGCAGGCCGCAAGGGAGCGGGTCGCATGGGATGTACCTCCATCAAGCCCGGCCACACCACGCGGCCGGTTAGAGGCACTTTCAAGAAAGCGAGGCTGCTTGCTAAGGGACGATCTACGGGGGACGCGAAACGTCCCCCCCTACTGCAACGGCGGCGGAAGCTGTGCCAGGCGGCGATAGCCGCCACGCATCAGCGCATCGCCACGACGTACCAGCCGCCGCACGCGGGCACGTAAGGCGCTGTCCTTGTGCCAGTCGGCGGCGACGGCATCGGCGCCGAACAGCCCTTCGGCCACTTCGCGCAATGACGCGCCCGCCAGGGTCGCGTCGAGCGTCTGCAAGGTGTGCAGTTCCAGCACCGCGGCCGTCGTGGGCCTGGAACGGGCCGCCGCCGCAGGCGTGGCAACCGTGGCCACGGCCAATGCGTCCAGCTCGGACGCGAGCGTGCGATAGCGCGCGCAGGGCGTGGCGCAGGCGCGGGTGGCGTAGAGGTAGGCCATGCCGTCTTCCAGGCCCGGCGCGAGCGCGAGCCGCAGGCAGCAGCCGGGCCAATGCGACACCAGCACCAGGCGCTTGCCGTCGTGGATCAGTTGCTTGCGGCCAGGGACGCGCCAGAACTCGAAGGCATGGGCTTCGGGTGGCGGGTCATCGTCCGGGTAAACCTGCACGACGGCATCGTGATCGGGAAACCAGGCCGGATGCGCGTCGCGCGCATCCAGGGCTGGGTCTTCCAGCAGGCGCAGGCCCCACGCCTGCGCCGTGTCCGGCCGGCGGCGGCGGCGCAGCCAGTCGCGGCGGTAGTCGGGATTTCGGCGCAGGTATTCCCACGCCAGCGCAGGGCCGTCAAGGTGCAGAACGTAGAGATAGGCCGCTGTCGGATACCAGTGTTCGGCGCTGCGATCAGTCATGGCGAAACCTCCCTCTGTTTGGGATGCGTCGCCACGATTTCCGCGATGCGGGAACTATCGAAATGCCATCAGGTCGTCATCAAAATTGGTTAGGCTGTAACTGTCGGTGTCAAGACCATTTGGCTCTGCGTGTTGCGGAAATCGTCTGAATGCGACGGCTACGCCTTCAGGAAAATGACGCGCAGCACCGAACACCGTGCCGCAGCCCGCGCCCAAGATCAGGACTGTTTTCAACAGGATCGCACCACTTCGGTGCAAGAATGCGGATTCAGACCTGCACGGTCTTGATCAAGATTGAAATAGTCACGATGCGCCCCGGCTGGCTAGGCCGCGCTGGTTTTCATCAGTCCGTGATCGCGCCGTTCTCCTGCGCCAGCCGGACGTACTCCGATAACGGGCGCACCGCCTGGAAATACCGATCCCGCCGCACCGGCAGCTTGCGCGGCCCGACGATGCCCGCCAGGTCGGACAGCTTGACCATCCCGAGCTCAGGCATACCGATACCGAGGTCGATCAGGCCGTAGGCCGTGTCGCCATCCGCCGGGTCGAGCGACACCAGCAGCCAGGTCACATGCGCGTCCGGGGTGAACAAGCGCACCACGGGCAGCGGGTCGAGCCGCTGACCAGCGGCGAGCGCCGCGCCGTGGGCCAGCAGCCGGGCGCGTTCATCAGCGGTGACAAGCGGCAGGGTCATGGGCAGCTTCTCCACGAAACCGACGATGCGCGAATGCGCTTTGGTGCCGAAGCGCAGAACTGCCGAAACGCATCCGTGCATTCGTGTGGAAGCACCGATGTGCAAGCCATCGCATCCGTAGAAGAACAGAAGCGCCGAAGCGGAATTGTCGGAAGCCGGAAAGACACGGATGCGATTCCCCGGTTCTGTCGGAATCCGCATCTGCGGATTTCCGTAAAAGCACGAAAGCGGGCCTTTCAGCCATGAATGAACACTATAGATTGTAGCCCTATAGGGCGCAATGGGCTGTCATCTTGGTTTTTATGGGGAAACCAAGTTAGTGACAGCGAAACACTCATTGGCAACGGCAATACGGACAGTCAGGAAGGCGCGAGGCTTGAGCCAGGAAGCGTTCTCCGACGTGTCCAGCCGCACCTATATGAGTACGCTGGAGCGCGACTTGAAAAGTCCGACCCTGCACAAGCTGACCGAGCTGTGCGAGGTCATGGAAGTGCATCCGCTGACGCTGTTGACGCTGGCCTACGCCGGCGACGACACGCACAAGGCCGACGAACTGCTGGCGCGGGTGCGCCAGGAGTTCGAGGCCGTGCTGAAAGAGCGCGACGCGCCCTAGCGCGTCTGAATGCCCGCAAGCGGAGCGCGCAGCGCCGCCAGGCGCGAAGGCGTGAGGGATTGAAGCCGAATGGACATGACGCCATTGGCGGCATGGGGCGCAGCCCGAAAGCCCGGCGGCGCAATGCGCCGACACGCCATGCTGTTCCTACTGCCACGGGCTTCGAGCCATTCGACCATCACCAATGCAATGCTGGCCTTGGACATGCGGGACATGGGGCAACTGCCGAAACCCTGTGCGTGCGATGCTGCGATCAGCAGCACCGCGCCCCGCCGCAATGGGCGGGGCGCGGTGGGCGGCCGTCAGGCCGCCTTGGGCTTGCTGCGCGACCAGATGAGGTCGTGCGTGTCATTCTCGCCTTCGATCAGGCGGGCATAGACCGTCGCCGGGAATGAAGGATCGTCGATGGCCACCGACAGGTAATCCCGCCCGGCCTCGCTGGTTTTCTTCCACGCCGCGCCGAAGTCGTGGCCGGCCGCTTGCAGGCGGAAGTCCGGGGCGCTTTCGTTCTCGCCCTTGTCGTTGGGAACCAGCTTGACCTTGAAGTTGAGGGTCAGGGTGCGGAGCTGGCCGGTGAAGCCGTCTTTCTCTGCGGTGAAGGTGCCGATGTTAGCCATGATGATTTCTCCTTTCGGGTTGAACAAGGTCGCGCCAGTGCGTCCTTGTTGTGATCCGTCCGGCGGGGGATGGGCTGGCCGCACCGCGCAGCGGTCGCAACACCGTGGAGAACCTGGAAGCGAAAAGAATTTGTCCCGCGAGGAATGCGCGCAGCGCAGGGGGAATTGTTTTCGCTGGAAGGTTGCGGCCATGAAGCCCAGCCACCGCCAGGATTCACAACAACACAAGGACGTACTGGCCGCCCGCTCCCGAATGGAGGCATGGCCGACTCGGCATCCCCGCGCGACGGCTTCACCGGCCTGCGCCCTGACACGGGCAAGGACAATGCCCAGCGACAAGGTGAAAGCGTCCCTACTGCTGCTTGCGGCCCTTTGCGTGAGGCGTGGCGTGGAAGCTCCATTGCAAGGCCGGGCGGCGTGTCGGTGAACCGTCCTTCGTGACGTACAGGCGACGAACCGCCAGCGTCGAGGACGGCACGCTTTCGTGCAACCTGCGGCAGCAAGCCGGGGCGTAGCCCCACACGCCCGTCCATTGCGGTGGGGCGCGTTCGGAATGTCGTCGGCGCTGTGCGCCGACGCACTTATGGGCTTCGAGGGTTTCCCGCGCACAAGGTCACTTGTGCGCCGCCCCTTCGCCGTCCGCCCGAAGGCGGCGAAGGGGCGTTCTGGCTTTGGGCTTGGAAACCGGGCGCGGCCACCGCCGCGCCCGGATTTTTGACCATCGGCACCAGGGCGGAACGGCCTGGGGCCGATGCTGATGGAACAGCGAAGCGCCCCGGCCGAAACCGGGGCGCTCGGTGGTGGTGAAGGTCAGGCGGCGAGTGCGTGGGCCTGCTGCTCGTCGTCGTTGTCGATGGCTTCCGGCTCGTCGTTCGTCACCGCCTGCGGCGCATCCTGCGCCGTGGTGTCGTCGGTGCCTTCGGCCTTGAAGATGGCAGGCATCCAGCCGGTGCCATCGGCCAGCCGCTCGGCTTCGCTGGCAATGTCGGCCTTCTTCAACTTCGCCAGCCGGGTGACGTGCGCCGGGGCGTACTGCTCCACGGCTTCCAGAATCGCGGCCTTCGGCACATGCCGGAAATAACCCTCATTGGTGGGCTTCCACCATGCGGCCATGTCCAAGCCGACAGCCTGCGCCAGTTCCGCGCCCGGTTGCTGCGGCGTGGCGCGGGGTGTCACCACGTCCACCGTGACGGCCACGGATATCGCCAGCAGCCGCACCAGTTCATCTTGCGACTTCGCTAGCAGCACGGCGAACAGTTCGGCGCTGTCCTCCGGCAAGCCTTCGCCTGCTACCTGCTGCAACTCGCGCAGCGCCACGGCGGCGGGCGAATCCGGTATATCCGGGGCGATGCCTTCCAGCCGGTCTTGCGCTTTCAGGCTCACGCCCAGCGGCAAGTCGTGGCCGTAGTGGCTGCCCTGCAAGACGGTCTGCACCATGCCATGCACCAGCGCGGCCAGCGCCACTTGCGGATGCCGGGCGACTTCGATTTGCAGCGCGGCGGTGCGGTGGGCGCTCAACCGCTGCGCCAGCTTGTCGGACATGGCGGCGGTCTTGGGCTGCTCGTCGTCCTCGCCTTCGTCGTCGTTCCCGGCTTCGCTTTCGCTGCCGAAACCTTGGCGCAGGCGTTCCAGTGTGCGCAGCGCCTTGGCCTCGGCCTCGCGCATCAACCCGCGATGAATCACTGCCTGCCCGTTGCGGTCGATGGTGACGATGGCACCGGCTGCGGCCTTCACGGTCGTGCCGTAGTCCTGCAAGCCATCTTCCAGCGCCTGCAACTGCTCGCCCACGGCTTCGCCTTCTTCCTGCAAGGCATCGGCCTTTTCCTCGTCCTCGGTATCAAGCGCGTCATCCACGGCGGCGGCCAGTTCGTGCATCTTGGTTTGCAGCTTCTCGATGCGCTGCGCTTCGCGCTTGTTCGGTTCGCGGCGCTCCCTCGGCGCACGCTGGAAGGCGTGCAGGTCGGCATGGGTCACGGCGGGGGTGGCATCCACCCACGCCCAGCCTTCGTCCTTCACCTCGGCGGCGATACCTGCCAGCTTGTCTTGCGCCAGCCGTTCCAGCAGCGCGGCATCGGTCAGATACACGCCCGCGTCACCTTCCGCGAACAGGTCACGGCGCACACCACCGCCTGCGGCTCCGTAGGTATCCAGCCCCACGAAACGCACCAGCGGATGCCGGTATGCGTCAATCTCGCGCTCGGTGAGGCGGTCGCGCAATTGGGAAGGGTTGCGCTGCCACGTCGGCGCGTCGTAGAACGCGGTTTCCTGCGCGGCGTGGTCGTCGGTGATGGCAAGGGCCATCAACTGATCGAGCGTCACGGCTTCGGCGCGGTAGTCGGCCAGCAGCCGGGGCGAGACGTTCGCCAGCTTCAAGCGGCGCTGCACCACCAGCGGCGTGACGCTGAAATCGGCGGCTATGTCCTCGATGGGTCGGCCTTCGGCCACCAGCGCGGCGAATGCCTCGAACTGGTCGGCGGGGTGCATGGCTTCGCGCTGCACGTTCTCGGTGAGGCTGGCCGTGCGGGCGGTGCCATCGGCCACCAACAGGCAAGGCACTTCCCATTCCTTGCTGATGCGGCGCTTCTTCGCCAGCAGCTTCAACGCGGCCAGCCTGCGGCCACCGGCCACGACTTCGTAATGCTCGCCATCGGCGGCGGCAATGACGATGAGGTTTTGCAGCAGGCCGACACGCTGAATGCTCGCGGCGAGTTCGGGAATGGACATGCGCGGGGTCTTGCGCACGTTGCGGCCAGCAGGACGCGACACCAGCCGCGACAGCGGAACCAAAATCAGGTTCTTGGTCGGGTCGGCGGCTTCCAGCGGGATAGCGGCGGCGGTGTTGAGGGCGCGGGCTTCGGTTTGGGTAATGGCGTTCATGGTGATAACTCCTATCGGTTCAGGGATGCAGCAGCGAAGAAAGCGGCAAGGGCTGCTGCCTGCCCCTGCCGCGTGGGGAATCAGGCCTTCAACTGGCGCAGGCCATCGGCCAACATCCAGAGGGCGCGATTGAGGCGCACATCGGAATCAATGCCCTGCACGGGGCGGGTCTGCTGGCGGCGTCCGTTGGCGCTGCGGCCATGCAATCCGCCTTTGGTCAGGTTTTCTTGGGTGCGGTTGAACACGCTCCACAAGTCCGGGCGGCGGTCGTCGAACCGGCGCGGCATCAGGATTTGGCTTTCCGTGATGGGCGCGGGCTTGTTATCGGTGGGGTCGTACTTGAGGGCCAGCGCGGAACGGGCGAACACTTCGGCTTCGCCTTCGTCCAGCGTGATAGCGCGCATCAGGTCGCGGGATTCCTTCACGCGTTCGAAGCCGCTCAACACCTCGAAAGCGCCTTCGATGACAGAACCGGCCACGTCGCCCTTGTGCGGCACGCGCACATCGGCCACGGTATCGCCGCACACAAGGCCATTGCTGCAAACGAACCGGAACATTCCGGCCAGCATCTGATAGCTGCTGGTGCCGTCGTGCGAGTTCAGCAGCACGATTTCATTGGCTTCCGCGCCGTTGATCTGACTGGCATGGCGCAGGCGAATCATGTGTTTGGTGTAGTCGCGGCGGTCGTCGTGCCGCACGCGGGTTTGCGCTGCCATGAAGGGTTCAAACCCTTCCTTGCGCAGTTCCGCCAGCACGGCGGCGGTGGGAATGTAGGCGTACCGTTCGGAGCGGCTATCGTGCGGGGCCTCCGCGAAGATGGACGGGGCTACGCGGCGGATTTGGTCGTCGGACAGCGGGTAGTCACTGCGCAGCGTCGGGGAATGGGAAGCGAATCGAGATGCGAGTTGCATGGTTTTCTCCAATGAGTTGCTGTGGTTTCAAAGCTGACCGGATTCCAAGATTCGGAGCCCGTTGTGGCTTCGGTTGGTTCGGCGCAGAGACCTGGGCCGGTCCTGTTTGCCGCCGTCTTTCCTGAGTTCATCGCCCGCGAAAAACCGGGCCAGCGAGGGACTGGCCGTCAAGGGAGAAGCGCAGGGTTGGTGCGGCCCGCAGCGCAGCGAGGACTCGGCCCTGCGCGCCTTGACGGCCAGGCACCGCGGGCTACGGTCGCGGGAAAAAGCGATGAACTTGGGGAAAGACGAACAGCGGCCAATGGGCCAGGGGGTGCGCTGAAACCAACGCCGCGCGGCGAGCGCCCCTGCGTGCCAGCGGCACGCCTAGCTGGATGGCTGTTGGTCGATCAGGTGCAACCTGTTCGGTGCATGCGAGGGGCGCCAAGCAAGGCGCGGCGGGGATGGGCTGTCCAGCCGATCCCCTGGAGGGCAAGCGCCGCGCGCAGGCCAGGAGCGAAGAGACGGCCGGAGGCATCAGGGATCAAAGCCGCATGGCCGCGACTCGGCACGAGGCGCGGGGCAACGCCCGCGAGCCCGACGGCGGCACGCCGGGATGCTCTACTGTTCACAACAAAATGTAAGTGACGCAATAGTACTTATGAGCCACAATGTAGCTACATCTATTGTGAGCGCAACAATGGCAAGTAACGACGTCGTTCGTGCCCGGATTGACGGGCAGATTAAAGAAGCCGCAACTGTTGTTCTGGCTGAAATGGGGTTATCAATTTCGGATGCGATTCGGATGCTGCTGACCCGAATCGCGGCAGATAAGGCACTCCCCTTTGACATCAATCGTGTGTCGTCCGATTCTGATCGGAAGGCACCATAAGGTTGCGCTGAGGCAAGGCCCGCAAATCGTTTCTCTGAACAGTAGGGATCAAGAATAGTTCATGGCATCTATCAGACCTTCAGCATTCAATCAACGTGAGCGTTTGGACGGCGGCCCCTTCCTTGTCATTGAAGCAGCCGAACCGGAAGAGGAAGGCATTAACGTTTTCTTCACTGATATTCCCGCAGCGGAGCGCAAGCCGGATTCGCCAATAGCGAGACTGCTCAATGTGTGTCCAGACAGATTGACCATTTGGCCTCTTAATATTCGAGAAGATCGCGACGATTACCTGCAACCTAAATACGGCACCCTTGAACGCATCGTCGTCGCTCGGCCTGTTATCGAGCCCTACATACTGCCAGAGACTACTGACGATGTCGTTGGGCTTCTTGAGCAGTTGCCGGATGGGTTTGCCAAAGATTTTCGATTCGGTTTGGGGCTTCTGTGGGAATATCGGCAAATTTGCGAAACAGCCGCCAGCTTAGAAAACGTAAGCATACTCATTGTCCACAAAGGAAATGACGCGAAAATTGATTCGCCATTCTTTATTCTCGGAATAAGAAGATTTCATGAATTAAGAAAAGAATTAAATCGCATAGCCTCTCGCCACCAGAGAGACGCGCGCAAGGACAAGCAATTTCATGTCTACCAGACCTTATTACATGCTGCCGATTCAGCACAATTTCCCGCTCTAAAGAAGAGCGTAAGACCTGATGCACTAACGGAAATGACCGATGGTGGGCGGCAGCATGTGACGCTTTCCAAGCGTGATCGGCGCGCCGCTGTTCGCATGGTTCAAGACAATATAGAAGCACTGGCGGAATCTGAGCCGCGCTCGCTGCTGGCATTAAAGAATGATATTGAGCTCATCACACTGAATCAACTGATTGAGCGATACCAGGAAATGCTTGGAAAAGGACTGACGGAAAGCAAGTGGCAAAGCTTCTTTCTGGAAAATCCTTTCATACTTAGTCTTGCATTTGCCGTTCCAGCCATGCTGGTTCAGGGGCAAGCTTATGCAGGTGGCAAGCGACTTAACGGGTCCGGCGGAAAATTTTCAGATTTTCTATACGCATCCGCTTCCACGGGCAATCTTGGCCTCATTGAGATAAAAAAGCCGCAAACCGAACTGCTAGGAAAATCTCCCTATCGTGGAGATGATGTTTTTGGCCCATCGACAGAATTGGGTGGAGCGATTGCTCAAATTCTAGATCAGCGTTTCAAATTGCAGAGTGAACTACCCGTCATAAAAAATAACATGAACCGATACGACCTCCACAGCTATGCGGTTCGCTGCATAGTTGTCGCTGGCATGACGCCACAAGAGCATCAGCAAAGAAAGTCATTCGAGCTCGTTCGAAATGCGTTCGCAGAGATCGTGATCGTGACTTTCGATGAACTACTTGCAAGGCTAACCGAGATTAAAAATGCGCTCCAACCGATTCCTACCTTAGACACGGTGCCGTTCTAAAACCAACTGACAGTTGGCCATTCCGTAGTTGGGATCAATGGCTGCAGTGTTCAACCAATCCATCGGCCGATCGGCATGTGGATTTCAACAACAAGATTGAATCAAATGCATATATCCAAGCTCAGCCTGGTCAACTACCGGAACTTTCCCAACACGAAGCTGCTGTTCCAGAAGGGTATCAACACTGTCATCGGCGAAAATGGATCTGGCAAAACCAATCTCTTTCGCGCAATCAGATTGCTGCTTGATGACAACATGATTCGCTCTGCCTACCGGCTGGAGCATACCGACTTTCATCGCGGCCTAGGGCGCTGGCAGGGACATTGGATCATCATCAGTCTTGAGTTTGAGGAAATCTCTGCGGATGAATCAGTGCAGGCGCTCTTCCGACATGGGACGGGCGTAATTGAGGAAGAGGCGAACGGCAAGGCCACTTACAACCTGATCTTTCGTCCGAAGAAGGAAATCAGGCTGCGACTTTCTCAATTGAACGATGGTGATCAGGCAGGCCTCGACGCCATCCTGAACCCGGTCACCATCGACGACTATGAAACGATTTTCACAGGTCGGAGTGAAGCCGACTTCAACGACGAGGCCTTCTATAAGGATGTGGTCGGCGACTTCGCGAATGTTCGATTCAATGAAGAGGTTGAATTTCGTGTTATCGGCGCGAAGATTCCGAACGTGCTGTCCGTCTCCAAAGAAATTTCGTTCACTTTCGTCCAGGCGCTACGGGACGTCGTCTCCGAATTTCACAACAACCGGACAAATCCGCTCTTTTCGCTTCTGAAGGGCAAGAGCGGCGATATCGACCCCGTGGCGTTCCAGGCTATCACCGACGGGGTAAAGGCATTGAATGACTCCATCGAAGCGTTGCCAGACGTGCAGGTCGTCCGGACGGATATCAGAGACACCATCAAGGATGCGGCGGGTGAGGCGTATTCGCCGTCTTCTCTTTCTATCAAGTCGGATCTGCCAGACGAAGCTGACAAGTTGTTCCAGTCGCTCAAGCTGTTCGTTGGCGAATCGGGGGAGAGCCACGAAGGACCGATCCACGAGCTGAGCCTTGGTGGAGCAAACCTGATATTCCTCACGTTGAAACTGCTTGAATTCAAGTATCAAAAGGCTAAACAGTCGATCGCCAACTTTCTGCTTATCGAAGAGCCGGAAGCTCACATTCACACACATATCCAGAAAACACTGTTCGACAAGCTCAAATACGACGACACACAGATCATTTATTCGACCCATTCGACGCACATCTCTGAGGTCAGCAATGTTCAGAACGTGAACATCCTCGGCAGAGAAGGTGATCGTTGCGAGGCATACCAGCCTGCAATTGGCCTAAACCCAGAAGAGATCGGCAACATTCAACGCTACCTGGATGCTGTCCGTAGCAACTTGTTGTTTGCCAAGAGCGTCCTCTTAGTGGAGGGCGATGCAGAAGAAATTCTCGTTCCGATCCTGATCAAGAACGTGCTAGGCGTCAGCCTTGATGAACTCGGCATCAGTTTAATTAATATCCGCAGCACTGGATTTCAGAACGTCGCGGTTCTTTTCGATGATGCCCGAATCCGGAAGCGGTGCAGCATCGTCACCGACCTTGACAAGTCCATCATTGACACAACGCCGGCGGCGGGAGACTCCGAAGGGCTGCTCCGGCGCAAGGGCAAGTATCAGGCATCCCAGGAAAAAGGGGTCGCCAGGAAAGCGTTATTGGAAGACACCTTCAAAGATAACGGGTGGGTTTCTCCATTCTTTGCCCCCCATACCTTCGAGGTCGACTTCATTGCCGCCGGCAATGCGCGTAAGGTGGTCGGCATCCTTCCTGATGTCTACAAGGATGCACCAACCATCGCGACGGCCAAGGCGGAGCTCGAATCAGCGGACATCGCGTTGTTCGGTCAGCGCGCATTGACCATGGCGGACAACTACGGCAAGGGATGGTTTGCCATCTTGCTGGGAAAGAAGATCGATCCGCAGACCGCCATTCCGAAGTACATCTTGGACGCCATCGCTTTTGCGCATCCGGTGGTCACTAAGGAAGTCTGGTTTAACGTGCTGAGCTACCGCGTGAACTACATCGATGCAGAAGATATCTTCACTGCGTCTGCCGTATTCGACGACTTTAGGGCCAAGCTGCTGGCCTTCCGAAATGGAGACATCGACTTCGTCGGCATCCGAAACGAGATGCTTGCCACGTTCCCAGATGATCGCATCAACGATGTACTCGCGGTGTTCTGATCATGTTCATGTGGAACAAAGATGATCTGAATCCCGAGCAGGAAGCAGCCATTCTGAAGCCAGGGAGCGTCTTTCTCATCGCTTGCCCGGGCAGCGGGAAAACGCGCACGCTCACCTACAAAATCGCCTATGAGTTGTCCAGGCTGAAATCGAACAAGCAGTTTGTCGTTGCCATCACTTATACGCACCGTGCCGCCGACGAAATCCACGAGCGCATTGAGAGCCTTGGGGTGGATACATCCCGATTATGGATAGGAACGATACATTCGTTCTGTCTTGAATGGATATTGAAACCGTACGGCATCTATCACGAAGCGTTGGATCGAGGCTTCCGTGTGATCGATCAGCATGAGCGCGAGAAAATCCTGGAGGCATTGTGCAAGCCTTACCAGAAGCCAAAAATAACATTCTGGGATTGTGAGTTTTATTACACCGAAACTGGATATGTGCTCTCCTGCCCACAAGATTGGAAGCATTCGGGTCTTCACGTCATATTGGGCAAGTATTTTGAGATTCTGCACGAAAGTCGGCAGCTAGACTTTGAGCTCATTCTTTACTATGCGTACCAACTGATCGCACGTCATCCTGCGATCAGCACTCTTCTGGCACAGTTGTTCTCTTTCGTGCTGATCGACGAGTATCAGGACACCAAACGAATTCAGTATTCGATCATCACCGCCATTCTGAAAGCTGGTCAAGGTGCGACCAAGGCCTTTATTGTCGGAGATCCTAACCAGGCGATTTATCAATCGCTTGGCGGATATCCGATTGCCTTCGAGGATTTCAAGGCGATGGCCAATATCGATTTGGACGAACTCGAACTGTCGCGGAACTACCGTTCTTCTGAGCGCATCATTGAGTACTTCGGAAACTACAACGTTCACAACACACGCATCGAAGCCGCATCCGAGGACAAGGCGTACCCAAGCCTTATTTCATTCGACGACACAGTGAGCAAAAATGATCTGGACGCTGAGCTCATCCGGCTCATCCGTTTCAACATTGAGACTATGGGCATCTCACCTCACGAGGTGTGCATTCTCGCGCCACAGTGGACGCATCTTGCAAGCATGACACGTCGTTTGGTCGCCAGCATGCCGGAGTACTCATTCGATGGCCCCGGTATGGTTCCCTTTGCACGGGACACAGAGAATTTCTGGTACAGGCTTTCTAAGATTGCACTTACTCAGGCATCGCCGGGAATGTATGTGCGCAGACTGCGGTGGGCCGGGGAGATTCTGAATGACCTAGAGGCGGCCGGGGCTAGCGTGTCGAAGCTCACGCGGAGGTCCTTGTTGAGGGAGTGCAATGCAATTAAGATCGATGAAACAGATGGTCTTACCTACTTGAGCGCATTTTTCGAGCGTCTGTTTGCAAACTTAGCAATCGACTTTCGCCTTTTCACGCTGCTTCAAGAGCATCACGTTGCCTTCTTCGATAGTTCGCAAGCCCGGGTAAATCGATTGAAGAGTGAAGGTAGCGAATTTATAGGCGATATTGAGACATTCAGGAAGGTATTTCAGCATAGGACTGGAATCACCATCTCGACGATACACGGCGTCAAGGGAGCCGAGTTCGATGCAGTGATCGCTTATGCATTATTAGAAGATATGGTGCCGCATTTCAATGATCCGAACGGTCAAGAAAGCGCGATGAAATTGCTGTATGTCATTGGTTCGCGGGCAAGGAAGAACCTGCACCTTGTTTCGGAACGAGGTCGAGTTCGCCAGTATTCTGGCGAAGAGTATCAAGTAACTCGCAAGCTTGCCTCATGCAGTTTTGGATACGATCAAATTCCATAGAAATCACGAGTAGCGCAACCGCGCTCTCTATGGGATGCCCTACAGCTTTGTTTAGCGTTTGGCTGAATCATCTGCGCGCGGCTCGCTCTGCATGCCCTGCTGTCGCCAGCTCAACATGCAAGCGGAGCGCGCAGGCCCGGATCACAGTGTCGGGCCGTGGAGGGCTGGCGAATGCCAGTCCCGTCAGGGATGAGCGAATAGCGAACGTGGAGCAGCGCGATCCACAAAGTGGAGACGCTCAAGGTTCCGTCGCTTACTATTTGGACTACGGCGAGTTGAGTAAAAAATATGAAAAATATCTTTGAAGAAATCAATGAATTTTCTTCGGAAAAAATCGCGTTATTCAGCTTTGGGAAATTTTGCTACGTCTTTCTTAATAAAGACCCGATCTTTGTCAAGAAATTGCTTCCCCTCATCCAAACCTCTCTGGCAAATGAGAGCTTTCAGGCAGACGTAATGCGTGCTTATACGGAGGGCTGCATGAATGAAAAGGCGGCCATTCTGAAAGAATTTGAAGCCAAACGCGACCATCCAAACGCAGCCAAGTTTTATGGGCCACAGCTTGATCTAGTGGACAAGCGATTGGCTATAAAGACAATCCAGCATTTAATGGACTACTTAAATAATTATCTCAACGAGTATCCGGGATCGCTAGAAATTCTCAACAATTCCTACAAGCATATCCATGACGAAGATGGTGTTTCGTACATAAAAGAAAATTACGCAAATTATCGCATTGGCTGCATTTTTTATTCCAAGCACCAATCAATCATGGGGAGGGCTGAGATGCTGGAGCTAAAATATTCCAAGGTAGTTGAACGTGAGTACGAGAAAATTGGAATTGACATAAGAAAGGAAGATGCTCAGTTCTCTAAATATAGTCTTGTCAGCCTGAACGAGAATATTCAGATATTCAACGACAAGGATAGTCAGACAATACGCGATGAACGCATAGGGCGACACTTCTGGATAAAAGTTCCGAGGAAGCTGCTTACCTCTATCGAGGAACTCATTGAAAAAGGAATGCTGTCCGAAATAGCATTCAGGATTGATTACGTCTCCGATTATGTCCCTGCAATGGAGGAGATGGAGTTTGGCGCTCCGTTGCGATTGAAAATATCTTCCCTTCCTAGATTGTCAAAGTTCTACTCCACCGATAAATATGAGAACAATCTATGGATTCACCATGACGCAGAGAAGCTAAGTTTGACTTTTGAAGAATTGATGGAGGACTTTGAGGTGGCAGGCGACGACGTCGTAACGCAAGTCATCCATCTTGAATACAGTTCAAAAGGCGATGATTTTTTTATAACTCACTTGGATCACGAATTTATCGTATATACGTTGGATAGCTATCAAGAAAGATTGAGCAATGCCAACATCAAGGGGCATAGAAAAATAAAGACATTCAAAATAGATAACTCAATGATCCCGTTTGATATAAATATTAGCGGGGATCTTTTTCTGTTTCAGATTCTCGATTCGTATTTAAAAAATGATGACTTGATTCGTGAATATTTTGAAAAAATTAACTGACTTTATAGTTTGAGATATTTAATTAAAACAGCGATCGGCATAGAACATGGCGCTGCTGCCCGCGATAATCATGTGATTGGGCGCTCGCGCCCACTAGCCCCAGCGCATCCTTGAGCCGCAGGCCAGTTCCTTATCGGCCTATGGCGATTCCACACTAGCATGGAGCCTCGATAGAGCAAGAGATCCGTTGCCACATGCTCGTGCTGTGGTTTGGGTGTACGGTTGGACAGATGCTGCTGTCAGGACTTCTCGCCAGGCTGCCGCTGCTCGATCTGCAACCGCGCCCGTTCGGTCGCCTGCTGCAACCGCTCCCCCAGCACCGCACGCGGCGGCAGGGTCGTCAGGTATTCGGCTACGTGGATGCCCGACTTGTCCAGCTCCAGCAACTCGATCTGCTCTGACTTCTTGCCGGTACAAAGAATGATGCCCAGCGGCGAGGCTTCCTCCGGTTCGCGTTCGTGCTTGTCGAGCCAACGCAAATAAAGCTCCATCTGCCCCTTGTATGCTGCCTTGAACTCGCCGATCTTCAACTCCACCGCCACCAGCCGCCGCAGCTTGCGGTTATAGAACAGCAGGTCCAGGTGGAAATCCTCGTCGTCGATCTGGATGCGTTTCTGCCGGGCTAGGAAAGAGAAGCCCGCGCCCAACTCCAGCAAAAAAGACTCCATTTCGCGGATGATCGCGGCTTCCAGGTCGCCTTCCTGCCAGGTATCGCGCAGGCCCAGGAAGTCGAGGATGTACGGGTCGCGCATGACCAGCGCCGGCGACATGCGCTGCGCATCGCGCATCGCCGCCAGCTCTTGCGTGATCGTCTCGTCCGGCTTCTTGGACAGCGCCGTGCGCTCGTATAGCATCGAGTCGATGCGCTCGCGTAGCGTCCGCACGCTCCAGCGTTCGGCGCTGGCCATTTGCACGTAGTAGTCCCGCTGGAGCGGGTCTTTTAGCGGCAGCAGCGCCACGAAATGCGACCAGCTCAATTGTCGTGACAGCGTCACGACAATTGGCTCGTCCGAGAAGGTGGCGGCGAACTGCACCATCCGGCGCAGGTTCTTGTCCGCGAAGCTACGTCCGTAGTCGCGGACAAGCTGCGCCGCCAGGGTCGGCAGGATTTCGTCGCCGTACCCGGCCCGCTGCCCGGCAAGCACTTCCGTATGGATGCGCTGGCCAATGCGCCAGAACAGCAATGTCAGCTCGGCATTGACCGCCGAGGCGACGCGCTGGCGCGACGCTTCGATCAGTGCCCGGATGTCGCCCAGCAGCGCGGGCGGCGCTGCTGGCGCTGAGACGGATGCCTTGCGCCGGGTCATGCGGCCACCTCCTTGGCTCCCTGCATCCCGGTGATCGTCTTACGCCGATTCGCCACCAGTTCGGCCGCCTCTCGCACCGGCTTATCCTCGGTGTGGACGTAGCGCATGAACATGACGACGGTCTTGTGCGCCGTTAGCGCCATGCCGACCTTGACCGGGATGCCCGAATTGGCAATGTCGGTCGCCGAACGGTGGCGGATGCCGTGCGTGCCCACGTGCGTAGCGCCAGCCGCCTTGAGCGCACGGCTCCAGCCACCGTAATACTCGCCCGTGGTTAGATGCTTGCCAGCGTGGCTAGGAGAAGGCAGCACATAGCGGCTACCCTCCTGCCGGGGTGCCGTCGAGAGTAGCCGATAGGCTTCCTCGCTCATGGGCTTAGACATGCCGCCTGTCTTGCTGTCAGGCCAGACGACGCGCCGGTTCTGCAAGTCAACCCAGTTCCATTCCAGCGCGATGATTTCCGAGCGGCGGCCGGCGAACTCGAACTGCAGGCGGATTCCCAAAGGGATGACGTAGTTCTCCAGCCCCTCCGACTCGATCTTGTCGAGCTGTCGGAACAGGTTGCCCATTTCTTCGTCGCTGATGAGGTGAGTCGATTTGCCGGCAGGGAACATCGGGACGTGACGGCAAGGGTTGGTACCGTCGGGCCGATAGCCCCATACCTCGGCCATGTTGAACATCTTGCGCAAGACGCTGAATACCTTGTTCGCCTCGGTCTGCTTGTACGAAAGCTTTTCCATCAGTCCGGCGATTTCAGGACGCTTCACGTCCTGAACTTTCTTGCGTCCCAGCAGCGGAATAATGTTGCGATTGATGACAGCCTGATAGCCGGCTTGGGTGCTGAGCTTGTTGCGCTTCTTGGAGTAGTCCTCCATGAACTTCGTGCATAGCTCCTTGACCGTAGGTGCCTGGCGCGCCTCCGCCTTCTCTGCGGCGGGATCTCCGCCTCGGCGGACTTGGGCCAGCCATTCCTGCGCCAGCGACCGCGCCTGTTCGACGGTCAGCTCCCCGTACAGTCCTAGCGAGGGCTTGCGGCGCTCGCCAGCGTTCGTCCGGTACTGGAGCATGAACACCTTGCGACCCGCCGGGGTAATCTTGCACAGGAAGCCGGGGACCAGCGTGTCCCGGAGTTCGACGGCCTCTGCCTGGGGTTGCGCCGCATCGACAGCGGACTTAGTGAGTTTGATCTTAGCCATGATGACTCCTTGGAAAGACCTGGATTCCAAGGGCCGGATAGGAGTCAGGCGGTCGGAAGTCAGGTCAGGTTTCGGAAAGCACCGGCATATGTTGAACTCGCTTAAGTCATTGATAAACCTGCTGTATCGGGCTGTAGCGTAGTCCAGCGAATTTCGGTGCTGGAGTCATGGTGAAATAAAAAACCCCCGAGGCTTGGCCATCGGGGGTTTCGCGCGTTCCGGGTCTGAGACCTTAGAACGGTTATGCCTACCTAAGAACGAAAAGCATGACGATTAATCCATAAAAAACAGAGCGATATGCCGCATAAGAAGCAAGTCTGCTCGGTTTTTTGTCAATAAATCGGATAATTCACACTTGTTTGTTTACACCTCGTCTGGTCTTTGAGACGTGGCGGTCATGAGAGTAGTTTGGATTCATACTGAGTCGACACTCCTTGAAAAAGGAGAACCGTCCCCATAGGACGGATCCCTATGGGGTAGTTTCGCGATGCGATGACGCGAAGGTTGGGTGGCTGTTTATTTGAGTAGACCAGCGTTCTACCATGTCAGCCGATCTCAAGATCAACTAGCAAGCGACCGTATTTTTAGCAGAGAACGCAGGATCGTCAACAAAAAACTTGAAAATGAAGAGGACGCCTACCTCGCGACCCCGCTAGCCATCCGGCGGAGGGCTGCTCATTACTGGGTTTTTCAAAATCAGCAAAAATATGGCTCTAAGCTATCATTCATAAATTCATTTCATTTTCGACATTGGAGATGTGTATGCGTTTAGGTTTTGGCTCAGCTTCTGCGCTAACGATTGGCTTGCTCACCGGTTGTGTTAACCCTTATCCCCTCCCCCTCAATGAACCGACGGAAGAAGACTCCGTTCTGCAGCCTCAAACTGACGTGGGGCCTGACGGAAAGGCAAGGGAGGCTCGGGCGCAACGTGAAGCCAACAGCAAGCGGCCTGGAGCGTTAGGCGCGGCGTTGACGAAACCAGAAACTCAACACGACTTGAAACTGAACCTGCTCATCTACCGCGATCACTACTTTAAGATCCATAGCGATCTAATCACCGCGAATAACGTGACAAAGGACACCACGGTGGCTGGCGGGATCATCGGAGTTATCGGCGGACTGGCGAAATCCACCTCTACCGTTTACACCGGGGGCGCCATTGCGGCCGGCTCCTCGATCTACGGGCAGCGGTATGAGTTCACGATCCAAGCTTTGAATTACCGGAAGGCCAGCATAGCGATGGACTGTATGCTGGGTGTCGTAGCGCCACTCAAAGATGCTAACCCCCTATCAAAAGCAGGCATAACAAGTGCTTCTGATAGCATCGAGGAGGTTCGTCGAAAACTCTACCAAGCTCAGTCGGCAGTAGTTCTGAAAGATCCGGACTTGAAGCAGCTAAAAAACGCGTTGATAGTAGAAGAACTAGCCGATACTAAACACCGTGCATTCGTCGCCAAAGGGCTGGTGCCCCTCGCCGTAGGCGCTAGTCTCCCGCAGGAAGAAGAGGACTTGGTGCTGGCCAGGGTTGATGAGTGCGCTAAGTCGTTCTAGTCCACCACTGCAATGAAGCTTGTGACTAAGCCCCCCAGGGCTCTTAATCACAAGCACCTGAACCGTCACTTGGCAAGGCATGCGAGCATTTTATTAATTTTCTCCTGCGTGTAACCAGCCGTATCCGCTCTAGTCTTTATGGAGTCAACTGTAACTGTCTCCTGAATCACTCTACCAAGTGTCGGAAACTGGGCAGTCCCAAGGATCACATAATCCAACTGCTCTACTATTCCTGTATAGGCTCGGATGTCGCTTGGAGATTTTGCCGTATAACCGGCCCTGCACTTGTCGTCCTTGAGGTCAGGCCGGGACTGGAACGGCGGAAGTAAATCGCGCTCCCCTGATTTACACCGATCCTCTAAAGAAATCGGTCCTGACTTTTGCGGAGCAATTGCACCAGTTCGCAGTAGCTGATGAAGTGCAATTGAGCCTTCACCAAATGCCGGACCCTTGTCGCCGATTAAGGCATAAGTACCCGTGAACCCAGTACCACTCACCCAGACGACCTTGCCAAGCAGGTCAGTCCTCGGCGTAACAGCGATAGGGAGTGACTCGGAGTCTAAATGCTGAGCGGTGCCATTAACTATGTGTTTCCTGGAGGTTGTAGATACGTAGGACTGGACATGCTTACCCGCTACAGTCTCGAGCATGCCGCCCAATTTCAGCCGGCCTTTCCCGTTGCCGACTACAATTCTTCCGTCCTCGCACGAGACCAAATCACGGCTTGGCGTCAGAGGTTCGACTTCCATCGCATATACGCAGAACTCAGTAGTACCTGCGACGAAGCCTTTAGCCTCAGCCTTGAGGAACTCTTTGGAGCACTTTAAATTGCACTTATGCCGCTTACCATTTCGCCAAAGTGATAGACCGTTTGCTATATATGTGAAACCGTGATCACCGACAGTGTACGAGCCCGCCCCACCATCTGGGTTTACGGCTAGTCGTGCCCTAACTGCAATTGAGCCATCGGGGAAAAACCGGGCCTTTAGATTAATAAATTCCTCTTGAAATTTGCCCGTAATTTTACCGTCCACCCCACAATCGTCTGCAAAAATTGGAAACGAAGAACTCAATAGTAACAACGCACCACCAAGCTTTGAGAAAGCTCTCATACGGCTTCACCTATGGAAGTTAAATCCGACCAAATTGGGACTACCTGTCAAAAGCTCGATGAGGGATTAGTTTTCTCTAGTGGAGACGCATTACAGCTTTACGTCAAGGCTGCTAAACGGTATTTACCTCATTGAACCTATCGCGATTTGACCTAATATCCAATTGGATACCGTTCAATGGCTGAACTAAGCTGAGTCGACCTTACGGTCGGAGAATCAAACATGTCTAAGGCGCCGCTCTTGCTGATGGGACTCTCTCTGGGAGTGTCAGCTGCTGATCTGGAAGAAGTGTTGAAAGGCCGCGGCGTTTGGTGGAAGAACCCCGTGAATTATTCAGATGCCTTGGTCCAAAGGCTCGATGACATTGGTGTTCGCCGAGTCCACATCATGCTTACTGAGGAGCCCATCGAGGCAACCAAATGTGCGCCTGAGGAGCCTGCGTCCCTGAGTAAAAAACACCAAGCGAAGAAGCCAATACCCCTCGCCAGCTTGAACCAGGTTGATAAGCTGGTGAAGGCCCTTCGAGCTAAAGACATGTATGTCATAGCGACTGTTTACTTGCCACCGACCAAGGTAGCAATAGATGACCTGCTCGATTCACGCTCGGACCTCGTGCCAGCCTTACTAGCAGGGGGTATCGATGCGGTTGAACTGGATCTTGAGGGCACTTGGAAGCGGAACGCTGTTTGCGGTTACAAGACTCATGCCGAGGCGTTTCAAGACTTCAAGGATAGAGTGAAATCAATGAGGCCTGGTGTACCGGTTGGTATTACTACCCATGGGAGCCATATTGGTGCCAAGGAAATCCCGCTAGGTGCGGCCGACTTTGTCTCAATGCAGGCCTACAGCAAGTGCGAAGATGATTGCAAAGCCTTCGATGACAAAAGGACAGGTCCAGGTAATAGACAGCGCTACGTCGTAGGTAAGATGGAGGACATCAAAGGGCCGATTGTGCTTGGTCTTGCGGCCTATGGGCAGCAATGGAATGGATACACTTGGGACGCTGCGATGGGGAAGGCTTTGTCCGCTACCGAGTCAATCATGGCCAATGATCAACGTGTGGTCGGTTATTCCTACTGGTCATCCAATTCTTTTGACGGATCCAGTTCCAGGAATAAGCCGTACCAATTTCTACTGAAACACCAACCGAAGTAGGTCGAGGCCGCTTCTCTTTATTCAAGGTTCGATCCTTCAATCATGAGGGTATTTTGGAGAATGGTGCAAAGCGATCCAAACAGCTTTTATGATCGTATACGCCCCCATGGTAGACGCCGGTATAAAACTCACCGTTTCAATCGCCGCTTCGCAATAAAGTAGGAAAACCGATATAAGGTCGCCCGCGGCGTGCCAACCGGCGACCTATGTGAAGGATGTTTAGCGTTTGGTGCTCAGCAACCTAGTGCTAGACCGGTTTAGTGGGACTGAAAGCAAGCCCTTAGACCTATATCAAAACAATTTAGGAGTTATGTTAATGAATGCAGCAGCCGACATAAACAACCCCGCAATTCTGAGCATGGTATTGATCTGTGCCGCCCGGTTCATCTTTCTAAAACTTGGACCATGCACCACCTCAGGTGTTGAGTAATACCAAGCCGATGTCAAAGGGGGATACATTGCAAGTGCCACAACAGTGAATTGGTTAAATTTAGCATATACACCAATGATCGTTAAGATTGCCAAGCAAAGGATAACGATCAGTCCATAATAGTGCCTTACCAGCTTCCGCCATCCCTCGAGGTTATCGCTGTGCTCAACCTTCTCGGTCGTGACCTTACTCCCGCGACAAACATGGCGACTCTGAAGGTTCGCCATTAGGAGGTGCGCCGCTTCCTCTGACTCTTCTTCAGAAATGACAGAAGTAAATACTCGCACTAATGCTTTGAAGTCAATTCCATGAGTAGACGTATCAAAGGTCACCCCATGTTCCCCGGCGGAGAAGATCGCAAAACGAAGATTACGGGCTGGCTCACCGCTCTCCCCTAACTTGCCAACCAACCATCGCTCATTGGCAATGACCACACCAGATCGAATAATCCCAGCTACCAGCTCAGCGGCTTTCTCACTATCCATTTCTACGGCTTGCTCTTGCTGAACGCTCATTGTTACTCCATTGATTGTAGTTAAGTCGCTGTACGATACACCCTACCAAGAGCATTCATTATTATCCACTTACAAGCACCTGGCTTAGTGATTCATCTTCGCAGAAATTTATCCGTACGCAGTGAAAGATTTGGACTACCCCCGCT
>NZ_LXJP01000051.1:0-51017 GCF_001728855.1 Pseudomonas sp. AP19 | reverse complement strand
CTTATCTGTGTCCGACCAGAATTCCGCGCCTGCCACAGCTCAAAAATGTGGGAGCTGGCTTGCTCGCGAAAGCGGTGTATCAGCAGCAGATAAGCTGACTGACCCTCCACCATCGCAGGCAAGCCAGCTCCCATATTTATTTTTGCAGTGTGTGCTCGCTACAGTGTTCGCTTAACTGCCCGGCGTCATCGCCTGCGTCAAGTCATCCACCACGGCCTTGCCCATCTCACACAGGTAATGCGCGGCCCACGCGTATTGCTCGCCGCGCACATCCATAGCGGCTTCCATGGCGAGTTTCTTGGCGTAAAAAAGCAGGGTGGAGGCGTGTTCCAGGGCTTGCTCAATCGGCATGCCGGCATTGACGCGGAACAGGGGTTTTTGGTTTTCGCCGTAGTCGCCGAAGGTGACGACGCCGAGGGTGGTGATGGAGGAAAGCGGTGGATCGGGGACGATTTTGCTCATGACGATTGCTCTCTGCTGAAGTAGAGCCGCCACATCACATCGCTAAACATGAAGAGGGTGGCAGCTGTGTGCAGGTTAGCGATCCGGGTTGAGAGACCCCGGGTAGACTCAAGGTCTCCCGCACACAGCCGCCATAAAACGCTAAAAGCTGGCAAGAACCAGCTAATACTGTTGGAAGCGGTGCCTCATAAAATCCGGATCGCTAAACCCGATCGCTGATGTGCAGCGACCCAGGGAGGCTAGTGACCCAAACGGTAAGGCGCAATAGGGTGGAGAGTCTCTAGGAAACGTCCTGCGATTTAAAGCGAATCGTCGTTGATGGCCCTTTAATCCGCAAACTTGATCTCCCGCGTCTCCCCCATCAGCAACCCCTGATTCTGCTCCGTCACCTCCCTGATGTAATCCCACAACAACGTAATCCGTTTCAACTTGCGCAAATCCTCCCGGCAATACATCCAAAACTGCCGCGTGATCGCAATTCCCTCCCCCAGCACCGGCAACAACCGCGGGTCCTGCGCCGCCAAAAAGCACGGCAATATCGCCATCGACCGGCCTTGCTGCGCCGCCACGTACTGTGCAATCACGCTGGTACTGCGCAGGCTGGCGCTGGCGCCGGGCACCACGTTCGCCAGGTACAGCAGCTCCGAGCTGAACGCCAAGTCATCCACATAGCTGATAAACGGATG
Organism: Pseudomonas sp. AP19; assembly: GCF_001728855.1. NCBI lineage: Bacteria > Pseudomonadati > Pseudomonadota > Gammaproteobacteria > Pseudomonadales > Pseudomonadaceae > Pseudomonas > Pseudomonas sp. AP19. Next base: position 49,869 of record NZ_LXJP01000051.1, on the reverse strand, counting down.
CTCGGCCAAGTCTGCCGGGCGGTGGATGGGCGGGTGTTGGTCGAGGTAGTCCTGGGTCGCGTAGAGCTGCAGTTTGTAGTCGCACAGTTTGCAGCACACGTACGGCCCGTGTTCCGGGCGTTCCAGGGCGATAACGATGTCGGCTTCGCGCTTGGACAGGCTGATGAAGTGGGGCAGGGGCAGGATGTCGACCGAGATCGCCGGGTAGGTGTCGACGAAGTGGCTGAGCTGCGGGGTAACAAAAAAGCTGCCGAAACCCTCGGTGCAGCCCATGCGCACATGCCCGGACAGTGCCACGCCGGAGCCGGACACCTGCTCGCAAGCCATGTGCAAGGTGCTTTCGATGGACTCCGCGTAACCCAGCAAACGCTGGCCCTCGGCGGTCAGGACAAAGCCGTTGGTCCGGGATTTTTCGAACAGCAAGGTGCCGAGCGACACTTCCAAAGAACTGATGCGCCGCGACACGGTGGTGTAGTCCACCGCCAGGCGCTTGGCGGCGACGCTGGCCTTGCGGGTGCGGGCCACTTCGAGGAAAAACTTCAGGTCATCCCAGTTCAGGGAGCCCAATGACGTGATGTTTTTTTGCATATTGGACCGGCTTTTATGTGCGTTCTTATTAGAGATTTGCACATCTATACTCCAAAAACAGTCCGAACGCCTCATTTCCAAGGCGATTCACGCGCCTTGTCTCTGCATAACTACAAGATTGGAGACCACATGAACGCTTCTGCCGATATTTCCGTGCAACAGGTCAAGTTGCTGATCAATGGTGAATGGGTCGAGTCCAAGACCACCCACTGGCAAGACATCGTCAACCCGGCCACCCAAGAGGTGCTGGCCAAAGTCCCGTTCGCCACCGCCGATGAAGTCAACGCTGCCATCGACGCCGCCCACAGTGCCTTCCAGACTTGGAAGCTGACCCCGATCGGCGCGCGCATGCGCATCATGCTCAAGCTGCAAGCCCTGATCCGCGAACACTCCAAGCGCATTGCCGTCGTCCTCAGCGCCGAGCAGGGTAAGACCATTGCCGATGCCGAGGGCGATATTTTCCGTGGCCTGGAAGTGGTTGAGCACGCGTGCTCCATCGGCACCTTGCAGATGGGCGAATTCGCTGAAAACGTCGCCGGCGGCGTCGACACCTACACCCTGCGCCAGCCGATCGGCGTGTGCGCCGGCATTACCCCGTTCAACTTCCCGGCGATGATTCCGCTGTGGATGTTCCCGATGGCGATTGCTTGCGGTAACACCTTCGTGCTCAAACCGTCCGAGCAAGACCCGCTGTCGACCATGTTGCTGGTGGAGCTGGCGCTGGAAGCCGGCGTACCGGCTGGCGTGCTCAATGTGGTGCACGGCGGCAAGGACGTGGTGGATGCGCTGTGCACCCATAAAGACATCAAGGCTGTGTCGTTCGTCGGCTCGACGGCTGTCGGCACCCACGTCTACGACCTGGCCGGTAAACACGGCAAGCGCGTGCAATCGATGATGGGCGCCAAGAACCACGCCGTGGTGCTGCCGGACGCCAACCGCGAACACACCTTGAATGCGTTGGTCGGCGCCGGTTTCGGCGCCGCGGGCCAGCGTTGCATGGCCACGTCTGTGGTGGTGCTGGTCGGCGCGGCCAAGCAATGGCTGCCAGACCTGAAAGCACTCGCGCAAAAGCTCAAAGTGAATGCCGGCAGCGAAGCGGGCACCGATGTCGGCCCGGTGATTTCCAAGCGCGCCAAGGCCCGCATCCTGGAGCTGATCGAAAGTGGCGTGAAAGAAGGCGCCAAGCTGGAGCTGGACGGCCGCGACATCAAGGTGCCGGGCTTCGAGCAAGGCAACTTCGTCGGCCCGACGCTGTTTTCGGGCGTAACCACGGACATGCAGATCTACACCCAGGAAATCTTCGGCCCGGTGCTGGTAGTGCTCGAAGTTGCCACCCTCGATGAAGCCATCGCGCTGGTCAATGCCAACCCATTCGGCAACGGCACCGGCCTGTTCACCCAAAGCGGTGCGGCGGCGCGTAAGTTCCAGAGTGAAATCGATGTAGGCCAGGTCGGCATCAACATCCCGATCCCGGTGCCGGTGCCGTTCTTCAGCTTCACCGGTTCGCGTGGCTCCAAGCTTGGCGACCTGGGCCCGTACGGCAAGCAAGTGGTGCAGTTCTACACCCAGACCAAAACCGTGACGAGCCGCTGGTTTGACGACGACACGGTCAACGATGGCGTCAACACCACCATCAACCTGCGCTGATTCCGGGAGACGACCATGAAGATTGCATTTATCGGCTTGGGCAACATGGGTGCGCCCATGGCCCGCAACCTGATCAAGGCCGGCCACGCGCTGAACCTGTTCGACCTGAACCAGACGGTTCTCAAAGAGCTGGCCGAACTCGGCGGCACTGTCAGCGATTCCCCGCGTGATGCGGCTAACGGCGCTGAATTGGTGATTACCATGCTGCCCGCCGCTGCCCACGTGCGCAGTGTGTGGCTGAATGAAGACGGCGTGCTCGCCGGGATCGGCAAGGGCGTACCGGCAGTGGATTGCAGCACCATCGACCCGCAAACCATCCGTGATGTAGCGGCTGCGGCGGCGAAGCAAGGTGTAGCCGTTGCCGACGCCCCCGTTTCCGGCGGCACCGGCGGCGCCAGCGCGGGCACCCTGACGTTCATGGTCGGCGCCACGCCAGAACTGTTCGCCAGCCTGCAACCGGTGTTGGCGCAGATGGGCCGCAACATCGTGCATTGCGGCGACGTCGGCACCGGCCAGATCGCCAAGATCTGCAACAACCTGCTGCTCGGGATCAGCATGGTCGGCGTCAGCGAAGCCATGGCCCTAGGCGATGCGCTGGGCATCGACACTCAAGTGCTGGCGGGGATCATCAACAGCTCCACCGGGCGTTGCTGGAGTTCCGACACCTACAACCCGTGGCCGGGCGTGATTGAAACCGCGCCGTCATCGCGGGGTTACACCGGTGGTTTTGGCGCCGACCTGATGCTCAAGGACCTGGGCCTGGCCACTGAGGCCGCGCGCCAGGCGAAACAACCGGTGATTCTGGGCGCTGTGGCCCAGCAGTTGTATCAATCGATGAGCCAGCGCGGGGAAGGGGGCAAGGATTTCTCGGCGATCATCAACAGCTATCGCAAGCCCGAGTAGAGGAGTGAGCCCGCTTGTTATGGCAAGCGGGCTTTAGATTGCTCACGCAAACACAAAATACTTACGCACCGTCTCAACCACTTCCCACGTCCCCTTCATCCCCGGTTCCACCACAAAGATATCCCCAGCCCGCAAGTGAATCGGCTCCATCCCTTCGGGCGTAATCACGCAGTAGCCTTCCTGGAAATGGCAGTATTCCCACTTCACGTATTCCACGTACCACTTGCCCGGTGTGCAGATCCAGGTGCCCATGATCTTGCTGCCGTCTTCGCTGGTGTAGGCGTTGAGGTTGACGGTGTGCGGGTCGCCTTCGAGTTTTTCCCATTTGCAGGCATCCAGGACCGGCAGAGGGTGGGTGTCGCGCAGTACGGTGATGGGCTTGGACATGATGACTCCGAGGCAGTGAATGCAAAGGTGAACCCTAAGGCCTTGGGCGTTGCGTCAGTGGTCTGAACTCGACATCGGGATGCCCAGAAGCGCAGGCTGGTGCGATTCCTCTGACACCCAGGCCGTCCATGTGGGAGCGGGCTTGTTCGCGAAGGCGTTGGGTCAGCCTAAGTATTCAGTGACTGACACTCTGCCTTCGCGAGCAAGCCCGCTCCCACATTGGATGTTCAGTGTGCGGGCTGCTTTCGCCGGACGAAAGATTTGTGCATGAATCTGCGATTTCCTCGCAGTAAGTACGAAAGAATTCCCGCCTCGCGCTGGAATTAGCAAGAAAATGCACGTCTGGCCCTCGTATCATTCACCCCAGTGACAACCGAGAGCCTTGAAATGAACCCAATAACAACGTGGTGGGATATCAGCCCGCCCTTGAGCGCGGCGACCCCGACCTGGCCGGGGGATACGCCGTTCCAGGAAGAGCGCGTGTGGCAGTTTGGCCCGCAGTGCCCGGTGAATGTGGGGCGCGTGACCTTGTCGCCACACACCGGCGCCCATGTGGACGCGCCGCTGCATTACAGTGCCGACGGTGCGCCGATTGGCGCGGTGTCACTGGACGTCTACATGGGCCCGTGCCGCGTGTTGCATTGCCTGGGCAGCGGCGCGCTGGTGCAGCCGCATCAACTGCAAGGGCGTGTGGATAACTTGCCGGAACGCGTATTGCTGCGTACTTATCCACAAGCGCCGCTGACCGAGTGGGATTCGAATTTCACCGCCATTGCCCCAGCAACCGTCGAGTTGCTCGCCAGCCTGGGCGTGCGCCTGATCGGTATCGACACGCCGTCCCTGGACCCGCAACAGTCCAAGACCATGGATGCCCACAACGCCGTGGCGCGCCACGGCATGGCAATTCTCGAAGGCATCGTGCTCGATGACGTGCCGGAGGGCGATTATGAGTTGATCGCGCTGCCGCTGCGCTTTGCCAACCTGGACGCCAGCCCCGTCCGTGCCATTCTCCGCCCGCTCAAGGAGCCCACGCGATGAGCCAGTGTCCCTTCTCACCTGACTACCAACCGCCGGAAGAATGGCATAACGCCGAACTGAATTTTTCCGAGTCCATGAGCTATGGCGACTACCTGGACCTGGGCAAAGTCCTCAGCGCCCAGCACCCGCTGTCGCCGGACCACAACGAAATGCTCTTTATCATCCAGCACCAGACCTCGGAGCTGTGGATGAAACTGATGCTGCACGAGCTTAAGGCCGCTCGCGAGCACGTGCGTCTGGGCGAGTTGCCGCCGGCGTTCAAAATGCTGGCGCGGGTGTCGCGGATCTTTGATCAACTGGTGCACGCCTGGGCGGTGCTGGCGACGATGACGCCGTCGGAGTACAAGGCGATTCGCCCGTTCCTGGGGCAGTCGTCGGGGTTCCAGTCGTTCCAGTACCGTGAGATCGAATTTATCCTCGGCAATAAAAGCGCGGCGCTGTTGCGCCCCCACGCGCATCGGCCGGCGTTGTTGAACGAGTTGAAAGTGGCGATTGCCACGCCGTCGCTGTATGACGAGGCGATCAATCTGATGGCCAAGGCTGGCTTGGCGATCGACCCCAAGCGCGCCGAACGCGACCCGACGGCGGCGACGGTTCATGATGAATCGGTGGAGGCGGCGTGGCGTGAGGTGTATCGCGACCCGAGCCGGTATTGGGATTTGTATCAGTTGGCTGAGAAGTTTATCGACCTGGAGGACTCGTTCCGCCAGTGGCGCTTCCGGCACGTGACTACGGTGGAGCGCATCATTGGCTTCCAGCCCGGCACCGGTGGCACGGAAGGCGTGGGTTACCTGCGCAAGATGCTCGACACCGTGCTATTCCCCGAACTGTGGCGAGTCCGTTCCACGCTCTAAACAAAAAGCCCCGGATAACCGGGGCTTTCTACATTTGGAATGCCATCAACAAGGTGGGAGGGGGCTTGCTCCCGATGGCAGTGTGTCAGCCAATACATCCGGTCTCTGACATACCGCTATCGGGAGCAAGCCCCCTCCCACAGGGATCACTGTGCATTCACTACAGCGCTACCCTTTTTGATCCGCATCCGGTAGGCAATGTAGATAACCCCCACCCAAATCGGCATCGCATACACCGACTCGCGAATGCCCGGGATGGCCAGCATCACGCTGATGATCATCACCATGAACGCCAGGCATAGGTAGTTGCTGAACGGGAACCAGAAGGTCTTGAACGACGGCACCACGCCTTGCTCGCCCATGGCCTTGCGGAACTTGATATGGGTGAGGCTGATCAGCGCCCAGTTGATCATCAGCGAAGCAACTACCAGCGCGAACAGCAACTCCAGCGCACTGTGCGGCGCGACGTAGTTGACCACCACACACAGCATGGTCACCAACGCCGAGATCGCCAGGGCCCGAATCGGCACGCCTTGTTTGTTCAGTTTCATCAGCGATTTCGGTGCATCGCCTTGCTCGGCCAGGCCGAACAGCATGCGGCTGTTGCAGTACACGCCGCTGTTGTACACCGACAGCGCCGCGGTCAGCACCACGAAGTTGAGGATGTGCGCGGCGGTGTCGTTACCGATCAACGAGAAGATCTGCACAAACGGGCTGCCGCTGTAGGCATCGCCTGACGCGCCGAGGGTTTGCAGCAGTTGGTCCCACGGGTACAACGACAGCAGCACGGTCAGCGCGCCGACGTAGAAAATCAGGATCCGGTACACCACCTGGTTGATCGCTTTGGGGATCACTTTGCGCGGTTCGCTGGCTTCAGCGGCGGTGATACCTACCAGTTCCAGGCCACCGAACGAGAACATGATAAAGGCCATGGACATCAACAACCCCATGCCGCCATTCGGGAAGAACCCGCCGTGGCTCCACAGGTTACTCACCGTGGCTTGCGGGCCGCCGGTGCCGCTGAACAGCAGGTAGCAGCCGAGCACGATCATGCCGACAATCGCCACCACCTTGATGATCGCGAACCAGAACTCGGCTTCACCGAAGAACTTCACGTTCAGGGTGTTGATCAGGTTCACCGCGACAAAGAACACCAGCGCGCTGACCCAGGTCGGAATCTCCGGCCACCAGAACTGGATGTACTTGCCCACCGCCGTCAGTTCGGCCATGCCCACCAGCACGTAAAGTACCCAGTAGTTCCAGCCCGCGAGGAAGCCTGCGTAACCGCCCCAGTATTTGTGCGCGAAGTGGCTGAAGGAACCGGCCACCGGTTCTTCGACGATCATCTCGCCGAGCTGGCGCATGATCAGGAACGCGATGAACCCGGCGATCGCGTAGCCCAGGATCATCGACGGCCCCGCCGACTTGAGCACCCCGGCCGAGCCGAGGAACAAGCCCGTGCCAATCGCCCCTCCCAAGGCGATCAGCTGAATATGCCGGTTCTTCAGGCCACGCTTGAGGCCTACCGGGTTAACCATGTCATCCGCCATTAACATTCCCTTCTACTTGTTTTTCTCAGGGTTGATTGCACGCCGCACCCGCCCCCCAGAACTGCTGAGGGGTCAGATATTACTCTGCGTAAACTTTTCGTAATACAGCTGAACGCCATCAAGTGCCTGATCCGCCAGCCATTGTTGGATGGATTCGACCATTGGCGGGGGGCCGCACACGTACATATCGGCCGATCTGTCCCGCAATTCGGCCAGATCGAAATGTTCGGTGAGGTAGCCGCGCTTGCCCGACCACTCAGGCGACGGGTCGCTGAGCACTTCGGTGTAGCGAAAATTCGCAATGTTCGCGGCGTACGCATGAATGCGCACGGCTTCGCATAAATCCTCGGCCCCGCGCACGCCGTAATACAGGTGCACCGGCTGCGCGCAGCCATTCGCCGCCAATTCGTCGAGCATGCCCAGCAGCGCCGATAACCCGGTGCCACCCGCCACCAACACCAGCGGTTGGCTGACCTGCCTGAGGTAGAACGCCCCCAATGGCGCTTCCATCCGCACTTCATCACCGACCTGGCAACGCTCGCGCAGGTAGTTGCTCATCACCCCATCCGGCAGCAGGCGGACCAGGAACTGCAATTGATTGCCCGGCCGATTGGCGAAGGAATAGGAGCGCCAGCTGTCTGTGCCAGGAACCGACAGGCGGGCGTATTGGCCCGGCAGGAAGTCCAGCGCGGCTTCTAACTGAATGTGCAAAATCGCCGTGCTGGCCGAAACCTGCTGCACCTCGCTCACCGTGCCACGCACCTGTACCGGGCCCGGTGCGTTGCACAGGCTCGAATCAAAATCGAAGTAAAACGTCGCGTCGGATTGCACCCGTGTCTGGCAACTGAGCATTTTGCGCTGTTGCAGGTCGAGGCTGGAGAGGGCTTCTTCGTCGACATAATCCTGGCTGTAATCACCCGACTCGCAACGGCCCTGGCACGTGCCGCACACGCCTTCGCGGCAATCCAGGGGGATTTTTATGCCGTTGCGCAGTGCGGCGTCCAACAGGATTTCATCGGCGCCCACCGGGAAAAACAGGGTCTTGCCGTCGGCAAAACTGAAGGCCACTTTGTGATTCATCTGCAGTGCTCCGGTGCTTTAGAGGTGATAGAAATCCAGCACCGAGTTGATGGTGTCGTTGAGCAGCACCGCGTGTTTGCGGGTGATCAGCCAGCTGTCGCCATGGGGTTTGAGGTGATACGTGGCAGGCCCATAAAACTGCTCCGAAGTCGCCAGTCGGTAGAACAGCGTGTGCCAGTTCAGCTTCACTTCCAGTAACCCGCCCGGCTGCTCGGCAATCCGCACGTTATTGATCAGGTGCAAGGTGCGTGGCATGGGCGTGGCCGACGCCGCCTTGCCGGTACGCAGGCGGAACACGCGGTCTTCAAGGCCCGAGCGGTTGGCGTAATAGATCAGCGACATCTCGCGCTTGGGGTCGCGGGTGTAGACGTGCTCCGAGTCCCATTGCGGCAGGTGGAACTCACTCTGCGGGTCGAACAGCTGCACATAGGCGTCCCAGTCCTGGGCGTCGCACAGTTCGGATTTACGGTAAAAAAACTGCTCGATCTGGTACTGCAATTGCGCATTCATTACTGCACCTCCCGCAGTTTCAGCGCTTGCAGGTCCAGGCCCTTGAGCAGGAACTGCTGCCAGTTGCGGTGCTGGTTGACGTACAAGCCTTCATGGGTGAATTCGGTTCCGGTCATGGCCGGTTGGATGCCAATGGCTTCGCTGTTCGGCGTAGGCCCGGTTGCCCAGCGATGGCTGCCGCGCGAGATATCGCTCCAGCGTTCCAGGCGGCCCTGGAAACCGCGCTGGGCCTCGCGAAACTCCACCAGGTCATCCGGCGTGCCCATGCCGGATACGTTGAAAAAATCCTCGAACTGGCGAATGCGGTTTTCGCGGTCGGCGTCGGACTCGTTCTTCACGCCCAGGCATTGGCTGATAATTTCAGTCTTGTTCCACGCCACCGGGCGGATGATGCGCAGCTGCGAGCTGATCTGGTCGAGGAAGAACAGGCTCGGGTAGATATTCAGGTTGCGCAGGCGGTGCATCATCCATTCGGCCTTTTGCTGGCCATGTTCTTCCACCAGGCGCGGCATGATCGTGGCGTAGCCGGAGCGCACCGTCGGGTTGGGCATGTCGCTGAACAGCAGGCTGTGGCCATTGTTGAAGGCAAACCAGCCGTCATCGGTATTCGCGTCGCCGGCACCGAGCTTGCTGTAATCCAGCGTGGTGCCTGAGCCCGTGCCGTTTTCAGTATTGACCTGCTGGCGATGCTGCACCGTGGCCACGTAGTTGTAGTGCACGGTGCTGACGTGATAACCGTCCAGGCCGTTTTCGTTCTGCAGCTTCCAGTTGCCGTCGTAGGTGTAGGCGGATTTACCCGGCAGCACTTCCAGCTCACCAGTGGCTGACTGCGCGACCATCATGTCGAAGAACACTTTGGCGTCGCCGAGGAACGCTTCGAGGCTGTCTGTGCCATTCACGTCCAGGCTGATGAAAACAAACCCCTTGTAGCTGTCGATGCGGGCCTTTTTCAGGCCGCGGGTGGCTTTATCGAAGCCTTCCGGGTATTCCCCCGGCGCCTTGACCTTCACCAGCCGGCCGTCGCTTTTGTAGCACCAGGCGTGGAACGGGCAGGTGAAGGTGGATTGGTTGCCCTTGCCGACGCGCGTGAGGGTGGTGCCGCGATGCTGGCAGGCGTTGATCAATGCGTTGAGTTTGCCCTCGCCGTCGCGGGTGATGATCATCGGCTGGCGCCCGGCGCGCATTGTCACGAAGTCGTGGTTATGGGCCAGTTCGCTTTCGTGACAGGCGTAGATCCAGTTCTTTTCGAAGATCAGTTCCATCTCCAGGTCGAACAGTTCGGGTTCGGTGAACATGTCCCTGGCGATGCGGAACACTTCATCCGCCGGACGAAAATCCAGGCAGCTTTCGATAAACGCTTTCCACTGCTCGACGCTTCTTGCACCACTCATGGGAGGCACCTTGTTTGATAAGGGCTAATCGGTGGTTTATTAGAGGCAGCGTGGCAGTGCGCGGGCTATCCGCTTAATGGGGTAAGGTGGGCCGGAAAATTGGGCAGCAAATACTCACAACGGTGCAGGGCGGCGGTGCAATGCGCTACTGTCATGCAAGGCAAACGGCGCAAAAGCCTGCCCGTTATCCACATAGTCGACGGTTGCTATCCACCCAGTTGCAAGACGGCCGGCGTGGCTTGGAACTTGCTGTCGATCTACACCGACGCGCCGCCAGAGCGCGCAACAGCCTAACCGCCGTGGGTGCACCCTGATGAGTAGCCATACACGCGATATCCATATTCAACGCTTCGACCTGGAGGGCGCCTGCAGCTGGATGTCCGGCATCTGCGGGCCGCATCGCCTGGCGACGGCGACGCCCGAGCGCTTGCGCTTTCACCACAGTGCCAATGTGTTCAAGTCCCGCGCCACCACCTTGGGCGTGATCGAATACGGCACTGATGTGACCATCGACATCGAAGACGCCGAGCATTTCAGCAGTTACAGCCTGAGCCTGCCGCTGGTGGGCGAGCAGGAGTTGAGCAAGAACGGTGTGAGCCTGAGCTCCAATTGCGATCAAGGGGTGATCATTTCGCCCAACGAGCATCAGGTGCTGGCTATTTCCGGTGATTGCCGCAAGTTGCAGGTGGTCATTACGCGCGCGGCGATGAGCGAATCCCTTGAGGGCTTGTTGCAGCGGCCGATTGAAGCGCCGCTGCGGTTTGAGTCTGTGATGGATGCGGTGGACGGTGCTTCGGCGTCGTGGTGGCGCATGGCGCGGTATTTCATCGCCGAGCTTGAACGCAGCAGCGAGTTGTATGAGCAGGCGGCGTTTACCCGCGATCTGGAAAGCTCGCTGATCAAGGGCCTGATCCTCGCCCAGCCGAACAACTACTCCGAAGAACTGCGCGACGTACTCGGCGTGAAGCTGCCGCATTACTTGATTCGCGCGCGGCAGTACATCCACGACAACGCCCGTGAAGCCGTGCATCTGGAAGACCTGGAAACCGCTGCCGGGGTATCGCGGTTCAAGTTGTTCGATGCGTTTCGCAAATACTTTGCCTTGTCGCCCATGGCGTACTTGAAGAAACACCGGTTGGGCGCGGTGCGCCAGGACATCCTCGAACACGGCTCTACGCGTACCATTTCCGAAATCGCCCTGGGGTGGGGGTTTACGCACTTGGGCCGGTTCTCGGCGGAATACCGCAAGCTGTTTGACGAGTCGCCCAGCCAGACCTTACAGCGCAAGCGCCTGCGCAGCCTTTGAAGACAATGAGGATCAAACTGTGGGAGCTGGCTTGCCTGCGATGGCGGTGGGCCAATCAGCAAAGATGCCAACTGATCCACCGCTATCGCAGGCAAGCCAGCTCCCACATTGGATATCCAGTGTTTGGGCGATATCAGATCAGCTCTTCCACCAATTGCAGGCAATGACTCAGCCCCGGCGACTGATCATTCACCCGGCGGCTGAGAATGATCGGCGAGGTCGCGGTGGTTTCCACAATCGGCGTGTAGCCGATATCCGCGCGGTGCAGCACCTGCACCGAGGCCGGTACCAGGGTCACGCCCATGCCCGCGCCGACCAGCCCGATAGCGGTCTGCAACTCGTTGGTCCACTGCGCCACCTGGAGGCTCAAGCCGTGGGCGTCGAACAGCGCAATCACATGGTCGGCATAGCTGGGGCGCGGGTTGCCGGGGTAGAGCACAAAGGGTTCGGCGGCCAACTGGGCGAGGCTGGCGGGGGCACCGAGCAACCGGTGGCCGGCCGGCAGCACCGCCACCAGTCGGTCCTCAACCAGCACGCGCTGGACGATGGCCGGGTCGTCGATGCGAATACGCCCGAAGCCCACGTCGATACGCCCGGCCTTGAGCGCTTCGACCTGCTGCAAGGTGGTCATCTCCGAGAGCCCCAATTCCAGCTCCAGCGCTTCATGGTTGCGCAGCCGTCGAATCAACTCCGGCAGCACGCCGTACAACGTCGATGGCGCGAAGCCGATGCCCAGCCAGGTCTTCTCGCCCTGGCCGATGCGCCGGGTGTTGTCGCAGACCTTGCCCAGTTGTTCCAGCAGCACATTGGCGTGCTCATAGAAAAACCGCCCGGCCTCGGTCAGCCGCAGCGGTCGGCCGCGTTCCAGCAAAATCACCCCCAATTCATCTTCCAATTGCTGGATCTGCCGGCTCAACGGCGGCTGGGCGATGTGCAGGCGTTCGGCGGCGCGGGTGAAGTTGAGGGTTTCACCCAGCACCTGGAAATAGCGCAGATGACGCAGTTCCATCACGGCTCCTTTCATACCTTGAAGGTATTGTGCGAGACCCATTCTATATTGGAAGCCAGCAAAAATACGGCACAGAATCGGCTCAAACCTATAAAGAACCCAACGGGTATAGCCATGCCGATTTGCGCCATCGAGTCGATCGAGACCATCATCGTCGACCTCCCGACCATCCGCCCGCACAAGCTGGCGATGCACACGATGCAAAACCAGACCCTGGTGATTATCCGCGTGCGTTGCGCCGACGGCATTGAAGGTATCGGCGAGTCCACCACCATCGGCGGCCTGAGCTACGGCAATGAAAGCCCCGACAGCATCAAGATCAATATCGATCGGCACTTCGCGCCGCTGTTGATTGGCCAGGACGCGAGCAATATCAATGCTGCCATGTTGCGCCTGGAGCGTAGCATTCGCGGCAATACGTTTGCCAAGTCCGGCGTCGAAAGCGCCTTGCTTGACGCCCTCGGCAAACGCCGCCACCTGCCGGTCAGCGAACTGCTCGGCGGCCGCGTGCGCGACGCCTTGCCGGTGGCCTGGACGCTGGCCAGCGGCAACACCGAACAGGACATTGCCGAGGCCGAAAAGATGCTCGACCTGCGCCGTCACCGTATCTTCAAATTGAAGATTGGCGCCGGTGAAGTCGGCCGCGACCTGGCCCACGTCATCGCGATCAAAAAGGCCCTGGGCGAGCGCGCCAGTGTGCGCGTTGACGTCAATCAGGCGTGGGACGAAGCCGTGGCCCTGCGTGCGTGCAAAGTGCTCGGTGATAACGGCATCGACCTGATTGAACAACCGATCTCACGCAATAACCGCAGTGGCATGGCACGGCTGAACCTGTCGAGCCCGGCGCCGATCATGGCGGACGAATCGATTGAATGTGTGGAAGACGCCTTCAACCTGGCCCGCGAAGGCGCGGCCTCGGTGTTCGCGCTCAAGATTGCCAAAAATGGCGGCCCGCGCGCGGTATTGCGCACCGCCGCGATTGCCGACGCGGCGGGCATCGGCCTCTACGGCGGCACCATGCTTGAAGGCGGCATCGGCACCCTGGCCTCGGCGCATGCCTTCCTCACCTTGAACACGCTGGCGTGGGACACCGAACTGTTCGGCCCACTGCTGCTGACCGAAGACATCCTCAGCGAGCCGCTGGTGTACCGCGATTTCCAGCTGCATGTGTCGCGCTTACCGGGCCTGGGCCTGACTATTGATGAAGAGCGTCTGGCGTTCTTCCGTCGTGACAAACACTAAGAGGCGCCTGCCATGTTGTTCCACGTAAAAATGACCGTGAACCTGCCCATCGACCTCAACCCCGAACGCGCGGCGGCCCTGAAAGCCGACGAGAAGGCCCTGGCGCAGCGCCTGCAACAGGAGGGCAAATGGCGCCACCTGTGGCGCATCGCCGGGCATTACGCCAACTACAGCGTGTTCGATGTCGACAGCGTCCAGGCACTGCACGACCTGCTGATGCAACTGCCGCTGTTCCCCTATATGACCATCGAAATTAACGCCCTGTGCCGGCACCCTTCGTCGATCCGTGAAGACGACCGCTGAGCCTGTTTTGCACCCAATAATGACAAGATGAGGATTGCACCATGACCATCCGACTTTCCCAGACTGCCCACGCCCAACAGTTTCTCGAAGAAGCCAGCGGCAGCCTCAACGACGGCGGCAACCCGCGCACCAAGGCGTTGGTTTACCGGATCCTGCGCGACACGGTGAACATCATCGAAGACCTGGAGGTGACCCCGGAAGAGTTTTGGAAAGCGGTCAATTACCTCAACGAATTGGGCAAGAACCAGGAAGCCGGTTTGCTTGCTGCCGGGTTGGGCCTGGAGCATTACCTGGACCTGCTGATGGACGCCGCCGACGAAGCGGCCGGCAAATCCGGTGGCACCCCGCGCACCATTGAAGGCCCGCTGTATGTGGCCGGGGCGCCGCTGTCCAAGTACGAGGCGCGGTTGGACGATGGCAAGGACGACGCGGTGCCGCTGTTTATGCGTGGGCAAGTACGCGACACCGACGGCACGCCGTTGGCCGGGGCGATTGTCGATGTGTGGCAGGCCAATACCGGCGGCACGTATTCGTGGTTTGACCCGACGCAATCCGAGTTCAACCTGCGCCGGCGTATCGAGACCGATGCCCAGGGCAACTACCGGTTTCGCAGCATCGTGCCGTCAGGGTATGGCTGCCCGCCGACCGGGCCGACCCAGCAGTTGCTTGATCAACTGGGGCGTCATGGGCAGCGGCCGGCGCATATTCACTTCTTCATTTCGGCGCCGGGGCATCGGCATTTGACCACGCAGATCAACCTGTCCGATGACCCGTACCTGCATGATGATTTTGCCTATGCGACGCGCGATGAATTGATCGCCGAGATTCGCTTCAGTGACGACCGGCAACTGGCGCGCGAGTTTGGCGTGGAAGGGCGGTTTGCGCAGATTGATTTTGATTTTGCGCTGCAATCGTCGGGCGCACCGCAGGAGCAGAAACGCATGCAGCGCGTGCGCGCCCTCGAAGACTGATTAACGCGGTTAAAAAATGTGGGAGCGGGCTTGCTCGCGAATGCGATGGATCAGCCAGCACATGTATTGACTGGCACACCGCCTTCGCGAGCAAGCCCGCTCCCACATGGGTTCTGTGGTGTTCTGGTTATTTGCGTACGACTAAGTCCAGCACCTCATCCCGATCCTTGATCTTCTGCAACACGATCTCCGAGCGAATATCCATCACCCCGGCCGTGCGGTTCAGGTGGTTCACGATAAAGTCCGAAAAGTGCTTGAGGTTGCGTGCCTGCACCCGCAACACATAGTTGCTGGCCCCGGTAATCACATACGCACTGGCCACCTCCGGCCAGCCTTGCACCTTCTTGATAAACGTCCCATGCCAATCCTCCACATCCTGGCGTAATGACAGGTGGACGATGGCTTCCAGCTCGATTCCCAGTTGCTCGGCATTCAACACCGCGCGGTAGCCGCTGATGATTCCCTCGCTCTCCAGCAGGCGCAAGCGACGCAGGCAGGCGGAAGGCGACAGGGCGACTTTTTCCGCCAGTTCCTGGTTACTGATACGGCCGTCCTGTTGCAGAAAATGCAGGAGGCGCAGGTCGGTGGCGTCAAGAATCATGCTTAGAATAAATCCGCGTGTTTTGGAGTTAAATTCGAATTTCCTACAGCTTAATTAGCCTGTTGCCCGCCACTTTGCACGAAAATTCTCTAAAGTTTCGTTCATTATTTTGTCCATCGTCACTTATAAGAATCAGGACAGACCATGACCACTCGAAGCCACTGCCAAGCCCTCGACGCCCAGGACCCGTTGGCGCCACTGCGTCGCCAGTTCGCCCTGCCCGAGGGCGTCATCTACCTCGACGGCAACTCCCTCGGTGCGCGCCCGGTGGCGGCCTTGGCGCGGGCGCAGGCGGTTATTGCAGAGGAGTGGGGCAATGGCCTGATTCGCAGTTGGAACAGCGCCGGCTGGGCAGCGTTGTCGCAGCGCCTGGGCAACCGCCTGGCGCCGCTGATCGGTGCCCGCGACGACGAAGTGGTGATTACGGATACCACGTCCATCAATCTGTTCAAGGTGCTCAGCGCCGCGTTGAGCGTGCAGCGCCAACGCGCGCCGGCGCGCAAGGTGATTGTCAGCGAGGCGAGCAATTTCCCCACCGACCTGTACATCGCCGAAGGCCTGGCCGAGCTGCTGCAACAGGGTTATTCGCTGCGACTGGTCAACCGCCCGGACGAGCTGCCGCAGGCCATCGACCAGGACGTCGCGGTGGTGATGCTCACCCACGTCAATTACAAGACCGGCTACATGTACGACATGCAGGCGCTCACTGCGTTGAGCCACGAGTGCGGCGCGCTGAGCATCTGGGACCTGGCCCATTCGGCGGGTGCGGTGCCCATCGACCTGCATAAGGCCGGTACCGATTACGCGATTGGCTGCACCTACAAATACCTCAATGGCGGGCCGGGCTCCCAGGCATTTGTGTGGGTCAACCCGACGTTGGTGGACGTGGTACGCCAGCCGTTGTCGGGCTGGTTCGGGCATACCCGGCAATTCGCCATGGAGGCTCAATATGCCCCAAGCAGCGGCATCGCCCGTTACCTGTGCGGCACGCAGCCGATCACCTCATTGGCGATGGTCGAATGCGGCCTGGAGATTTTTGCCCAAACCGATATGGCCAGCCTGCGCAGCAAGTCCCTGGCGCTGACTGACCTGTTTATCGCCTTGGTGGAGGCCCGTTGCGCTGCCCATGGTTTGGTGCTGATCACCCCGCGTGAGCACGCCCAGCGCGGCAGCCATGTGAGCTTCGAACACCCGGAAGGTTACGCGGTGATTCAAGCCCTGATCGCCCGTGGCGTGATCGGCGATTACCGCGAGCCGCGCATCATGCGCTTTGGTTTCACCCCGCTGTACACAAGCTTTACCGAGGTGTGGGATGCGGTGGAAATCCTCGGCGACATCCTCGACAACCACACCTGGGACCAGCCGCAATTCAAAGTGCGCAACAGCGTCACCTAAGAACACTGCAAGACCAATGTGGGAGCGGGCTTGCTCGCGAAAGCGGTGTATCAGAAACATATTCTGTAACTGACCCACCGCCTTCGCGAGCAAGCCCGCTCCCACAGTGGATCTGTGTCTATATCCAAACCGTGCAATCACAATAATAAAGGGGCACACCACGTGACCACGCCAGACAACGGCTTTGCAGAGATCACCCATCGCGAACTGGGCCTGAGGCGTCAGCTGACTTCCGGCCAGATGAGCATGATCGCCATCGGTGGCGCCATCGGCACCGGGCTGTTTATGGGCAGTGCCTATGCCATCGGCTATGCCGGGCCCAGCGTGCTGGTGAGCTACGCCATCGGCGCGCTGATTACCTTACTGCTGATGGGCTGCCTGGCGGAGATGACGGTGGCGCATTCCACCTCAGGCTCCTTTGGCGCGTATGCCGAGTTCTATATCAGCCCCTTGGCCGGTTTTCTGGTGCGTTACGCGTACTGGGCGGCGATTGTGCTGGCGGTCGGCGCGGAGGTCACGGCGGTGGCGATGTACATGAAGTACTGGTTCGCCAACGTGCCGGAGTGGGTGTGGATCGTGTCGTTTTCCAGTGTGTTGATTCTGCTCAATGCGATCAGCGTGAAGACCTTCGGTAATTTTGAATACTGGTTCTCTACGATCAAGATCAGCGCCATTGTCGGCTTCATCATCCTCGCGGTGTACGTGGTATTCGGCTCCGGCAACCCGCAATACGGGGTGCAGAACTACACGGCCCACGGCGGCTTTTTTCCGCATGGCTTGAGCGGCATGTGGATCGCGGTGATCGTGTCGATCTTCAGCTACCTGAGCGTGGAGATGATCGCGGTGGCCGCCGGTGAAGCGGCCGACCCGGAACAGGCGGTGAAGAAAGCCTTTCGCGCGACCATCGTGCGTCTGGTGGTGTTCTACCTGCTGACCCTGGCGCTGATGCTGGCCATCGTGCCGTGGAACCAGTCCGGGCAGACCCAGAGCCCGTTCGTAACGGTGATGCAGACCATCGGCATTCCCGGTGCCACCGGGGTGATGAATTTCGTGATTCTGATCGCGGCGCTGTCGGCGATGAACAGCCAGCTCTACATCACCACGCGCATGATGTTCAGCCTGTCTCGCGCAGGCTTTGCGCCAAGGTCCATGGGCGCCTTGAGCAAGAGCGGGATTCCGTTGAACGCCTTGCTGCTGTCCAGTTCGGGCATTGCCCTGGCGACGCTGCTGAACGTGGTGTACCCGGAAAGTTCGTTCACCTTGATGATGGCGATCTCAATGTTTGGCGCGATCTTCACCTGGTTCATGATCTTCCTCACGCACTTTTTTTTCCGCCGCTATCGCAAGCGTAACGGCGGCGCACAGCTGTCGTTCC
Source organism: Pseudomonas sp. AP19 (assembly GCF_001728855.1). Classification (NCBI taxonomy): domain Bacteria; kingdom Pseudomonadati; phylum Pseudomonadota; class Gammaproteobacteria; order Pseudomonadales; family Pseudomonadaceae; genus Pseudomonas; species Pseudomonas sp. AP19. The sequence continues at coordinate 31,719 of NZ_LXJP01000051.1, read as the reverse complement.
AACTGCGCCTGTTCCCCTACAGCACGCTGCTGGGCCTGGTGCTGATGGGCGCGGTGATGATCACCACGTATTTCACCGAGGCGTTCAAGATGACTCTGGTGTTCGGCGTGCCGTTCCTGCTGATTCTGTCGGCGGTGTATTACGGGTTTTTCCGCAAGGGCAGGGCCAAGGCGTCGAACAAGGCCTTGGCATAACCGGGCAATTGTTCGAACGAACGCGCGCATAACAGCAGCGTGCGTCGGGCCCAATCCTCTCGCAGAGGTTGGGCCTTGATCGGGCGCTCCAGTGGCCAGCGTTCCAATGCCGCTTGGGGCACAATCCCCAGGCCCGCGCCCCGGGCGACCATGCGCATGACCCCATCAAAACCCTCGGCGCGAATGCGGGTTTGCAGGCGAAAGCCGCTGTGCAGCGCCTGTTCTTCCAGGTACACCGCCAGCGCACTGTTGGCGGCCAGGCCTACATAGTCGTGTTGCAGGCTGTCGATAAAACTCACCGAACCGGTCGCCAGCGGATGCTCCAGAGGCATGATCAGCACCAGCGGGTCGTCGCGAAAGGGCGCGGTCTGCAAGCCGTGGGTGTCGACGGCGTCGGAAATAATCCCCAAGTCCGCCGTGCCTTGGCGCAAGGCCTGGGTGATGCGCAGGCTCGGCAGTTCCTGCAACTCGATATCGAGGTTGGGGTGCTCGCACAAAAAATCCGCGAGCAGTTCCGGCAGGTATTCGCTGAGGGCGGTGGTGTTGCACAGCAGGCGCACCTGGCCTTTGACACCCTTGGCGTATTCCGCCAGTTCCTGTTGCAGGTGTTCGGCTTGTTGCAGCAGCAAGCGCGCGTGCCGGGCCAGCGCGTTGCCGGCGGCGGTGGGTGTAACGCCACGGCGGCCGCGTTCGAGCAACTCAATGCCCAGTGACGCCTCCATCGCGCGAATGCGTGCGCTGGCGGCGGCCAGGGATAAATGGCTGCGGCTGGCGCCTGCGGTGATGTTGCCGGTGTCGAGGGTGTGCAGGTAGAGGCGCAGGTCGATCAGGTCAAAGTGCATGGCTGGAAATTTCCTGTGACTGGGCTGGCCCCATCGCGGGCAAGCCCGCTCGCACATTTTGAGGTGTGAGTAGCGTAACGGTGGGCGCTGGCTTGCCGGCGATGGCCATCTAAGCCTCATGCAAAACAAGAGGCTGCCTCAGTATATGGCGAATTTCAGCGCCCATTGAAAAGCCCCACACTCGGCCCATGAATACCTTCCTCGCGTTCTACCAAAACCTCGGCCCCGCCTTGACACTGCTGGTGATTGGCACCTTCCTGCTGGCCGGCACGGTCAAAGGGATCATCGGCCTGGGCCTGCCCACGGTCGCCATGGGCATGCTCGGCCTGGCTATGCTCCCGGTGCAGGCTGCCGCGTTACTGATCATTCCTTCAACGGTGACAAACCTCTGGCAACTGGCATTCGGTGGCCACCTGAGCGCATTGCTCAAGCGCCTGTGGCCGATGCTGTTGCTGATTTTCCTCGGCACCGGGCTCGGCACCGTCTGGCTGGGCATGGACGGCGGGCATTGGGTGGTGCGCGCGTTGGGCGGCGCCCTGCTGGTGTACGCGCTGAGCGGGTTGCTGTTGCCGACGTTCAAGGTGAAGCCGGCAGCCGAACGCTGGTTGGGTCCGGTGTGCGGGCTGATCACCGGCCTCATCACTTCGGCCACGGGTGTGTTCGTGATTCCAGCCGTGCCGTACCTGCAAGCCTTGGGCTTGAACCGCGATCAGTTGGTACAGGCCTTGGGGTTGTCGTTCACTGTCTCGACCCTGGCGCTGGCCGCCGGTCTGGCCTGGCGCGGCACCTTGGGCGGCGGCGAAATAAACGCCTCGCTTCTGGCGCTGGTGCCCGCCCTGTTGGGTATGTGGCTGGGCCAGGCGCTGCGCCGGCGCATCAGCGCGGTGCTGTTCAAACGGGTATTTTTTATCGGCATGGCCTTACTGGGTGGTCATTTATTGATCAGTGGCTAAGTCAAAAGTGCTCCTGCAATTCGTGCGTTTTGGTCAAATGTATTTTGCGGCGCCGCGGCTTATTCCGAGGGTGCAATGTCGATAGCCTGCCGGCAGACATTGTTAACCCTCTGGATTCCCTCCCATGAAAAACGTCCTCCTGCTGAACGGCGGCAAGAAATTCGCCCACTCCGACGGTCGCTATAACACCACGCTGCATGAGACTGCCGTGGCCGTTCTCGACCGTGGTGGCCTCGACGTCCAAGTCACGCATATCGACGAAGGCTACGACGTCGCCGAAGAGGTCGCCAAATTCCTCTGGGCCGACGTGATCATCTACCAGATGCCCGGCTGGTGGATGGGTGCGCCGTGGATCGTCAAGAAGTACCTCGACGAAGTCTTCACCGAAGGCCACGGCAGCCTGTACGCCAGCGACGGCCGGACCCGTTCCGATACCTCGCAGAAATACGGCAGCGGCGGCCTGATCCAGGGCAAACAGTACATGCTGTCGCTGACCTGGAACGCGCCGCAGCAAGCCTTCGACGACCCGACTGATTTCTTCGAAGCCAAGGGCGTGGACGCGGTGTACTTCCCGTTCCACAAGGCCAATGAGTTTCTCGGCATGACCGGCCTGCCGACCTTCCTCTGCGTGGACGTGATGAAACGCCCGGCCATCGAGGTCGACGTGGCGCGCTACGAGCAGCATCTGGCGCAGGTGTTCAACCTCTCGGTGTAAGCTGCGGTTAACCGATAAAGAGGACTGCCTGTGAAAGCCCGATCCGATGAGCTACAGATCTTCGTCAGCGTGATTGAGTGCGGCTCGATTTCGGCTGCGGCGGAGCAGGTCGGGCAGACGCCGTCGGCGGTCAGCCGCACCTTGTCGCGCCTGGAGGCCAAGCTCGACACCACGCTGATCAACCGCACCACGCGGCGCATGGACCTGACCGAAGAGGGCAAGTACTTCTTTGAGCAGGCCAAGGTGATTCTGGCGCAGATGGATGACCTGGAAGAACGCCTGTCGTCGCGCCAGAAGAAACCGGCGGGGCGCCTGCGCATCAATGCCGCCGTGCCGTTCATGCTGCACGGGATCGTGCCATACATCGCCGAGTTTCGCCGTTTGTACCCGGATATCCAGCTGGAGCTGAACAGCGATGACCTGATCATCGACCTGCTCGAGCAGAGCACCGACATTGCCATTCGCATCGGTGTCCTGGCCGATTCCACCTTGCATGCACGCGCCCTTGGCTGCACACCGCTGCATATCCTGGCCAGCCCCGAATACCTCAAGCAATACGGCACGCCCAGCACGGTCGCGGCGTTGGCGGATCACACGTTGATGGGCTTCACGCAGACAGAAACGCTCAACCATTGGCCATTGCGCCACGTGGAAGGTGATCGATGGCTGATCCAGCCCGGCATTGCGGCGTCCAGCGGCGAGACCTTGCGCCAGTTGGCACTGGAAGGGCAGGGCATTTGCTGCCTGTCGAACTTCATGACGGTCGAAGACATCAACGCCGGGCGCCTGGTGCCGCTGCTGGAAGCGTTCAACAGTGGCTATCGCCAGCCGATCCACGCGGTGTTCTACCGCAACTCGCAGTTGGCGTTGCGCATCCAGTGCTTTCTGGACTTCATTCAGGCCAAGCTGGCGCGGTATGCCTGCTGATTCGTGACCGCAGCGCAAGATTGAATTGGGCGACAGGGCCTTATTCGACGCGAATGCAGGCTTGATACTGGGGGCATCACTTACCCAGTCAGGAGCACTCTCCATGCACGTATTCGTTACCGGCGCCGCAGGTTTTATCGGTGGCTCCATTGCAACCGGCCTGGCCAACGCCGGGCACCACGTCACCGGCCTGGTACGCAGCGCCGAACAAGCCGCTGAGATGACTCGCCTGGGCATCACCGCAGTGATCGGCACCCTTGATGACGCCGCGGTGTTGACCGAGCAAGCGCAGAAAGCCGATGCGGTGATCAACGCCGCGAGCAGCGATCATCGTGCAGCCGTGGAAACCTTGCTGGCCGCCTTGAAAGGCTCGAACAAGGTGTTCCTGCACACCAGCGGTTCGAGCATCGTCGGTGATGCGTCGGGCGGTAAGGCCAGCGCTGTCATCTACCGTGAAGACAACCTGCCGGAGCCGACCGTCGACAAGGCCGCTCGCGTAGCCATCGATAACCTGATCCTGGCCGCGGCCAAGGACGGCGTGAATTCGGCGGTGATTTGCAACACCCTGATTTATGGCCACAGCCTGGGCGTGAAGCGGGACAGCGTGCAATTGCCGCGACTGCTCAAGCAGGCGCGCAAGAGCGGCGTGGTGCGCCATGTGGGCACCGGGCAGAACATCTGGTCCAACGTGCATATTGAAGACGTGGTTGCGCTCTACCTTCTGGCGCTGACGAAAAACATTCCGGGCACGTTCTACTTTGTGGAAAGTGGCGAGGCGTCGTTTGTCGACATGACCACCGCGATTGCTCAAGCGCTGCAGCTGGGCGCGCCGCAGGATTGGCCGTTGGCTGACGCGCAAGCCGAATGGGGCTATGAAATGGCCAACTACGGCCTGGGTTCCAACAGCCGCGTGCGTGGCAAGCATGCCCGTGAACAACTGGGCTGGGCGCCGACGCGTACGTCGGTGGTGGAGTGGATTCGCCACGAAATGGTGTGATGTTCGCTTAACACCGGAGTGCGGCCATCGCGGGCAAGCCCGGCTCCCACATCGACCGAGTCGTTCAAGCAACACGCGGTCAAAGTGGGCGCTGGCTTGCCTGCGATAGGGGCCACTCGGTCTACCTGACCTGACACTTCACTGGCCCCACCCGCCGCAATTCCGTACCATTCCCCGCCTAATCCCCCGCAATGCCCTGGTACCCCATGAAACTCACCCGTCTGCGCGCCGATGCCCTGGCCGGCCTGACCACGTCTTTTGCACTGCTGCCCGAATGCATCGCCTTTGCGTTGGTCGCGCACCTTAACCCGCTGATGGGGCTCTACGGCGCCTTCATCATTTGCACCCTCACCGCGTTGTTCGGCGGCCGCCCTGGCATGGTCTCGGGCGCGGCAGGTTCGATGGCGGTGGTCATCGTCGCGCTGGTGGTGCAGCACGGCGTGGAGTATTTGCTGGCGACGGTGCTGCTGGGCGGGCTGATCATGGTTGCGTTCGGCCTGTTGCGCCTGGGCAAACTGGTGCGCATGGTGCCGCACTCGGTGATGCTCGGGTTCGTTAACGGCCTGGCGATCATTATTGCGCTGGCACAACTGGAGCATTTCAAGAGCGGTGAACATTGGCTCAGCGGCACGCCGTTGTATGTGATGACGGGCCTGGTTGTGCTGACTATGGCAATTGTCTACCTGTTGCCGCGCCTGACCCGCGCCGTGCCGCCTGCGCTGGTGGCGATCCTCGGCGTCGGCCTGGCGGTGTACCTGCTCGGCCTGCCGACTCGCACCCTCGGCGACATGGCCCACATTGCCGGTGGCCTGCCGACCTTCGCGTTGCCGCAGATTCCCTGGACCCTGGACACCCTCACGATCATCGCGCCCTACGCGTTCCTGATGGCCATGGTCGGCCTGCTGGAAACCTTGCTCACCCTCAACCTCACCGACGAAATTACCGAGACCCGTGGCTACCCCGACCGCGAAAGTGTGGCCCTGGGCGCGGCAAATATGGTTTCGGGCCTGTTCGGCGGCATGGGCGGTTGCGCGATGATCGGGCAAACCGTGATCAACCTCAGCTCCGGCGGGCGCGGGCGTTTCTCCGGGGTGTTTGCCGGGGTGATGATCCTGTTGTTCATTCTGTTTCTGTCGCCGCTGATCGAGCGCATCCCGCTGGCGGCGCTGGTGGGGGTGATGTTTGTGGTGTCCCAGCAGACCTTCGCCTGGGCGTCGCTGCGGGTGATCAACAAGGTGCCGTTCAACGACGTGTTGGTGATTCTCGCGGTGACGGTGATTACCGTGTTTACCGACCTGGCCACGGCCGTACTGTGCGGCATTGTGATTGCGGCACTCAACTTTGCCTGGCAACAGGCGCGTGAGTTGTATGCCGATGAACATCTGGAAGTCGACGGCAGCAAGCTCTATCGCCTGCACGGCACGCTGTTTTTTGCCTCGACTACGCCGTTTTTGAATCAGTTCGATCCGGCCAATGACCCGGCACAGGTAACGCTCGATTGCCGTCACCTGAGCTTTGTCGACTACTCAGCGATTGCCGCATTGATGACCCTGCGTGAGCGTTACAGCAAGGCCGGCAAACATCTGCGGGTGCTGCATTTGTCGGAGCGCTGCAAGAAGCTGCTCAAGCGCGCGAAGGTTCATCACGACTGATCGGGCTGGGTATCAGCGGGGCCGGGTCATCGTTACTGGTTTTCGCGCGCCAGCCGGCTCACAGCGCGATCACGGCCCCACCAGGTCTTCGAGTTCCTGGGCGCGGGTCTGGGTCATGTCCAGCAGGCAGCCGGAGCCATTGACCTGGTCGATGGTGCCGCCGGTGGCACTGCCTGCGAAGCTGCAATTGGCGTCGCGGTATTTGATCCACAGGCGCTGAACATCCTGCAGTTGCTGCTTGCGTGCGCCTTCCTGGGCGGCGAGGGCGGTTTTGTACGCCTTGTTCAGGCGCTCGTCCTGCACTTTGGCTTCCTTGGCGTTGCAACTGACCATGTCGGCAGTGGTGTTGGCGCCGTCCATGCATTTCTTCAAAGCCGCGTTGTCGGCGGCCGAGGCGCTGCCGCACAGGGCCAGCAACAGCGCGCTGGCGACGAAGGGAACACGCAGGGTCTTGCGATTCATTGTGGAGATTCCTGATCGTAGTTGAGGCCGCCATCTGAGACTCGGCCCTGGTCGTTGAGTTTGCGCGCCGCAAAAAACTTCATGTAAGAACACCCTCCGAATTTTCATGCGCCGGCTTGGGGCATGTCCCCAAGCGACAGCGCTTATCTGTGGGCGAAAATTACTTTCATAAAAATTGAAAATACTCCTCGGTAATGATTTATGAGTTTCACAACCAATTCGACGTGACCCTTTCCGAGGAGTACCGCATGGCCGCACCACTGGGCTTGGGGCTGTTGGCATACGCTGCCATCGCCATCATTGCATTGATCGTGCTGATTGCACGTTACCGGCTTAACCCGTTTATCGTCATCACCCTGGTGTCTATCGGCCTGGCGCTGATGGCCGGGATGCCCGCCGATACCATCATGGGTTCCTACGAGGCGGGTGTCGGTAAGACGTTGGGGCATATCGCTCTGGTGGTCGCGTTGGGCACCATGCTCGGCAAAATGATGGCCGAATCCGGTGGTGCCGAGCAGGTGGCGCGCACGTTGATCAACCGTTTCGGCGAGCGCAATGCGCACTGGGCGATGGTGTGCATCGCGTTCCTGGTGGGGCTGCCGCTGTTTTTCGAGGTCGGTTTTGTGTTGCTGGTGCCGATCGCCTTTACCGTGGCGCGGCGTGTCGGCGTGTCGATCCTGATGGTCGGCTTGCCGATGGTCGCCGGTTTGTCGGTGGTGCATGCGCTGGTGCCACCGCACCCGGCGGCGATGATGGCGGTGCTGGCGTACAACGCGTCGGTGGGGCAGACCGTGCTGTATGCGATTTTGGTGGGGATCCCTACGGCGATTATTGCCGGCCCGCTGTACGCCAAGTTCATCGTGCCGCGCATTCACCTGCCGGCGCAGAACCCGTTGGAGCGCCAGTTTATCGAGCGAGAGCCGCGCACCCGGTTGCCGAGCTTTACGCTGACCATGGGTACCATCCTGTTGCCGGTGGTGCTGATGATGATCGGCGGCTGGGCCAACGTGATTTCGACACCGGGGACCGGTTTCAACCAGTTCCTGCTGTTTATCGGTAACTCGGTGATTGCGCTGCTGGTGGCGACCTTGGTGAGCTTCTGGACCTTGGGGCTGGCCCAGGGCTTTAACCGCGAGGCGATCCTCAAGTTCACCAATGAATGCCTGGCGCCAACCGCCAGCATCACCTTGCTGGTCGGCGCGGGCGGCGGCTTGAACCGTATCCTGGTGGACGCGGGCGTGACCAACGAGATTCTCGGCTTGGCCCATGCTTTCCATTTGTCGCCCCTGGTGATGGGGTGGTTGTTCGCCGCACTGATGCGGATCGCCACGGGCTCGGCCACTGTGGCCATGACGACGGCGTCCGGTGTGGTCGCGCCCGTTGCGCTGGGCCTGGGTTATCCACACCCCGAATTGCTGGTGCTGGCCACCGGAGCGGGTTCGGTGATCTTTTCCCACGTCAACGACGGCGGCTTCTGGCTGATCAAGGAATACTTCAATATGACAGTGATCCAGACCTTCAAGACCTGGACCGTGCTGGAGACCCTGATTTCGGTGGTCGCCTTCGGTCTGACGTACGGTCTGTCCTGCATCCTGTAATTCGGAGACCCCATGGACATCCTCTACCAGATTCGTGCTCGCCAGGAGTCCTTCAGCGCCGGCGAAGGGCGTATCGCCAAGCTGATGCTCGATGACGTGGGGTTTGCCGCGTCGGCCAGCCTGGAAGCGTTGTCGCAACGGGCCGAGGTCAGCACGGCAACCTTGTCGAGGTTTGCGCGCAGTGTGGGGTGCCGCGATCTGCGGGATTTGCGCCTGCAATTGGCGCAGGCCAGTGGCGTGGGCAGCCGCTTTCTGGACCCGGCGGGGTTGCCGGAACAGTCGGCGTTTCATCGGCAGATTCTCGGCGATATCGAAGCGACGTTGCGTCAGCATTTGTCGGGTTTCCACCAGGCGAGTTTTGTCGATGCGGTCAATCTGCTTGGCAAGGCGCGGATGATCCACGCCTTCGGTATGGGCGGCCCATCAAGCCTGTGCAGCGACGAGTTGCAGGTGCGCCTGGTGCGTTTGGGGTACGCGATTTCCTCCAGCCATGACCCGGTGATGATGCGTGTCACGGCGGCGACGTTGGGGCCGGAGCATGCGCTGATCGTGTGTTCGTTGACGGGCCTCACGCCTGAGTTGTTGGACGTGGTGAGGCTGGCGCGCAACTACGATGCGCGCATCGTCGCCATCACCCTGGCCGACTCACCGCTGGCCCAACTGGCAGACGTGTTGCTGCCCTTGCAGCCGGCCGAAACCAGTTTTATCTACAAGCCCACCGCCGCACGCTACGGCATGCTGTTGGCCATCGACGTGCTCGCCACCGAGCTGGCGCTGGCCATGCCGGACGCCAACCAGGAACGCCTGCGCCGGATCAAGCTGGCCCTGGACGACTATCGCGGCGGCCCCGATAGCCTGCCGCTTGGAGATTGATATGAAGTACGACACGCTGATTCGCCAGGCGCTGATCATAGATGGCAGCAACTCCCCGGGGTATGTCGCGGATGTCGGTGTACGGGCAGGGCGGATCGCAACGATTGGCGACCTGTCGAGCGCGCAGGCCGAGCACACAATCGCGGCCAATGGCCGGGTGTTGGCGCCGGGCTTTATCGATGTGCACACCCACGATGACACGGTGGTGATCCGTCACCCGCAGATGTTGCCCAAGCTCAGCCAGGGTGTGACCACGGTGATTGTCGGCAACTGTGGCATCAGCGCGTCGCCGGTCAATTTGCGCAGCGACCCGCCGGACCCGATGAACCTGCTGGGTTCGCGTGAGGCGTTCGTTTATCCGCGGTTTGCCGATTACCGTGCGGCCGTGGAAAGCGCGCATCCGGCGGTCAATGTCGCCGCGCTGATCGGCCATACGGCCCTGCGCAGTAACCATATGGACGACCTGCACCGCACCGCCACGCCCGATGAAATTGCCGCCATGCGCACGCAATTGCAGCAAAGCCTGGAGGCCGGTGCGCTGGGTTTATCCACAGGCCTGGCCTACGCCAGCGCATTCAATGCCGAGACCGATGAAGTGCTGCAACTCAGTGAAGAACTGACGGCCTTCGGTGCGGTGTACACCACCCATTTGCGCAGCGAATTCGAACCGGTGCTGGAGGCGATGGACGAGGCGTTTCTGATCGGCCGACATGCCCAGGTGCCGGTGATTATTTCCCACCTGAAATGTGCGGGCGCGGGGAACTGGGGGCGCAGTCCGCAGCTGTTGGCATCGCTGGAAGCCGCAGCGAACAATCACCCGGTGGGGTGTGACTGTTATCCCTATGCGGCCAGCTCTTCGACGCTGGACCTCAAGCAGGTCACCGATGCCTTTCGTATCACCATCACCTGGTCCACGCCGCACCCGGACATGGGGGGGCGCGACTTGCAGGCGATCGCTGCCGAGTGGGACGTGTCGCTGATGGACGCGGCACGTCGTCTGCAACCGGCGGGGGCGGTGTACTACGGGATGGATGAGGCGGATGTGCGACGTATCCTGGCGCATCCGCTGTCGATGGTGGGGTCTGACGGTTTGCCTGAAGACCCGTTTCCTCACCCGCGTTTGTGGGGCGCGTTTCCGCGGGTGCTGGGGCATTTCAGCCGCGACGTAGGGCTGTTCCCGTTGCACACGGCGGTGCACAAGATGACGGGGTTGTCGGCAGCGCGTTTTGGTTTGGCTGAGCGCGGCGAAATTCGCGAAGGCTACTGGGCTGACCTGGTGTTGTTCGACCCGTTGCGGGTGCGGGATGTGGCGGACTTCAACGCGCCGCAACGCGCGGCTGAGGGCATTGATGGCGTGTGGGTAAACGGGGTGTTGAGCTACAGCGATGGCCAGGCCAATGGTCAGCGACCGGGGCGGTTTCTGGCACGCAATGGGGATTTGCGCGGTGGTTTTTCGTCTCTATAGTGGAGCGTTCTCATACACGGAGCTGTTGCCATGCACTTAGGAAAGGTCACGCCCATCTTGCGTATTTTCGACGAGGCCAAGGCGTTGGAATTCTACGTCGAGTTCCTCGGGTTCAAGCTCGACTGGCAACACCGCTTCGAGGCGAATTTTCCGTTGTATCTGCAGGTGTCGCTGGGTGAATGCGTGCTGCATTTGTCCGAGCATCATGGCGATGCTTCGCCGGGGTCGGCGGTGCGGATTCAGGCGCAGGGCGTGGACGTGTATCAGCAGCAACTGCTGGCCAAGGATTACCGGTATGCCAAGCCTGGGGTTGAGGAAACGCCTTGGGGCTCGCGTGAGATGAGTGTCAGCGATCCGTTTGGCAATCGGCTGGTGTTTGTTGAGGAAGGCGACGGCTGATTGGCAAATCGCAGGCAATAAAAAACCGCCTTAGTAGGGCGGTTTTTTATTGCAAACCAGTTTGCGACTGGGTTGCTATCTCAAAAGACGCAATCGACCCGCAGCCAGATACTACCGTTGGCCATGTCATCACGCAAGACGAAAAGATGGCCAGCATGGATACTTTAGGCATCTTTGTCTTACCTGATTTGACTGCAAAAGCTTGCAATGAATCTATCGGGCGATACTGGATATTTGACCACTGTTTGACACACCTTAGACGGGAATGTTGGTTAGGATTTTTCCCGTTCTGCGTTTGTCGCTTTTTAGGTGAGCCGGGTATGCGCGCGAATTCTGGACCGACCGCCACGGGCTAGTAATCCGTGCCGGATTGATGCGGGAGGACCATTAGCCCGGCCGCCTCAAAAGGCGCAATCGACCTGCGTCTGAAGGTTCACGTGTTCCGGTAAGTGCGCTGGAGGTAAGGCCCAACTCAGGGAGGGCCGAGTATGTCCAAGTTTGTACGACGTACGTGGAACCTCGTAGTGAATGCCTTGCGTGTTTATCACGTGTGGACATTCCTGCGGGACAGCTTTGATGACCTGTAAGGTCTGAGAAGTGGAGCCGCCTCGGCTTAAGTCGAGGCGGCTTTTTTGATTTTTTAAACCCGGAAGTGGCTGACCATCTGCTGCAACTGGCTGCCCAAACGCGCCAGTTCCACGCTCGACTTGGCCGTCTCGTCACTCGCGGTGGCGGTCTGCTCCGACACATCCCGCACGTTGACGATGCTGCGGCTGATTTCTTCAGCCACGGCACTTTGCTGTTCCGCCGCCGCTGCAATTTGCTGGTTCATCGACTGGATGTTCGACACCGTACGGGTGATGTTTTCCAGCGATACACCGGCCTTCCGGGTCAGCTCGACGCTGCTGTCGGTGAGGCTGCGGCTGTTGTTCATCACCATGGCCACTTGCTGGGTGCCGTTCTGCAAGCCAGCGACCAGGCCTTCGATTTCTTCGGTGGATTTTTGGGTGCGCTGGGCCAGGCCACGGACTTCGTCGGCAACCACGGCAAACCCACGACCGGCTTCACCGGCACGCGCCGCTTCAATCGCTGCGTTCAGCGCCAGCAGGTTGGTCTGCTCAGCCACGGCCTTGATCACGTCCATCACGCTGCCGATCTTGTTGCTCTCTTGTTGCAGGTGCGTCATGGCGTCGGTAGAGCGTGCCACTTCGGCGGCCAGGCGCTCGATCTGGGCAATGGCCTCGGCCACGACTTTGTCGCCTGCGCGGGCTTGGCCGTCAGCGTCGGCAGCGGCCAGGGAGGCCTGCTCGGCGTTGCGCGCAACTTCCTGCACGGTAGCCGTCATTTCATGCATCGCGGTGGCGACTTGATCGGTCTCGATCTTTTGGCTGTTGACGCCGGCACTGGTCTGCTCGGTAACGGCCGACAGTTCTTCCGCGGCGCTGGCGATCTGAGTCACGCCATCACGAATACCGCTGATCAATTCACGCAGGGTGGTGCCCATGCGCTGGATGCCTTGTTGCAATACGCCCAGTTCATCGCGACGGGTCACTTGGATGTTGTGGCTCAGGTCGCCGGAAGCGATACGTTCGACCACGGCCAGGGTTTCCTGGATCGGGCGCGTGATCTGGCGGGTAATCACCAGGGCCGCGATGATGCCGACCAGCAGCGCGAGCAACGTGCTGATCAACTGCAGGCTGCGGGCCTGGGCGCTTTCGGCGTCGCGGCGATCAAGCTGAATGTCATACAGCTTGTCGCTGATGGTGACGATATCGGCGCCTTGCGTGGTCATTTCCGCACGGGCGCTGACGATGTTGGCGTTGGCCGCCTTGTAACTCTGCACAGCGCTGCGATAGGCACCCAGCGCGGCTTCCAGTGAGGTCAGCGCGCTTTGTTGGCTGGTGCCGAACGCTGCGTTGAGGCCTTTCAAACCACCGATGGCTTTCTCGATTTGCGCTGCGGCGCGGGCTTCGGTCTCTGCGTTGACGGTGTTGGTGTAACCGCGCACGTCATAGCGGGCCAGCTGGAATTCTTCCTTGGCGTTGGTGATGGCCTGGTATTGGGTGTAGCGCTCCGGGCTGTCGGGCATCTGCTGCACGCTGGTGCCCAGTGCGTTGATCTGGGCGTTGGCAATATCAGCCTTGTCGCCCATGACCTGGCGCGCGGCGTTGCCGTTACGGTAGGCCTCACGCATTTTGTTCAGCGACTGCTGGTAGGCAGTGATGACGGCTTTTTGCTCATTGAGCAGTTTGAGGTTTTCCGGGCTTTTGAAACTGTCCAGCAGCTTCTGTTGCTGGGCTGCGAAGGCGTCCAGGCTGGTCTGTACGTTCTGTGCCACAGCCTCATCGCCGTTTGCCAGCATGTATTACAGGCGCACGATCCGCAGCTTGGTCAGGGAGGCGTTGAGCTGGGTGATGTCGCTCATCCAGTTGCTACGGTCGATCAGGCTGCCCAGGCTGGTCCAGCCAGTCAGTGCCAGGATCGAGGTGAGGACCAGTACCAGGCCGAAGCCCAGGCCGAGTTTGAGGTTGACGCTGATGTTGCCGAACCAGCTATTCATCGAATGCTCCGCAAGAATGATGTTTGTCTGCTGGACGGTGTTGTTGTTTGAGCCAGCCAAAGTGTGTAGCGCTGTATCGGCGGCAGGCGATGAATCTGAAATACTTTTCTTACCGGTGCGACGAAGGGTCGCCATTGCCTGGCAGCAATGGCGACCCTTCGGGGCTCACAGTAGGGCGGCGGGCACCACGGTCAGCCTGAGGCAAGACGCAGCCCCCTGGCTCAGGTGCACGGTATTGCGTGCGACCCGCGGGTGACTGGCCTGGCCTGAGGGTTCGCCGCTGTTGGGGTTGACGTCAAAGCGCGGGAAATTGCTGCTGGCAATGTCCAGGCGCACTCGATGGCCGCGTTTGAACAGGTTGCAGGTGGCAAAGGGCTCGATCAGCACCTTGACCCGCTCGCCAGGCGTGAGCAGCGTCGGCTGTTCCCAGGATTCGCGATAGCGGCAGCGCCGGATGCCATCGGTAATGTTCATCGCGAAGCCGTCCGGATAATCGATGCTCGGTGGATACACGTCCACCAGCTTGGCGGTGAAATCGGTGTCGGGCGCGTTGCTGTCGATCCACAACTCGATCTGTACGCTGCCCGCAACGATCAGGTCTTCGTCGAGTGGTTCGGTCTGGAAACTCAGTACATCTTCGCGTTCGTTGAGTGGGCTGTTGTCGCCTCGGGTGCCGAAGAAGTCGGCGCGTTCACGTTGATCGAAAGCACCGCCCACAAATACCGGGGCGCCGGAGGTCAGCGCGCCACCAATGGTCGGAACCGGGTGAGCGGGGTCGGCGATGTAGCTCATGTGAGCGTCGAGGTCGGATGGAGCGCTCTGCGTCAGTTGTGTTTGCGCATTCAAGTACAGGGTCAGCGCCTGGCTGCCCGGCAATGGCCATTGCGTCGATTGCAGCCAGCGTCCGCCGTGTTGCAGGCGGCCGTTGTGGTCGCGTTTGCCGTTGCCGCCGCCCATCAGAAAAACATCCACACGGGCCTTTGCGGGCTGAGGCGACGGTTTGAGGGATTGCTCGAACCACGCCAGACGGCAACTCAGCCAGTCTCGATCAACCTGGCCATCGAACACCGCCTGCGGCCCGAACTCCACATCACCGCTGTGGCTGATATTGCGGTCGCCATGCAGCCACGGGCCCATCACCAGTCGAAGGTTGGCTGTGCCGTTGTGTTCAAAGGCGTTGTAGTTGGCCAGGGTGGAGCTGACATACGCGTCGTACCAGCTGGACATGAACAGCACGGGAATATCGGGCAACCGCGAATAATGGCCTTCGGCGTAGATACCCGACTTGCGCCAATAGTCACTGAAGTCGCCCTGGGCCCATTGGTCCAGTAGGTAAGCCTCGTATTCCGGTACATGGCGCAAAGGCGACTGGCCGGGTTGCCAGGGCATACGGGTAAACCACTGGTCGATATCCTCGTGCTCCAGCGCTTGACGAATGTGTGGGTCGGCCAGGGCAGCCGGGCTTTCCTTGGCCTGGCGAAAGGCCCACGTAGCCTGTTTGAGTTCGAATGCGCCGCCCTGGCGAATCCCGCACTGGTAAGCGTTGGCGAAGCCGCCGCTGTCGAGCACCATGCTGCTCAAACCAGGTGGGTGCAGGCAGGCCATCGCCAGTTGGGTATGCGCGGCGTAAGACAGGCCCATGCTGCCAATTTTGCCGTTGCACCAGGGCTGCCGGACGATCCAGGCCAAGGTGTCAAAACCGTCTTCGCCCTCGGCGGTGTATTTGGTGAACAGCCCTTCGGAGGCATAGCGCCCTCGGCAGTCCTGGAAGATGGCGACGAAGCCTCGTTCAGTCAAACGCGCTGCCATCTGTTCGCGGGAGAGGTGTTGGCCGTCCAGCTGTTTTTCCGAGCGTGAGGGTTTGCTCTTGTCGTACGGCGTGCGTTCGATGACGACTGGAAAAGGGCCGTCGCTGCCGGCCGGCAAATAGATATCGGTGGCCAGGTGGATGCCATCACGCATCGGAACCATTTGGTTGTGCAGGGTGTGCATGGGGAGAACACTCATCGACTCAGTACCCGCTCGTGACCGCGACGGCCAACAACACCATCGCCAGCACGGCGTAGATCAGGAACAGCGGCAGGATATAGCGTGCCCATTGGCCCCAGCCGACGTTAGCGGTGGCCAGTAACACCAGCAGGCCGCTGGAGGTCGGGGTGATCATGTTGGTCAGGCCATTGCCCATCAGAAAGGCGAACACTGTGGTCTGTGGGCTGACGCCAGACAGTTGGCCCAGCGGGCCGAAGATTGGCATGGTCACCGCAGCCTGGCCCGACGTCGACGGGATCAGCACATCCAAGCCCAGTTGCGCGAAGAACATGCCATAGGCCGACACAATCGGGCCGTGGTCGCCCACCAGGTTGGCAAGGCTGTTGACGATGGTGTCCAGTACCTGGCCAGTGCTGAGGATGATCTCCACGGCGGTGGCCAGGCCGATCAGCACCCCGGCAATCAATACTTTCTTCATGCCATCGACAAACGCGCTGGCGGCGACGCTGGCACCCAGCCCGGCGATCACACTGAACGTCACGGTCAGGAGCAAGTAGAACGCCGACAGCTCATGGTATTTCCATGCCCAGCGGTTGGAGGCGTAGACCAGAAAACCGATGCCCATCAGCAGCACGAGCAGATTGATCAGGTGGCGCGTGGGCAAGGGGTTACGTTCGAAGGTTATCTGCGCCGTCGCATCGAAACCGTGCTGGCGAATACTCCACAACACGAACGCAATGCCCACCAGCAGGAAGCTGCAGTAGGCCCATACGCGCATGCTCAAACCACTGAATATCGGCAACCCGACCATCGGCTGGGCGACGGACAACGCCACCGGATTGGAGATCGACGCCAGGTAGCCGATCTTCACCGAGATCGCGACGATGGCCAGCCCAATCAGGTTCGACAGCCCCAGCCGGTTGGCCATGGCGACCATCAGCGGCACGATCAGAATGAACTCCTTGGCCAAGCCCATGAACGTACTGCCAGCGGAAAACACCAGCATCAGGCTCGGCACCAGCACGTAGATATTGCCTCGGGTCAAACCCAGCAGGCGCTCCAGCCCGGCATCGATGACACCGGCCTTGTTCAACACGCCGAACATGCCACCGATGAACAACACCATGAAAATCAGCGCCGCGCGTTTCTCGATGCCTTGGGGGATGGCCATGAACCCTTCGACCAGCGACACCGGGCGGGCCGTCGTATCGCCAGCCTTGCGCGGCTCCAGCGCAAACAGTTGGCTCAGGCTGTCGTGTTTTTCCAGCACCTGATAAGAGCCCGGTACCACCAGCCCATTCTGGCGCTCGAACTTGCCTGCGTTCACCGCGTAGGTGAAGGCCACGGCAAGCAAGACGATGCTCAGCAGAATAATGGCCGGGTTGATCTGTTTGCGTTGCATGGGTTTTGCCACCACCGTTTGGGTGGGGATGATCTGTGATTCGCTCATGCTGGCTGCCCCGGCGTTCGCCGTTTTTGTTATGGGGGAGTGACGCGTGTGGAGCGGACACTAGGGCAAAGTTTTGCTGGCGACAACGTTATGCGCAGGCTGGATTGGGCTATGCGTTTTGTGCGTTCAGGCGCTGTTTGAGATGCTCGGCGAACGCCGTCACCAGTGGTGGGCGTGGCTCGTCAGCGCGATAGGCCAGGCCGAAAGAGTAGGGCAGCCTTGGGCGAAAAGGCCGGGTAACGATCGGTAAATGCAGGAAGTGGCTGGCCAGCAAACCGTTGACGATCGACACCCCGAGGCCTTCGGCGACAAAGCTGCAAGCCGCCCCCACCGAGTGCACTTCGACACGCACTTGCGGCGTGAGGTTGGCGGCGCGAAACACTTGGTTCAGCTCCGCCCGCAAGGCCCTTTGTCGTCCCAGCATGACCAGCGGCAGATTGCGCAAATGCTGCACCTCGATACAGGCGTGGCGGGTCAGTGGGTGGTCGACGGGCATCACACAAACGCCCTCGGTTTGGAGCACGGGCTCGATGTCGAAGCCGGGAATTTCCGTCGGCAATCGCACAAAACCCAAGTCGGCTGAGCGATCCAGCACGGCGCGCTCGATCATGTCATACGAGCCGGTCAGCAACTCGACGACGATGTCCTCATGACTTTTGAGAAACTCCGCGACGATGCGTGGCAACAGCTCCTGGGTCATGCTGGTGGGAACTGCGACCTTGAGCAGGCTCTTGCGCGAGCGGCCCACGCGCATCTCGTCAGCCAGGCGTTGGATACGTTGCATGCCGTCCACCAGGCCGGCGACTTCCATCAACAACTCTTCTGCTTCTGCGGTGGCCATCAGGCGGCCTTTTTTGCGCAGGAACAAGGCGAACCCCAAGGCCTCTTCCAGCTGGCTCAACAGGCGGCTGACGGCCGATTGCGATAGGCCCATGCGCGTGGCCGCGCCGATGGTCGAGCCGGTGGACATGATCGCCTTGAAGGCTTCGAGCTGCTTGAGATTCACCGTGGTTTTCCTGTCGGTTGCGAGGGGTGAGCGGTGCTTTGCGCATAGCCTGATGCGCATCTCGCATAACGTTGTGGGGCTTTCGATGAGCCGTTAGTGTCCGCTCCAACGCGACGTGCCGTCCAGTGCATCGCGCGGTGCAACTGCCCATAAAAAAACCACAACAGGCATTGAGGAAACAGTTATGCGCGAGTTATTCACGCGGGGGAAAATCGCCTCGATGGGCGTGTTGGCGAGCCTGTCACCGGTGCTTCTGGCTCAGGGTTTCTGGGAGGACTCCCAGGGCCGATTGACCTTGCGTAACTTTTACTTCAACGACGATTACCGTGAGGGTGGCGAGGATCGCAAGGAGTGGGCGCAGGGCTTTTTGCTCAACCTGCAGTCGGGTTATACCGAGGGCACGGTGGGGGTTGGCCTGGACGCGTTGGGGCTGACAGGCCTGCGCCTTGACTCCAGCCCCACCCATGCCGGCACCGGTTTATTGCCGGTGCACGATGACGGTCACGCGGCCAGCGAGTTCTCCAGTTTAGGCGTCACCCTGAAGATGCGTTGGGGCGATACCGTGGTCAAAGCCGGCACGTTGTTGCCGAAGATTCCGGTGCTGGTGCAAAACGACGGGCGCCTGCTGCCGCAGACGTTCCAGGGCGCTCAGTTGGAATACACCGGTATTCGCAACCTGTACCTGCACACCGGGCATCTGGATAAGTTCAAGCAGCGAAACTCCACCGACAGCGTGGCCATTTATCCCCAGGGCTACAACGGCAAGGAAGGCAGCGTCTTCGATTTTGCGGGTGCCACTTATGCCTTCACACCACGTCTGAGTGGCACTTGGTATTACGGCGAAATGCGAGCGTTCTATCGCCAGCAATTTGTCGGCCTTGTGCATAAACAGCCTGTGGGCAGCGGTACGCTGACCAGTGACGTGCGTTATTTCATCAGCAATGAGGCAGGAGAGGCGCGCAACGGCAAGGTCGACAGTGACATGGTCAGTGGGCTGTTCACCTACCGTCTGGGCGCGCAGGCGTTCGGCGTCGGTTATCAGAAGGTCAGCGGGGACACCGCGTTGCCTTATGCCAGTGTCTCAACGGTGTATTCCTTCAGCAACGCCGGCGTGGGCAAGTTCATCCAGGCCGGTGAGCAAACCTGGATGCTGCGCTACGACTACGATTTTGCCGCAGTGCTGCCAGGCTTAAGTTTCATGACGCGCTATTACAAAGGACACAACGGTGATTACAAGGGGCGTGAGGCGCGGGAGTGGGAATCTGACAGCAACCTGCGCTACGTCATCCAGGACAGCACCTTCAAAGGCCTGGGCGTGGAGTTGCGCAAGGCGACCTATCGTTCGACCTATGCCAGCGACCGAGACAACTACCGACTCTACCTGACATACGACCTGGCCCTTTGGTAGCCGCAAAGGGGGGCTGATCAGCAGCCGGTCTTGTGTGCTAGTCTGCGGGCCCTTTTAGTTTTGGATGGCACGGGAAATCGTGCTGCCCTACAGCGGAGCCTCTTCATGTCCGAAGTTAATCTGTCCACCGACGAAACCCGCGTCAGCTACGGTATCGGCCGTCAGTTGGGCGACCAACTGCGCGACAACCCGCCACCGGGCGTTAGCATCGACGCCATCCTGGCTGGCCTGACCGACGCTTTCGCAGGTAAGCCAAGCCGCGTTGACCAAGAGCAAATGGCTGCCAGCTTCAAAGTTATCCGCGAAATCATGCAAGCTGAAGCGGCTGCCAAGGCTGAAGCGGCTGCTGGCGCTGGCCTGGCGTTCCTGGCTGAAAACGCCAAGCGTGATGGCATCACCACCCTGGCTTCCGGTCTGCAATTTGAAGTGCTGACCGCCGGTGATGGCGCCAAGCCGACCCGTGAAGACCAAGTGCGTACTCACTACCACGGCACTCTGATCGACGGCACCGTGTTCGACAGCTCCTACGAGCGTGGCCAGCCTGCAGAATTCCCGGTTGGCGGCGTGATCGCTGGTTGGACCGAAGCCCTGCAACTGATGAATGCCGGCAGCAAATGGCGTCTGTACGTGCCGAGCGAACTGGCTTACGGCGCTCAAGGCGTTGGCAGCATCCCGCCGCACAGCGTTCTGGTGTTCGACGTTGAGCTGCTCGACGTTCTGTAATACTCGGTAATGTTGGCTCCGGTTTCAGGTGGGAGCTGGCTTGCCTGCGATGGCATCAACTCGGTAGCCGGTAGGGCCGAGTCGTTTGGATCGCGGGCAAGCCCGGCTCCCACATGAAGCCGGTGCACTCAGGTTGTGCAGGGTGTCTCATGGATGGAACTTGCCATTGAGCTCCGTGGCCGGGCGCAACGCTCGGGCATAGCAGAACAGAAACAGGTTGCGCAGCACTTCCTTCAGCACCCCAGGCTCACTGGAACTCAGGCCGTTCACGTCCAGGTCGCCTTGATCCTGCAGCTCATTGAGCGCTTCTTCTTCCAGCACCGCACAGACTTCACCGGTTTCCCGATGCAGGATTCGCAGGTAAGGGTGTGGTCGGTCCAGCCAGGCATCTATCAAATAAGTCATGGTCATTCTCCTTGAGGGTTTCAATGAGAATAATTCTTATTAGCAGAATAGCAAGTGCCTATTGGCGATTTGCTGATTTTTCTGTGGGGAGAGTGCGTTCGATCAACCGGGAGGGCAAAACGCCATCCCGCGACGGGCGCGGGATGGATGCAGCCGATTCAGACTTTGCGTACAAACTCAGACTTGAGTTTCATCGGGCCGATACCGTCGATCTTGCAATCGATATCGTGGTCGCCGTCGCACAGGCGGATGTTTTTGACCTTGGTGCCGACTTTGACCACCAGGGACGTGCCTTTGACCTTGAGGTCCTTGATGACCGTGATGGTGTCGCCGTCTTGCAGGACGTTGCCTACAGAGTCTTTCTTCACGGTTTCATCACCGGCCGCTTCGGCCTCGCCATTGGCGGACCACTCATGGGCGCATTCCGGGCAGATCAGCTGGGCGCCGTCTTCGTAGGTGAATTCGGAATTGCATTTCGGGCAGGGTGGCAACGTGCTCACTAAAGCTCCTTGAAAGTCAGGATGGCTAAAAGTCGCACATTATATAGGGAATTAGAGTCGGGTGGGGGCTTGGATCTAATGGGCCGCTGGCTTGCCTGTGATGCGGCCCACTCGGTGTCTGTTGTTCCGAGGTGACGCTATCGCAGGCAAACCGGCTCCCAGATGAAGCGGGGCAGAATCAGTGAGTACGCGCGACCGCAAACTCACTCAGCTCAACCAGGGCATCCCGGTATTCGCTGGCAGGGAGTGCTTCCAGGCACTGGATGGCACGGGCGACGTAGTCACGCGCCAATTGTGCGGTGTAATCCAGGGAACCCGAGGCTTCCACGGCAGCACGAATGCTTTCGAGGTCTTCAATCCCGCCTTTCTGGATCGCTTTGCGTACCAGTGCAGCCTGTTCCGGCGTGCCTTCGCGCATGGTGTAGATCAGCGGCAAGGTCGGTTTGCCCTCGGCCAGGTCGTCACCGACGTTCTTGCCCAGGGTTTCGGCGTCGCCACGGTAGTCGAGCAGGTCATCCACCAGTTGGAACGCCACGCCCAGGTGATCGCCAAAGGTGCGCAGGGCTTCGGCCTGTTCGGCAGTGGCGCCACACAGGGCGGCGGCACTGTGGGTGGAGGCTTCGAACAGCATCGCGGTTTTGCCGCGAATCACTTCCATGTAGGTTTCTTCGGTAGTGCTGGCGTCGCGGATCTTGGACAGCTGCAACACTTCGCCTTCGGCGATGATGCGCGTGGCTTGTGAAAGAATCTTCATCACCGGCATCGAGCCCAGCTCGACCATCATTTCGAACGAGCGCGAATACAGGAAGTCGCCTACCAACACGCTCGGAGCATTGCCCCACATGGCGTTGGCGGTCTCACGGCCACGGCGCATGCCGGACATGTCGACCACGTCGTCATGCAGCAGGGTGGCGGTGTGCAGGAATTCGATAGTGGCTGCCAGCAGGCGCAGGTCATCGCCTTCGCGGCCCAGGGCCTTGCCGCACAGCAACACTAATAAAGGACGCAGGCGTTTGCCGCCCGCCGACGTAATATAGTCGCCAATTTTGGAGACCAGCGGCACTTTAGACGTCAGCTGCTGCTTGATGATGCCGTCGACGGCGCTAAAATCGTCCGCGACCGCGCGGTAGAAAGCTTGGGGTTGCATCAGCGACAGTCGCTCCAGAAGGGTTGCGCGGCATGCTAGGACCCTCACCCCCGGGTGTCAAGGCGCGCCCAATCACCGTGAAAGCTACTGCAGGCTGGGAGCCTTCGGCTCTACGCGCGTAATCCTGCGTCAAAAACAGGCTCGGAATGCTCATGTACAGCCAGTAAACTCCGCTTCCACGCCGGTTTTTTCCTTGTCTTCCCTTCGCTCGCTACGCTTTCATGGCGATTGGCGGCTACTTGCATCACCCATTTACCTTGCGTACAATCGCGCACCCTGAACTTCCTGGGCAGCACCTGCCTTACGCAATTGCATTCGGGACGTCCATCCCATGCAGCCATGCCAGCCAATACCTCTTCTTATAAAGCGCTGGGTGAGCAGGATTATCGGAGAAATACCATGTCGTACGCAGTAATTGTTACTGGTGGCAAGCAATACAAGGTCGCCCCAGGTGAATACCTGAAGATCGAAAAACTGGAAATCGCTACCGGCGAATCCGTTACCTTTGATCGCGTTCTGTTGGTCGCCAATGGCGATGACGTGAACATCGGCGCCCCAGTTGTTGCTGGCGCTACCGTTGTGGCTGAAGTGATCTCCCAAGGTCGTCACGATAAAGTCCGCATCATCAAGTTCCGTCGTCGTAAGCACCACATGAAGCGTATGGGCCACCGCCAGTGGTACACCGAGATCAAAATCACCGGTATTCAGGCTTAATTTCAGCCTAATTCCTCACTAGGAGAATTGACTCATGGCACACAAAAAAGCTGGTGGTAGTACCCGTAACGGTCGCGACTCAGAAGCCAAACGCCTTGGCGTGAAGATGTATGGCGGCCAGAAAATCATTCCGGGCAACATCATCGTGCGTCAGCGCGGCACCCAATTCCACGCCGGTTACGGTGTTGGCATGGGTAAAGATCACACCCTCTTCGCGAAAATCGAAGGCGTGATCAAGTTTGAAGTAAAAGGCGCTTTCAACCGCCGTTACGTGAGCGTTGTCGCCGCTTAATTGCGCGATCGCTGGAAAAGCCCTGTCTCGCGACGGGGCTTTTTCGTTTGTGGAGTGAGTCTCTTGCAAAGCTGTTTGTAATGGGCTCAGGCGCTGGATTTGCGGTCGTTATTGAGGTCGCTGCGCTCATTTTTGCAAGAGTCTTATGTCTTGGTTTCTTAAGCTCGTCCATGCGACGAGAGGCGTTTTGTTATGAAGTTCGTTGATGAAGTTTCCATCCGAGTAAAAGCAGGCGACGGCGGTAACGGTTGCATGAGTTTCCGTCGCGAAAAGTTCATCGAAAACGGTGGCCCCAACGGCGGTGACGGCGGTGACGGCGGTTCCATCTACATGATGGCCGACGAAAACCTCAACACCCTGGTCGACTACCGTTACACCCGGCACTTTGATGCCGAGCGTGGCTCCAACGGCGGCAGCACCGACTGCACCGGTAAAAAAGGCGAAGACCTGGTACTGCGCGTACCTGTCGGCACCACGATCATCGACTCTGCTACCCAGGAAGTGATTGGCGACCTGACCAAGGCCGGCCAGAAGCTGATGGTTGTGCAGGGCGGCTGGCACGGTTTGGGTAACACCCGATTCAAGTCCAGTACCAACCGTGCTCCGCGTCAGACCACGCCGGGCAAGCCGGGTGAGCAACGTGACCTGAAGCTGGAAATGAAAGTACTCGCTGACGTAGGCCTGTTGGGTCTGCCAAACGCCGGTAAAAGTACCTTCATTCGCTCGGTTTCGGCTGCCAAGCCGAAAGTCGCCGACTACCCGTTCACGACCTTGGTGCCAAACCTGGGCGTGGTCAGTGTCGACCGCTGGAAGAGCTTCGTGATCGCCGACATTCCCGGTTTGATCGAAGGTGCTTCCGACGGCGCAGGCCTGGGGATTCGCTTCCTCAAGCACTTGTCGCGTACCCGTTTACTGTTGCACCTCGTCGACATGGCACCGCTGGACGAAACCAGCGCACCCGACGCCGCCGAAGTGATCGTCAGCGAGCTGACCAAGTTCAGCCCGGCCCTCGCCGAGCGTGATCGCTGGCTGGTGCTGAACAAATGCGACCAGATCCTCGAAGAAGAACACGAGGAGCGCGTCAAGGAAATCATTGATCGCCTGGAATGGACCGGCCCTGTCTACGTGATCTCGGCCATCGCCAAAGAAGGCACCGAGCGCCTGACCCGCGACATCATGCGTTACCTGGAAGACCGCGCCGACCGCTTGGCGGCCGACCCGGTGTTCAAGGCCGAGCTCGCCGAACTCGACCAGCAGATCGAAGACGAAGCCCGCGCTCAGTTGCAGGCCCTGGACGACCAGCGTGCCCTGCGCCGCAGCGGCGTGAAGTCGGTCCATGACATCGGCGACGATGATTGGGACGAAGAAGACGTGGATGATGAAGACGGTCCGGAAATCATTTACGTGCGCGACTGATTCGTTGCAGTAAACTTAAGCGCCGCTCACTTGAGCGGCGTTTTGGTATCTGGGTTTTACGTAGTCAGGAATGTAGTCACGAATAACGTTATGGGCGGCGCTGGGTCGCGCGGCCCTCACTCTAAGGTTGAAGATGATGCGGAGCAAAGTGACAGGTGCGCAGCGCTGGGTCGTAAAGATCGGAAGTGCGCTGTTGACGGCAGATGGCAAAGGTCTGGATCGCGCAGCCATGAGTGTCTGGGTCGAGCAGATGGTGGCCTTGCATGAGGCCGGTGTCGAGTTGGTGCTGGTGTCGTCCGGGGCTGTTGCCGCCGGGATGAGCCGCCTCGGCTGGACCGCGCGACCCAGCGCGATGCACGAACTGCAAGCCGCCGCCGCCATCGGCCAGATGGGCCTGGTGCAAGCCTGGGAATCCAGCTTCGCCGAGCACGGCCGCCACACGGCGCAGATCCTGCTGACCCACGACGACCTGTCCGACCGCAAGCGCTACCTCAATGCCCGCAGTACCTTGCGCGCGCTCGTGGAGCTCAAGGTGATCCCGGTGATCAACGAGAATGACACGGTGGTCACCGACGAAATCCGTTTCGGCGACAACGACACCTTGGCCGCTTTGGTGGCTAACCTGGTGGAAGCCGACTTGCTGGTGATCCTCACCGACCGTGACGGCATGTTCGACGCCGACCCGCGCAACAACCCTGACGCCCAGTTGATCTACGAAGCCCGCGCCGATGACCCGGCGCTGGACGCCGTGGCTGGCAGTGTTGGCGGCGCCCTGGGCCGTGGCGGTATGCAGACCAAACTGCGTGCAGCACGCCTGGCTGCACGTTCCGGCGCGCATACCATCATCGTCGGTGGGCGTCTGGAGCGGGTGCTGGACCGCCTCAAGGCTGGCGAGCGCATCGGGACGCTGTTGTCGCCGGAACGCGGCATGCTGGCGGCGCGCAAACAGTGGCTGGCCGGTCATCTGCAAACCCGTGGCACGCTGGTGCTGGACGATGGCGCCGTGTCGGCGTTGTCCCAAGGCAACAAGAGCCTGTTACCGGTGGGCGTCAAATTGGTGCAGGGCAGCTTCCGCCGCGGGGAAATGGTGGTGTGTGTGGCGCCCGATGGTCGCGAGGTTGCGCGTGGCCTGGCCAACTACAGTGCCCTGGAAGCGCAGAAAATTATTGGACAATCGTCTGACGCGATTGTCGGACTACTGGGGTACATGGCGGAGCCGGAACTGGTGCACCGCGATAACCTGATCCTGGTCTAAACAAAGGAACTACACGATGCGAGTGATGAAGGGTTTGCTCGGCCTGCTGCTGGCCATGCCGCTGCTGGCCAGCGCTGAGGAAGTCGGTCAGGTGTCAACGGTATTCAAGTTCGTCGGCCCCAACGACCGGATCGTGGTCGAGGCGTTCGATGACCCCAAGGTCGACGGCGTGACCTGCTACCTGTCGCGCGCCAAGACCGGCGGCGTAAAAGGCGGGCTGGGCCTGGCCGAAGACCGCGCCGAAGCCTCGATTGCCTGTCGTCAGGTCGGCCCGATTCACTTCAAGGGTGACCTCAAGGACGGCGATGAGGTGTTCAAGGAGCGCACCTCGCTGGTGTTCAAGACCATGCAGGTGGTGCGCTTCCTCGACAAGAAGCGCAATACCCTGGTGTATCTGGTCTACAGCGACCGTCTGATCGAAGGCAGCCCGCAGAATGCGGTCACCGCCATTCCTATTTTGCCCTGGCCAACGGCGCAATAACCGGCGGGCGAGTTTTTCAATCGGCGTCTATGATTGCAGGCTAGCGGTCTGTAATCTCGAACGGCTGCAATGCGAAGAACATGGGATATCTGGAGTTCGTCATGAGTGCTTTCCACGACCTGAAACTCAAAGCTTTAGACGGACAAGAGTTGCCGCTGGCGCCCTATAAAGGGCAGGTTGTGCTGGTAGTCAACGTCGCCTCCAAATGTGGCTTGACCCCGCAATACGCGGCGCTCGAAAACCTCTATCAGCAGTACAAAGACCAGGGTTTTACCGTGCTGGGCCTGCCTTGCAACCAGTTTGCAGGCCAGGAGCCGGGCAGCGAGGACGAAATCCAGGCGTTCTGCAGCTTGAATTACGGCGTGACGTTCCCGTTGGGCAGCAAGCTTGAGGTCAATGGTCACGACCGTCATCAGCTGTATCGCTTGCTGGCGGGCGAGGGCGCCGAGTTTCCAGGGGATATCACCTGGAACTTCGAAAAATTCCTGCTGGGCAAGGATGGGCGTGTGCTCGCGCGATTCTCGCCGCGCACGGCGCCGGATGATACCACCATCGTCCAGGCCATCGAAAAAGCCCTGAGCTGATTCGTGCCTGCCTGTGGTGAGGGAGCGGCCTCCCTCACCACAGGCCAGTAGCACCTGACTTCCCGCGCTTTTACCCCTTAATCACCCAGATCAATAGTGCTACCCAGCGCGGTGCGCGCTCCATATTATCCACATCATAAACACCTCTTCCGTGGAGTGCTCCCATGCCTGTCCAAGCCTTGTTCAAACCCTTCCAGCTCGGTGCATTGCAGCTGTCCAGCCGTGTGGTGATGGCACCGATGACCCGTTCGTTCTCGCCCGGTGGCGTGCCGAATTCGAAGGTGATCGAATACTACCGCCGCCGCGCCGCCGCCGGCGTAGGGCTGATCATCACCGAAGGCACGGTGGTCGGCCATCAAGCCTCCAACGGTTATCCGAACGTCCCGCATTTTTACGGTGAGGCCGCGTTGGCTGGCTGGAAAAAAGTGGTCGATGCCGTGCACGCAGAAGGCGGCAAGATTGTCCCGCAGTTGTGGCACGTGGGCAGCGTGCGCCGTATCGGCACCGAGCCTGATGCGAGCGTGCCGGCCTACGGTCCGATGGAAAAGCTCAAGGATGGCAACGTGGTGGTCCACGGCATGACCACCCAGGACATCAAGGACGTGATCAACGCCTTTGCCCAAGCCGCCAAGGATGCGCAACGTATCGGCATGGACGGCGTGGAGATCCACGGCGCCCACGGTTACCTGCTGGACCAGTTCTTCTGGGAAGGCAGTAACCAGCGCACCGATGAATACGGCGGTAGCCTGGCCAATCGCTCGCGCTTTGCCATCGAATTGATCCAGGCCACCCGTGCCGCTGTGGGCCCGGACTTCCCGATTATCCTGCGGTTTTCTCAGTGGAAGCAGCAGGATTACACCGCACGCCTGGTGCAAACCCCTGAAGCCCTGGGGGAATTCCTCAAGCCGCTGTCTGACGCCGGTGTGGATATTTTCCACTGTTCCACCCGCCGTTTCTGGGAGCCGGAGTTCGAAGGTTCCGACCTCAACCTGGCGGGCTGGACCCGTCAGCTCACCGGGAAACCGACCATCACTGTCGGCAGTGTCGGGCTGGATGGTGAGTTCCTGCAGTTCATGGTCAACACCGACAAGGTTGCGCAGCCCGCCAGCCTGGAGAAACTGCTGGAACGCCTGAACAACGACGAATTCGACCTGGTGGCAGTCGGCCGTGCCTTGCTGGTGGACCCGGATTGGGCCGTGAAGGTACGTGAAGGCCGTGAAGGCGACATTCTGCCGTTCAGCCGTGAGGCGTTGACGACGTTGGTGTAACTGGCGCCTGCGCGAGTGATCTGACAGTCAACACCCTGTCAGATCAAACGCGACTGTGCGGCAATCACCGGTTGCTCGCCGCACACCTCGCGCAGGTGGCGCTCGAATTGCTCGATAATTGCCGGCCAGCCCTGGCGGCTGGCGTGTTGGCGGGCATTCAAGCGCATGCGGCGCAAGCTCTCGGCATCCTCCAGCAGCCAGTTGGCGGCATCGCAAAACGCATCCTCATCCCCAGGCATCGCCAGCACGCCGTTATAGCCGTGGCGAATATGCTGGGTCGCGGCGGCCTGGTCGTAGGCCACCACCCCCAAGCCCGAGGCCATGGCTTCCAGTACCACATTGCCGAAGGTTTCGGTCAGGCTGGGGAACAGGAACACATCGCCGGACGCGTAATGCCGGGCCAGTTCTTCGCCGCGCAGAGCGCCGCAAAAAATCGCCTCGGGCATTTCCTTTTCCATCATTGCCCGCTGCGGGCCATCACCCACGATGATCAGTTTCATCTGACGCAGTGGGTAAGTGTCTTGCAAGGTTTCGAAGCAGCGTTTGAGCAACCCCAGGTTCTTTTCCTGCGCCAGTCGGCCCACATGCAGCACGGCGATTTGATCATTGTTCAGTGCCCAGCTTTCACGCAGCGCGTTATCGCGCTTGGCGGGGTGGAACAATTGGCTATCGACGCCGCGCGCGAGCATCCCCAAACGCTCGAAATTTCGACGCGCCAACTCCAGGCGCTGGCTGGCGCTGGGAACCAGGGTCAGGCTCGAGCGGTTGTGAAACCAACGCAGGTAGTGGGTCACCATACGGCTCAAAAGGCTCAAACCGTATTGGTTGGAATACTGCTGGAAATTGGTATGGAACCCGCTGACCACGCTGATCCCCAGGCGCCGCGCTGCGCGCAACGCGGATAAACCCAGTGGCCCTTCCGTGGCGATGTACAGCACGTCCGGGCGTTGGCGGGTCCAGCGGCGCAGCAATTTGTGCATCGACGACTGGCCCCATTGCAGGCCGGGGTAGCCGGGCAGTGGCCAGCCGCGGCACAGCAGCAATTCGTCGTCGCTGGGGCGGCTCTGGTCGGCACCCTGGCGCGGGCGCACCAACTCCACCTGATGGCCGCGCGCGCGCAAACCCTCACACAGGCGGCCAAGGGTATTGGCCACCCCGTTGATTTCCGGCGGGAAGGTTTCGGTAATCAGGGTGATGTGAAGCGAAGCTGTCGTCATGGCCCACAGTGTCACCGTGGGCCATGTCGTCATTGTGTCACTGGGATGATGGATTTATGACGTGGCCACATTTTGCCGTGCCATCGCCTCGGCACCTTGCTCGCGCACCCAGAACAGCGTGGCCCCGGCCACTGCCGCCGGCATCATCAGCAGGTTCACCACCGGCACCAGCAGCACCAGGTAGACGATGCCGCCGAAGCTCATGCTCTGCCAGCGTTTCTGGCGCAGCCAGGCGAGCATCTCGTTCCAGCCCAGCTTGTGGTTATCCGCCGGGTAGTCGATGTACTGGATAGCCATCATCCACACGCCAAACAGCAGCCACAGCGGTGCGGCGATCAGGTTGACCACCGGAATGAACGACAGGATAAACAGGCCGATGGCCCTGGGCAGGAAGTAACCCAGCTTGCGCATTTCCCGCGCGAGGGTGCGCGGGACCATGGCAATCAGCTCACCCCAACTGAAGGGCGGGAAGTCATCGGTGCCGCGCACTACCACCTCAACCTTCTCGGCAAGAAAACCGTTGAACGGTGCCGCGATGATATTGGCGAGCATGGTGAAGGTGAAAAACACCATCAACACCACCAGCACGACGAACAGCGGCCACAAGATGTAGCTGAGGAAGCTCAGCCAGCCAGGCAGCGTCGGCATCAAAGTGTCGACCCACAGGCTGAACTGATGACCGGCGAAATAGATCAAACCGACGAACAGCACCAGGTTGATCGCCAATGGCAGCAGTACAAATAGACGCAGGCCAGGGCTCAGCACCAGTTTGAGGCCTTCACGCAGGTATTGCGGGCCGGAAAGAGCAGGGGCAGGCATGGAGAACTCCGAGCAGGAAGACGAACGGGCCGACCTTACCGGCTTTGCAATCAACGCGAAAGCACGGTCGGTTTGAGGACATCAAAGGTAACAAAGGTGTCGATTAACCGAGCCGACTGCATAGAGACCGCCTATGAGCTGGATTGTTATTCCGTATTTCCTTAATCTTGCCCCCCTCGATACGCTGCACCCATTATTTTTCAGGACCTGCGAGTTCAAGCCTTCCCCAAGTGCTTCGCGGTCCTTTTTTATTCCAGCCGCCTTGTTTTCCGGGTGGTCGATAGGAGTGAGTCATGTCTGATACCCGTCATTCGCGAGTGATTATTCTCGGTTCCGGCCCTGCCGGTTACAGCGCTGCCGTCTACGCTGCCCGGGCCAACCTCAAGCCGCTGCTGATCACCGGCATGCAGGCGGGCGGTCAGTTGACCACCACCACTGAAGTTGACAACTGGCCGGGCGACGTCCACGGTCTGACCGGCCCGGTGCTCATGGAGCGTATGAAAGAACACGCCGAGCGCTTTGAAACCGAGATCGTTTTTGACCACATCAATAAAGTCGATTTCTCCAAGAAGCCTTACAGCCTGACCGGCGACAGCGGCGTCTACACCTGTGACGCGCTGATCATCGCCACCGGCGCCAGCGCCCGCTACCTGGGCCTGCCTTCCGAAGAAGCGTTCATGGGCAAGGGCGTTTCGGCCTGCGCGACCTGCGACGGTTTCTTCTATCGCAACAAGCCGGTCGCCGTGGTCGGTGGCGGTAACACTGCTGTGGAAGAGGCATTGTACCTGGCCAACATCGCCAGCACCGTGACCCTGGTTCACCGCCGTGAAACCTTCCGCGCCGAGAAGATCCTGATCGACAAGCTGCACGCCCGTGTTGCTGAAGGCAAGATCATCCTCAAGCTCAACGCCACCCTGGATGAAGTCCTGGGCGACAACATGGGCGTGACCGGTGCTCGCCTGAAAAACAACGACGGCAGCTTCGACGAGTTGAAAGTCGACGGCGTGTTCATCGCCATTGGCCACACCCCGAACACGTCGCTGTTCGAAGGCGTGCTGGAAGCCAAAGACGGTTACCTGGTTGTGCAGGGCGGCCGTGAAGGCAACGCCACCGCCACCAACATCGAAGGTATCTTTGCTGCCGGTGACGTGGCTGACCACGTCTACCGTCAGGCTATCACCTCGGCCGGCGCCGGTTGCATGGCGGCTCTGGATGCCGAGCGTTACCTCGACGGTTTGAAGGACGCTGCGTTCTAAACCCATTGAAATAAAAAACCGGCCAAAAGGCCGGTTTTTTTATGCACAGGATTTGATGACCTACACAGATCGAATGTGGGAGCGGGCTTGCTCGCGAAAGCGGTGTGTCAGGCAACACATGTATCAACTGATCCACCGCCTTCGCGAGCAAG
>NZ_LXJP01000050.1:0-53179 GCF_001728855.1 Pseudomonas sp. AP19 | reverse complement strand
AATGTGGGAGCGGGCTGGCTCGCGAAGGAGCCAGTTCAGGCGCCGCTCAACTCAGGCATTTAACAACCGATACCCCACACCCGCCTCGGTCACAATAAACCGCGGCTGAGTCGGGTCGTCCGCGAGCTTCTGGCGCAAGTGGCCGACGACGATGCGCAGATAGTGGCTGTCTTCGGTGTGAGTCGGCCCCCAGATATCCTTGAGCAGTTGCTGCTGGGTAATCACCCGCCCAGGATGCCGCGCCAATTGCGCCAGCACCGCATACTCCTTGCGGGTCAGCGCGACTTCGACGCCGTCCAGCAACACGCGGCGATAGGCCAGGTCCACCGTCAACGGGCCGAAACTCAAGGCGGCTTCCTGGGCTTCTCCCGCCGGTGCCTGACGCAGCAATGCGCGCACGCGGGCGAGAAACTCCTGGATCCCGAAGGGTTTAGTCACGTAGTCATTGGCGCCGCTATCGAGGGCTTCGACTTTCTGCACTTCACTGGCGCGCACCGACAGCACCAACACCGGCACCGTCGACCACTCGCGAAACTCGCGCAACACTTGCTGGCCGTCCATGTCGGGCAAGCCAAGGTCGAGCACCAGCAAATCCGGTTTGCTCAATGCCGCTTGGGCCAGGCCTTCGTTGCCGGTGCCGGCCTCGATCACCTTGTAGCCCTGGGAGGCCAGGCTGATCCGCAAGAATTTGCGGATCTGCGGTTCGTCATCAATGACTAAAATCGTCGCGGTCTGGCTCATGGTGTCCAATCAAAATCCGTGGAGAAAAGAGGGTAGCTCAAGGCTCGCGTTCCAGGCCAGGCTGTGTCGGCAATGGCAGGAACAAAGTGATGCAGGTGCCCCGCCCTTCAATGCCCTCGGCGACGCTGATACGGCCACCGTGGGCGCCGACCATGCCCTGGCAGATCGCCAGGCCCAGGCCGGTGCCCTGCCCGCCACGATCACCGCGGGCGGCGGTGTAGAACATATCGAAAATCTTCGCGCGCTCGTCTTCGGGAATGCCGGGGCCCTCATCGGCCACCGCAAAAAACAGCTGGTTGTCCACCACACCAGCAGTCACCTCCAAATGTCCCTGGGGCGGAGAGAAACGCGCGGCGTTTTCCAGCACATTGACCAGCGCTTGCTCGATCAACGCAGCGTGCACGTACAGCAACGGCAACTCCGCCGGCACCTCGGTTTTCACCTGCAACGGCGCCAGCACCGCGCGTAAACGGCCCAGTGCACTGCCGACGATATCACCGGGCGAGACCCAATCACGCGCCAGCTTGAGTGCGCCGTGGCCCAGGCGCGTCATGTCCAACAGGTTCTGGATATAGCGGTCCAGGCGCTCGGCTTCATCGCGCGTGCCTTCGAGCAATTCGCGGCGATCTTCCAGGGGAATGGCCTCCCCGAGGGCCAACAGGCTGTCGATGCTGCCACGCATGGACGTCAACGGTGTGCGCAAATCGTGGGACACCGACGCCAGCAAGGCGCTGCGCAGTTGCTCGGTCTCGCCGTGCAGGCGCGCGGACTCCAGCTCCTGTGCCAATTGCGCACGTGCCAAGGCCTGCGCCAACGGTTGGCTCAGTGCCGTCAGCAGGCGACGGCGTTGGCCGCTCAATTCCAGGCCCGGCTTGGGGCTCACACCGAGCAGGCCCAAAGGCCCCTCCTCACCCGACAGCGGCCACCACCACCAGCGCCCAAACGGCAACGTGCCGGTGCCCATGCCGGCCGGTTGATCATGCTGCCAGGCCCAGTCGGCGGCGGCGCGTTCGGACTCCGTGAGGTTCAACGGCGAACCCGTCTCGACCTTCCAGCCGCCCTGGCCGTCGCGATTGACCAGGCACAGGTCCAGATCGCTCCAGCCTTCCAAATGATGGGCCGCCGCACTGATTACCGCCTGGCGGTCGGTGGCGGCGGTGAGTTTGCGCGACAGGTCGAGCAGCTCGCTGGTTTCTTCCTGAGTATCCCGCAAGGCCTGTAGCTGCCGACGCTGGCGCGCGGCCAGGTTGCCGGTCAACGCGGCCATCAGCAGGAAAAACAGCAGGGTCAACACGTCCTCTTCACGCTGGATAGCGAAGGAGAAACTCGGCGGGATAAACAGAAAGTCATAGGTCAGGAACGACAGCGCCGCGCACACCAGCGACGGCCCGAGGCTGCTGCGCACACCGACCAGCAATACCGCCGCGAGAAACACCAGGGAGATATTCGGCAACGGCAACACGCTGGCGACCGCCCAGGCCAACGCCGCCGCCACCACGGTCGCGACTACCGCCAGGCCGTAGTCGAACCACACCAACCCACGCACATCCGGCAGGCGTGGGGGCGCGGGCATGTCATCGCTGTCGAGGACGTTGATTTCCAAGCCACGCGCATTGCGCAGCAGGCGCGCCGCCAGCCCGCCGCCGAACAAACGACGCCGCCAGCGCATACGCGACTGCCCGACCAATAGCAGGCTGGCGCGGCGTTCGGCAGCATGTTGAATCAGTGTCTTCGCCACCTCCCCCGCCCGCAGCAGCACCACTTCCCCGCCAAGCCGCTCGGCGAGTTGCTGCGCGTTTTGCAACCGCAGGCGCGATTGCTCATCCCGCGCACGGCCGTTATCGATATGCACCAGGCTCCACGGCAAATGCCGACGCTGGGCGACACGGCTGGCGTGGCGCACCAGGCGCTCGGCCTGCGCATCGCCATCGATCCCGACCAGCAAGCGGCCACGGACCGCCGGCGCGGCCTGGCCGAGTTGCCGATAACCCTGGGCCAAATCGTCATCGACGTGGGCGGCGGCGGTCTGCATGGCCAACTCGCGCAAGGCCATGAGGTTGGTCTGGGTGAAAAACGCATCAATGGCCGCGCGAGCCTGTTCCGGTACATACACCTTGCCGTCGCGCAGGCGTTCAAGCAGCTCGCGCGATGGCAGGTCGATCAGCAACAGTTCGTCAGCTTCTTGCAGCACCCAGTCCGGCAGGGTTTCGCGCACTTGCACGCCGGTGATGCCGCGCACCTGGTCATTGAGGCTCTCCAGGTGCTGGACGTTGACCGTGGTGAACACGTTGATGCCGGCGGCGAGCAGCTCCTGAATGTCTTGCCAACGTTTTTCATGGCGGCTGCCGGGAGCGTTGCTGTGGGCCAGTTCGTC
The DNA here is from genome assembly GCF_001728855.1 of Pseudomonas sp. AP19. Lineage (NCBI taxonomy): Bacteria > Pseudomonadati > Pseudomonadota > Gammaproteobacteria > Pseudomonadales > Pseudomonadaceae > Pseudomonas > Pseudomonas sp. AP19. The sequence continues at coordinate 50,064 of NZ_LXJP01000050.1, read as the reverse complement.
GACCAGCACCAGTTTGGGCTTGGCCGCGAGCAGGCCGTCGAGGTCCATTTCTTCGAGCATCACACCGCGGTATTCACTGCGCAGCAACGGTTGTTGCGGCAGGCCGCTGAGCAACGCTTCGGTCTCGGCACGGCCATGGGTTTCAACCACCCCGGCGACCAGGCGCACGCCCTGGCGCAGTTGGGTGTGCGCGGCCTGAAGCATGGCGTAGGTCTTGCCCACACCCGGCGCGGCGCCGAGAAAGACTTTGAGCCGGCCACGGCCGTCCCGTGGCAGGTCGGCTAACAGGGCATCGGCGCGGCCGGAGTCGCTCATGCTTGGGTTCCTTCAGGTATTCAAGTCACTGAACATCCAGTGTGGGAGCGGGCGTGCTCGCTCCCACACGGAATTCAGAGTTTTTCCAGCGCCATGTTCAGCGCCAATACGTTGACCACCGGCGGCCCTACCAGCGGGCTTTCGATGTGCTCATCGAGCAAGCGTTGCAGGGTCGCCACCGGCACATTCCGCGCAGCTGCCACACGCGCCAGTTGATAGGCAATCGCCGCGGGTGGCAAGTGTGGATCAAGACCGCTGCCGGAGGTAGTTAGTGAGGCAAGAGGCACCGGCCCCTGCCCTGCCACCAACTGTTTGTTGGCATCATCAAAGATGCGCGTTGCCAATGCCGGGTTGCTTGGGGCGAGGTTACTCGCGCTGCTGGAAACCGTCGCGAACGCGCCCGCCGATGGGCGCGGATGGAACCAGCCGTCACCGGTAAAGTCCTGGGCAATCAGGCTTGAGCCGCGCACTTTGCCGTCGGCATCACGCACCAGGCTGCCGTTGGCCTGAGCAGGAAAGGCGACTTGCGCGACACCGGTCACGACCAGTGGGTAAGCGACGCCGGTGATCAGGGTCATGAGTACCAGCAGGCTCAGGGCCGGGCGGATCATGGTGGACATTTCAAATTCCTCACGTGAGTCATTGCAACCTGTGGGCGCCAGCCTGGCCCCCACAGGAATCGGGTCAAACCAGGTGCAGCGCCGTCAGCAGCATGTCGATCGCCTTGATGCCCACGAATGGCACCAGGATCCCGCCCAGCCCGTAGATCAGCAGGTTGCGACGCAGCAACGCCGCCGCACTCGCTGCCTGTACGCGCACACCGCGCAACGCCAGGGGAATCAGCACCACGATAATCAGGGCGTTGAACACGATGGCCGAGAGAATCGCGCTCTGCGGGCTCTGCAAGTGCATCACGTTGAGCACGCCCAGTTGCGGGTAGATCGAGGCGAACAGCGCCGGCAGGATCGCGAAGTATTTGGCCACGTCGTTGGCGATGGAAAAGGTCGTCAACGCGCCGCGCGTCACCAGCAACTCTTTGCCGATCTGCACCACATCCAGCAATTTGGTCGGGTCGCTGTCGAGGTCAACCATGTTCGCCGCTTCACGCGCCGCCTGGGTGCCATCGTTCATTGCCATGCCGACGTCCGCCTGGGCCAGTGCCGGGGCATCGTTGGCACCGTCGCCGCACATGGCGACCAGGCGACCGTCATTTTGCTCATGACGAATGCGTGCGAGTTTTTTCTCCGGGGTGGCTTCAGCCAGCACGTCATCCACGCCGGCTTCAGCGGCAATCGCGGCAGCGGTCAACGGGTTGTCGCCCGTCACCATCACGGTACGGATCCCGAGTTTGCGCAGCTCGGCAAAACGTTCGCGGATGCCGGGTTTGACCACGTCTTTGAGATGGATCGCACCGAGCAATTTGCCATCGGCGCACACCAGCAATGGGGTACCGCCGCTCTGGGCGATCTTGTCGATTTCCCGTGACAGCGCCGGTTGCAGGTCGCGACGTGGCTGGCCGATAAATGCCAGCAGCGAATCGACGGCGCCTTTACGGTACACCCGGCCCTGATAGTCGACACCGGACAGGCGCGTTTCAGCACTGAACGGCACAGAGGTCAGTTGATCCAGTGTCGGCTCGGCCTGAGGGTGCAAGGCACGCAGGTATTCGACGATGGATTTACCTTCTGCCGTGTCATCCGCCAGGGAGGCCAGCAACGCACCTTCGGCCAACTCACGGCCACTGACGCCGGGCGCAGCGATTACTGCGGCACAGCGACGGTTACCGAAGGTGATGGTGCCGGTCTTGTCCAACAGCAACACATGCACGTCACCTGCCGCTTCCACCGCACGTCCGGACTTGGCGATCACGTTGAGGCGCACCAGGCGGTCCATACCGGCAATACCGATGGCTGATAACAGGCCGCCGATGGTGGTAGGAATCAGCGTCACCAGCAGTGCGACCAGGAACACCAGCGGCAGGTTGCCATTGGCGAAGTGGGCGAACGGCTGCAGCGTGACCACCACCAGCAGGAAGATCAACGTCAGGCCGATCAGCAGGATATCCAGCGCGACTTCGTTAGGGGTCTTCTGGCGCTTGGCGCCTTCCACCAGGGCGATCATGCGGTCCAGTGTGGACTCGCCCGGGTTGACGGTGATGCGCACCAGCAGCCAGTCCGACACCAGGCGTGTATTGCCGGTGACGGCCGAACGGTCACCGCCGGACTCGCGGATCACCGGGGCGGATTCGCCGGTAATTGCCGCTTCGTTGACTGCGGCGATACCTTCGATGACCTCGCCATCACCGGGGATCATTTCCCCGGCGGCAACGCGTACCACGTCGCCTTTACGCAGGCTGGTGGCCGGTACGACCTTGAAGCTGCCGTCGGCTTCCTTGCGGCGCGCACTGAGGCCTTCGCTGCCGGCTTTAAGGCTGTCGGCGCGGGCTTTGCCGCGGCCTTCGGCCAGGGCTTCGGCGAAGTTGGCGAACAGCACGGTGAACCACAACCACACGGCGATTTGCACGGCGACGAAGGTCGGCACCGCGGTGTCAGGCACGAAGCACAGCACGGTGGTCAGCATGGCGGTCAATTCGACCACCAGCATCACTGGCGAGCGTTGCAGTTGGCGTGGGTCGAGCTTGACGAAAGCCTGGACCAGCGCCGGGCGCCACAGGGCTGACATGGCGGTTTTTGGCGACTCCTGAGTGTTCACGGGAGCGGCATTTTTTGCAGGCATATTCATTTTCATATCCCCTTAGAAGCCCATGCTCAGATGTTCAGCAATTGGGCCCAGTGCCAGCGTCGGCAGGAAGGTCAGGCCGCCCACCAGCAAAATGGTCACGGTCAACAGGGTCACGAACAGCGGGCCGTGGGTCGGGAAGCTGTTCTGGCCAATCGGCGCGGTCTTCTTCATCGCCAGGCTGCCGGCCAGGGCCAGTACCGGGAGGATGTAGCCGAAGCGGCCGATCAACATCCCCAGACCCATCATCAGGTTGTGGAACGTGGTGTTGGCACTGAAGCCGCCGAACGCCGAGCCGTTGTTGGCACTCGCCGAGGTGTAGGCATACAACAATTGACTGAAACCGTGCGGGCCAGAGTTACTGATAGCCCCCGCCGGACCCGGCAGGCTGGCGGCGATGGCGCCCAGTACCAGGGTGCCGATCGGCATCACCAGCAAGGTCACCACCAACAACTGCACTTCCTTGGCCTGGAGCTTCTTGCCGAGGTATTCCGGGGTGCGGCCAATCATCAGGCCGGCGAGGAACACGGCGATCAACACGTTGAGCAGCATGCCGTACATACCGGCACCGACGCCGCCGAAGATCACTTCGCCGACCATCATGTTAACCAGCGCCACCATCCCGCTCAGCGGGTTGAGGCTGTCGTGCATGCCGTTGACCGAACCATTGGACGCCGCCGTGGTGGTGACCGACCACAACACCGTGGCGGTGGTGCCGAAGCGGACTTCTTTACCTTCCAGCGGCGCGGTTTGTTCCACAGCGGGATTGTTCAGGGTCGGATTCGGCTGGTATTCGGCCCACAGCGAGGTCGCGCCGCCGATCAGGAACAGGGCCAGCATGCAACCGAGAATCGCCCGGCTCTGGCGCAGGTCTTTCACGTAGTGGCCGAAGGTGAACACCAGTGCCACCGGGATCAGGATGATCGCCGACAACTCGAACAGGTTGGCCCAGGCAGTCGGGTTCTCAAACGGGTGTGCCGAGTTGACACCGAAGAAGCCGCCACCGTTGGTGCCCAACTGCTTGATCGCAATCTGGCTGGCCGCAGGGCCCAGCGGGATCACCTGGTCAACGCCTTGCAGGGTCACGGCGTTCACATAGTGAGCGAAGGTTTGCGGGACGCCCTGCCAGACCAGGAACAGCGCGAACACCAGGCACATCGGCAGCAGGCCGTAGAGGGTGGCGCGGGTCATGTCGACCCAGAAGTTGCCCAACGTCTTGGTGGATTTGCGACCGATCCCACGGCACAGGGCGACAAGGACCGCCAGACCGGTGGCCGCGCTGACGAAGTTCTGCACGGTGAGGCCGACCATCTGGCTGAGGTAGCTCAGCGAGGCTTCACCGCTGTAGTTCTGCCAGTTGGTGTTGGTCATGAAACTGACCGCCGTATTGAAGGCCAATGTCCATTCCTGACCCGGCAATTTCTGCGGGTTCAGGGGGAGCACGTCCTGGAACAGCAAGATCGCGAATAGCAACACAAAGCCAGCCAGGTTGAACGCCAGCAACGCCAGCGTGTATTTCTGCCAGCTCTGTTCCTGATGCTCGTCCACGCCCGACAGGCGATAGCACACCCGCTCGACAGGGCCGAGAACCGGCGACAGCCAGGTGCGCTGGCCCTCCATCACCTTGTAGTAGAACCGCCCCAGGAACGGTGCCGGCACCAGTACCACGGCAAAGAAGGCGATGATCAGCCAATAGTCATAACTGTGCATAGCCTGCTCCTAGTTCCGATCCGCGCGTAACAGCGCAACCAGCAGATAAATGAACAGTGCCACGGCCAATAGCAGTGACACCCCGTCCAGAACGCTCATGGAAGTCTCTCCGTTTTGCGGCGATTGCCGCGTGTGGGTCAATTGTCGGCAGGAGTGGCGTAAAGGAACGAGAGCGAGGGTACGGTCAGGCCGTAAAGACGGCGTAAAGAGTGGGTTTATGCGCGGTTTACAGGGGCGTGTTTTGACGGTTGCGGCCTCATCGCAGGCAAGCCCGGCGCCCACAGTTGACCACAACCCCAAGTGGGAGCCGGGCTTGCCCGCGATGGCGGCAGTTCAACCACCACCGCCCTTAACTGGTGCAATGACAGAAATTTTCAAACGCCAAACGATCTCCTCGGCGACAGTTCGGCGTCTTTACGACACCGCATCGCACAATGGCATGGCCGCTGCAACACCCTGAATCATTCCAAACCGTTCAGGGAGCGCTACACGATGAACACACAACTCAAACCCACCTTGGGCACCTTGCATTTGTGGGGTATTGCGGTCGGGCTGGTGATTTCCGGCGAATACTTTGGCTGGAGCTACGGCTGGGGCGTGGCCGGTACGCTGGGCTTTCTGGTGACGTCGTTGATGGTCGCCGCCATGTACACCTGCTTTATATTCAGCTTTACCGAGCTGACTACCGCGATTCCTCATGCGGGTGGCCCGTTTGCCTACAGCCGTCGCGCGTTTGGTGAGAAAGGTGGCTTGATCGCCGGGCTCGCGACATTGATCGAATTTGTCTTCGCACCGCCCGCCATTGCCTTGGCTATCGGCGCCTACTTGAATGTGCAGTTTCCGGCACTCGACCCAAAACATGCAGCGGTCGGGGCTTACCTCGTGTTCATGGGCCTGAACATTCTCGGGGTGAAACTCGCGGCGACTTTCGAACTGGTGGTATGCGTGCTCGCCGTCGCGGAATTGTTGGTGTTTATGGGGGTGGTCGCGCCGGCGTTCAGCTTCAGCAACTTCGCCCTCAATGGCTGGGCCGGTTCTGACACCTTTGGTGCTCCAGCGATTGCCGGGATGTTTGCAGCCATTCCTTTCGCCATCTGGTTCTTCCTCGCCATCGAAGGCGCGGCCATGGCTGCCGAGGAAGCGAAAGATCCCAAGCGCACCATTCCCAAGGCCTACATCAGCGGCATTCTGACCCTGGTAATCCTGGCCATGGGCGTAATGTTCTTCGCCGGCGGCGTGGGCGACTGGCGCACCCTGTCGAACATCAACGACCCGTTGCCGCAAGCCATGAAATCCGTGGTGGGTGACAGCTCCGGCTGGCTGCATATGCTGGTGTGGATCGGCCTGTTCGGCCTGGTCGCCAGCTTCCACGGCATCATCCTCGGTTATTCGCGCCAGTTCTTTGCCCTGGCCCGTGCCGGTTACCTGCCGTCTTTCCTTGCCAAATTGTCGCGTTTTCAAACGCCGCACCGCGCAATCATTGCCGGTGGCGTGGTCGGTATCGCCGCCATCTACAGCGACGGCCTCATCAACCTGGGCGGTATGACGCTGACGGCAGCGATGATTACCATGGCCGTGTTCGGTGCCATTGTGATGTACATCATGAGCATGCTCAGCCTGTTCAAGCTGCGTAAGACTGAACCGCTGCTGGAACGCACGTTTCGCGCACCGGGTTATCCGATCGTGCCGGGCATCGCGCTGGTGCTGGCGATGGTGTGCCTGGTGGCCATGGCGTGGTTCAACGCACTGATCGGACTGATCTTTTTAGGCTTTATGGCCGTAGGGTTCATCTACTTCCAGCTGACCGCACAAGACCGCGCCGATGCACCGGCGGATGCAATGCTGACAGGGCTCTAAGGTTAACGGGACGGAACAGGCCTACAATGAACTACTAAGAAAGCCTGTTACTCAAAGCAGTTATTACCGTGGGAAAATTCTCCCACGGTAGTCCGTCTCAAGGAGAGCCTTATGCCGTGGTATGCGTGGTTGATTTTAGTGGTAGCGATCGGATCGATCGTCGGTGGGCTGCTGATGCTGCGTGACAGCGCCAACAAGGTGGAACTCACCGACGAACAACGCAAACGCGTAGCCGATCGCAACGCGCAGGCGGATGCCAAGGATGCGCAAGATCGCTGAATCCTGAGCTACTCCCAGTCCGCCTTGGCAATCTGCAACCCGTGCTGGCCTTTATAGGCCGCACGTTCGGGCTGGCGCCAGCCCTTGAGCAGCTCATCCTCCAAACGATAAACCTCAACACCCAATGGACGACACACCGTCAGCGGGTCTTGCGCGTCCGGCCCCCACATCGGCAACGACAGATCGCCGCCAGGGCACGTCGACAGCGCACACAACAAATCGATCTCGGCAAAAAACTCCAGGTAATCGCCCTTCTGCGCCGGGCAGGCTTTCATGAAGTACATGTCGTCATGATTGAGGCCCGTGCACTGGAAAATATTCAGCACGTCGTGCACGTCGAACTCCGTCAGGCCGTGGGGCAACACAGCTCGAGTCAAGTTGGAGTGGCAATGGTGATGGAAATCTTCGCCGGTCAGCATACGGTTCACATACGGATCACAGCGCGTACCGAGCAAATCGTGCAGGCGCCCACCATGTTCATCAATGCCATAGCCCGCCAGGCTGTCATCGGTGATGGTCACCAAGGGCCGCAGAAAAGGCAGGTTCGACCACAACCGGTCATGGGTACTGACATGAGCACCTTGCAACTGCCGCGTGCGCGCTGCCCATAACCGTTCGCGCGGGTCATTGGCGTTCCACACATTGAAGTCGCCTACCTGCGGGCCCACCGGGGTGGTGACACGGAACACGTGCCCGGCCGGCACCTTCCACGCCCTCCCCGTGCGAATCGGCACCTCAAACTGCTCGACCAGCGTACGTTTATCCGCCTGTTCGCGAATACGTTCGTAGAACGCTGTGTCCACTTGCAGCGCCGAGCCTTTGCTGACCTGATAAGCGGCCGGATAGTCTTTGTACATGATGCGGTTCCTCAATCAGGGTTGGGTAAACAGGGCCAATGACAGTCGTTCCGAATCCTCCAGGTACACGCTCATCGCTATGCCTGCCGCTGGTTTATCGCCTTGGACCAATAACGCGTAAATCTCTCGGTCTCGCTCCAGCCAGGGTGACTGGAAGCGTTGCTCATCGGGAGCAGCGCAGAACGCCAGGCGCAGCTGGGCAATGACCTGGGCGAAAAACTCATCGAACAATGGGCTGCGCATCAGCGCGACAATCTGCTGGTGGAACACCAGGCTGTGAGTCGCCACCGCGCGCCAGTCTTCACGTTCCCGGGCCAGCGTGGTGGCCTCTATGGCGCTTTGCATACGCTCGGCCTGGTCGTGCGTCAGCGCGCGGCTGTGGGCGATGGCCTGTAATTCCAGGGTGCGACGTACGACGAACAGGTCACGCACTTCATCGCGCTCCAGCCGCCGAACCATCACCCCTTTATTGCGTACATAGCGGGTGAGGCCCTCCTGCCCCAAACGGTGCAGCGCTTCGCGGATCGTATTACGCGAAGCGTTATAAGCCTTGACCAGATCTACCTCGACCAGCGCCATTCCAGGCAACAGGCGTCCACCCATAATGTCAGCACGCAATTCGAGCGCAATCTGATCGGCTAAAGACAAACTAAGCGCCATGACCACCTCAAGATTGTTGAACAATCACTGAACCAAATGTAATCACTTTTCATGCCAATGCAGATGCACCTAGTTCGGATGGGTAAATAGGTTCAACTTCGTTAAAATACGCGCTCGCTCCCGAGGCAGTCCTATGCGTTATTCAGCAGACCATAAAGCCCAGACTCACCAACGCATCATCAAGGAAGCCTCCGTACGCTTTCGCCGCGACGGGATTGGGGCCACCGGGCTGCAACCCTTGATGAAAGCTTTGAACCTGACGCACGGCGGGTTCTATGCGCATTTCAAATCCAAGGATGAACTGGTGGAAAAAGCCCTGCAGGCGACTGCTGCAGAACTGGATGCGCATTGCGAAGCGCTGTTCAATCAGGAACGGCCGCTGGATGCATTCATAGACAGCTACCTGTCTGAATGGCACCAGACCTCACCGGAGCAAGGTTGCCCGCTACCGACCATGTCTTCGGAACTGGGCCAAAGAGGCCAGCCTAGCCCGACCACGGATGCGGTGCTTGGGGCTCGGTTGAAGCAAGTCGAAGCGGCCTTGGGAAACGCGGATGCCGATGAGCAAAGCCTGATGCTGATGTCGACACTGGTAGGCGCGCTGGTACTGGCCAGGAGTGTCGAAAGTGCAGCGTTGGCAACCCGGATCTTGAATGTGGTGCGCACCACATTGAAAGCGCAGGTTGTAGAGCAAGAAAAGGCCGGTCACTGACCGGCCTTTTTTACAATAATGTCCCTTAGTTGACCACCAGCCTGTCGCGGTTCTTCTCCAGCAACGCCTTACCGATACCTTTTACTTCCAGCAACTCATCCACCGCCGTGAAGGGGCCATTACTTTCACGATACGCGATGATCGCCTTCGCCTTGGCGGCGCCAATACCAAACAGGTCGCGGCGCAGGGTTTCCGCATCGGCAGCGTTCAGGTTGACCTGGGCAGATTGCTCAACCTTGGTCATCTGTGCAGCGATCGGGGCGGGAGCTTCGGTTTTGACAGACGGGGCAGCCGTGGCCGCTACGGAGATGCTCGCGAGGAAGGCAAAGATCAGGGAAGAGATAGAGGTTTTTTGCATTGGTGACGCTCCATGACATCAATAAAAGAAAAGCAGCTTTCCGAAGCTGCCTTCCTAACTTAGGTGATGTTGGGAGAGAGTCAAAAGTGACTGGGTTACAGAGTGTGTTTCATATTCCTCAACGGCCAGCGGGCCTGACTCAGCGCTGGTGGCGCGCCCGCTTTGAACGGTATCAGCGGTTATGTAACCGTTGATCTCACGGCTCAAGTCGGCGCTGCTGGTAGATCCAATCGACGATTTCCCCGTCCGGCGTGTAACCGCTGACGGTGTCCCGCAACAACTGGCGAACACGGCTGAAATCGTCCTGATCCACCGCCGCAAGCAATTCGGAGAGCTTGAGCTTTAGAGTCTCCCAAGGCAGATAATCTTCATTGGCACTCATGATCATCGGATGTTGCGTCGCGACGACGTTGTCCCCAATCAGCAATTCCTCGTAAAGCTTTTCTCCCGGTCGCAACCCGGAAAACTCAATGGCAATGTCACCATGAGGGTTCTTGTCGGAACGCACACTCAGCCCTGACAAGTGGATCATCTTTTCCGCGAGTTCGACTATTTTTACCGGTTCGCCCATGTCCAGCACGAACACGTCGCCGCCCAGGCCCATTGAACCGGCTTGTATGACCAACTGAGCAGCTTCAGGAATGGTCATGAAGTAGCGGGTGATTTTGGGGTGCGTGACGGTCAGCGGCCCACCGGACTTTATCTGCTTGTGAAACAGCGGAATCACCGAGCCGGAAGAGCCCAATACATTGCCAAATCGAACCATCGTGAACCGGGTTTTATTCACGCGGGAAACGTTGGACTTATCACCGAACAACACCGGTGCAAGTTCGCGGCTGAGTGCCTGAAGCGTCAACTCGGCAAGACGCTTGGTGCTGCCCATGACGTTAGTCGGACGCACCGCCTTATCCGTGGAAATCAGCACAAAATTCGAGGCCCCGGCCTGGACGGCCGCCTGAGCCGCATTGAGTGTGCCGATGACATTGTTCAGCACTCCCTCTGCGATATTGTGCTCGACAATCGGCACATGCTTGTAGGCAGCAGCGTGGTAAACCGTGTCGACCCGCCACGCTTTCATCACATCCAGCAGCTTTGAAGGGTCACGCACTGACCCCAGGATAGGCAGCAGTTTTACCGGCAACGATTTTCGAGTAATGCGCTGTTCCAACTCAGACAGAATGCTGTAGAGGTTGAATTCGCTGTGTTCAAACAACAGCAGGGTTTTGGGCTTCAACTCCAGGATTTGCCGGCAGAGCTCTGAACCTATCGAGCCACCGGCCCCGGTCACAAGGACGCTCTGCCCCTTGATGCAATGCTCAAGCAAATCAGCTTGTGCGGGGACCGAATCACGACCCAGCAAGTCAGCAATATCGACCTCCTGAATATCATCAACCTTGACCCGTCCACTGGCGAGGTCCATAAACCCCGGGACGCTGCGCACGTGTAACGGAAACCCCTCAAGAAAACCAAGAATCTCACGACGCCGGCCGCGGTTGGAGGAAGGCAGTGCCAGGAGGATTTCTTGAGCACCGGTAGCGTCGATCATCCGTTGGATATGCTTGGGCTTGTAAACCTGAAGGCCGGAAATGACGCGTTCCGAGATGGTGTCATCGTCGTCAATGAACGCAACCGGGCGCATCACACGCCCCATGCGAAGTGCCGCGACCAACTGGTTGCCGGCGGACCCCGCACCATAAATCGCCACCCGCGGCAGGCCATCCTCACGGCTGGTAAATGGTACGTGCTGGCCCGCTGCAAACCAATCGCCGAGGAAGTACTGACGCATGGTCAGGCGCAAACCGCCGACCATAATCAAGCTTAACCACCAGTAGTTAAAGATAATGGACCGCGGCACGACGTTCTGATGATTGCTATACCAGTAGACGACCACACCCAGAATCAAAGCCGAAAGGCTGACGGCTTTGATAATGGCGACGAGTGCGTCGTTGCCAAAATAGCGCATAACAGCACGGTACATGCCAAAGCGAATGAACAACGGAATGGCAACCACCGGCGCGGCTAAGAACAACCACAGATGCATTCTGACCGGGTTGATCATCTCGTCGATTCCGAGACGGACTAAAAACGCTATCCACAGCGCTAAAGAAACCAGTACAACGTCCGCCAATACCTGTATCAGTCGTTTTTGATGACGAGGTAGCTTCAATAGCCAAGCACGCAACCGGTTTATCATGACTCACCTACCGCCCATGCGTTAGATCAAAATTTTTTGACTGCGCGATAAACGCAGTACAAAAAACACACTGTACACCGCTAACCTAAACAGGCCAATCACGCAACGCGATGCAATTAATGGGAAACACCGTCGCGCTTGATTACCTTCATGGCGGTCAAAAACAAGATTTTCAGATCGAAAAGAACGCTCATATTTTTCGCGTAATAAGCATCATAGTCAACCTTGACCGGAATCGGCAGTTCGTCCCGTCCATTAACCTGCGCCCATCCAGTGAGGCCTGGCGGAATGAGGTGCACGCCTTGCTGGGTTCGTAACTCAATGAGGTCCGCTTGATTAAACAGCGCTGGCCTGGGCCCGACAAAACTCATATCGCCAACAATAATACTCCACAGTTGAGGCAACTCGTCCAAACTGGATTTACGTAGAAAGTTGCCAATAGGCGTTAAGTATTGGGAAGGGTCCAGGAGTAGATGCGTAGCGACTGCCGGTGTGCCTGTACGCATCGAGCGAAACTTCGGCATCCTGAACAGTACATTATTCACGCCTACCCGGTCCGACCAATAAAGTGCGGGCCCTTTTGACGTCAACTTTACTGCCAGGGTGACAAGCACAATCGGAATCAGCAGTATGAGCAAAGCGACCAGGCTCAGCACAAGATCAAAAAAACGCTTCATTTCCCACCAACCTTATCATTCAAAACTATTTAGGTGAATACTTGGCAAACTTTCCGGACAGCTTCGCACAGGCCTGAGACAGTCTGGACGCAATCTCTTTCTTGCGCAAAATGCAGGGTTGCTCGATCACGTGCCAAGAAAGCACAGCAGGAACAAGAGCAACAGGTAATGCCAGGATAATCATCTGCGCAGGGGATATCCCTTTGTAGAGATGAGCCAGAATCTCTTGAGTGGGAAAGGCATAGATATACAAACCGTACGAGTAATCACCCAGTTTATTGTACTGCCGTGCAAACCACTGTGTGTTAAAGGCGACGAAGAACACAGAGTAACTCCACGCCACCACGAACACCTCGACAAACACAGGCGTCCTGTAGAGACACAGGGCCGCCACCCACCCCAGCGCCAGGTACCAGATGTTCAACTGAATCTTAAATCGGTAGGCGTACAAGAACATGCCGATTACAAACGCGAAACTCCACTGCACCCAGCTACGCAACTGGAAACCGAAGACCATGTATTCGTTTTTTTGCAGCACGTTAAAAACAACATAAAACAAAAAATACACTGCAAAAAATACCGAGACCCGGCGCAGACGTGTCAAACAACCGACGACGCCGAGTGCAAACACCATCGCATACAGCAAAACTTCATAATATAACGTCCACAGAGAACCATTGATACCGGGGTAAGGGTTATCCTGAAACAGGCCAGGCAACTGAAACTGAATATCCTTCAACTTCAAGTTCCCGGTAATATACCTATGCACCTCCTTGGCGGAGAAATAATCGTGCAGACTGAGTTCAGTGAACAGGGGACCGACCACCCACGCACTTAACAGCAGCACAACTAAAAGCCCAGGATACAAACGTAAAAACCTCGCAACAACAAAGTCAATCTTTGTCTTTGAACGCTCGTAACTCAGCGATATAAAAAATCCCGAAATACAAAAAAAGGTGAATACGCCTAATCCGCCCAGCGTTATCCCGAGTTGCGCCATCAACGGCTCGGTTTCAGCCGCGCCACGAGAGAGCGGGTAAGAATGAGAAACCAGTACGAAGAACGCCGCGACCATTCGGATAAAATTGAAATTATTATCCCTCGACTTAAGCAGTTCGGCCAGGTTACCCATGCGATGTTCCACTTTGTTGGGCTAGATAATGTCGGGCCGTGATAGCAAATGCCTCATCAATGCTGACGGGAGGGGCCCAACCCAAGCGCTCGCGCGTATCAGTAATGTCCACTTGGAGAGACCCGCACAGCCGCTGCAAAAACGCCTGTTTACCCACCAAGGTTGCCGCAGCGTTTAAAAGAAAATAGGGAAATGAAAAAACGCGTGACGACTTATTCATGGCTATGGCCAGTTTTTCTAGAATCTGCCCAATAGATAAATCATTATCGTCGCTGACCAGAAACACCTGATTTGCTGCTTGCGGGTGCTTGATGCACACACAAATCAAATCCACCAGGTTATCAATGAAAACCAGGCTTCGACGGTTATCAATAGTACGAAAAGGCAGCGGCAGTTTCTTGTTCACGATCGAAAGCATGCGTTCAAAGTTCGCCTTCACACCTGGGCCATACACAAGAACAGGCCTGATTATCACGACGTCCATCGAGGTTCGCCCCGCCAGCGCCAGAAGCGCCTGTTCGGCTTCCAGCTTGGACACACCGTAGTCGTCAAGCGGCGCCGGAATATCCCGCGAGGTAAACGCAGTGTGAGCTGGGGTCTCTTCGCCGTTCACTTTGATCGAGCTGATAAAAATAAACCGTTTTACACCCGCATCGGCTGCCTGCTGGGCAAGCTTGAGCGTCGCGTCCACATTGACCTCACGAAACGCCTGCAACGGGTTGCTATGCGTTTCATTCATGACGTGCGCACGACCTGCGGAGTGTATGACGACGTCGACTCCCAATAATGGGACCTGCCAGTCGATATCGTCCGTCAGCGACCCGACAATAAACTCCTGCACACCAGGCACGGGGGGAACACGCCTTTTACGGGTGACGCTGACAACCGGATACTTACCATCGACCAGCGCATTGAGCACTGAACGCCCTACGAAGCCGGTCGCCCCCGTGAGCAGTATTTTTGGTGTGTCTGGAACAGGGTGGAGGCGTGCATCATCCAACATATTCAAGCCTTATCAGCTGAAAGTAGCGATTTGAACAACTTATCATATTGAGAAGAGACACCTTCCCAACGATAACGACGCGTCGCAATCTCGTGCATCTTTTCACTCAATTGCGCACGTTCAGCTTCATTGGCGAAAAGGCTGGCGGCACTCTCGATCAATGCCTGACTGGACGAAAAGAACTTTGCGCAGTCTTCGGTAGAAGCGCGGTTGAACGACACATCGAAAGCAATGACAGGCAAGCTCAACCACATCGCCTCAACCAACGATGGGTTGGTTCCACCGGCGCTGTGGCCATGAATATACACAGTGGCATTGCTGCGCAACGGGCTGAGCTCATCACCGTTGTAAATAGGGTCGAGTAAGTGCAGGTGCGTCATGCCCGAATATTTATCCTGTAGCGCTTTGCCGTACTCACTGTGTTTCCAATTACCCACGATCACCAACGGCAACCCGCTGGTGCTAAAGGCTTCAATGATGATATGAATATTATTTTCAGGCTCAATCCTGCAGACGGAGAACGCATAGGGTTTACAAAGGAAAGGGTAACGCTGCAGATCCGACTCGGCCAGCACGCTGGTTTTGGCCTGATCGCCACCATAGGCGATGAGTGTGCTCTCACGCCCGTATTCGTTACGCACATAATCCTGAAGAACTTTGTTATCCGTGACGATGGCATCTGAATATTTAACCGCCACCGCTTCTGAAAACTTCAAAAATTTCTTAGCCAGAAATGACCACTTGGCACGTTTCCATTCATAGCCGTCAATATTGACAACAATTCTCTTCTTGGTCAGCATCTTTAAAAAAGGAAGTGCGATGCAGCCGGAAACCCCGAGTATCACCAGTACGTCATTTTTCCTATAGGCATGCAGCATACTGATGATGTCATAGGGAATACTTTGCACGCCGTTAGCTTTCAGCGGAACGTAAACCAAGTTGGCGTTACGATATTTCGCCGGCCGGGACGCGTACGACGTCGAGCTGCAATACACCGAAATGTCGTACACTTGATCCAGATACGTTATCAATTGTTCTGATAACGTCTCCCATCCACCGTACTGCGCCGGGAGACCGACCGTACCGATAACTGCTAATTTAACGCTCATTAAATACCCCAAGCACACCACTTTCAAAGTTATCAACTGAGAAACTAAGCGACTTTAATTTTGCAGCTTCAGACAAGCGAACGCACACTTCAGGATTCTTCTGAAGAAATTCCACTCGAGCGGAAATTTCCTCAACCTGACTTGAATCCATTAAATATCCTTCCTTGCCATCCGTTACCAGTTCGACAGGCCCACCCACCGGAGGGACAATACAAGGCACTCCAAATGAAAGCGCCTCGAGGATAGTCAGTCCAAATGTCTCCACCCATTCTTTCGGTTTCGAAAGACTAAGCAAAACATTCGCCTTCTGATAATAAGGAACGACATCCTCACACCGTGAAACAATAGTCAGGTTTCCAGGACAGCTTATCCCCGAAAAGTACTCAGCTACTTCAGTATCCTCTGCGCCCAGCACCAAGGTAAATTCAAGTCTTTTGTTATGCGTCAACATGCTTGCAACTTGTATAAACTCACCGACACCCTTATAGGCCTTTAGAGAACAAATCATCAACACACTGAACTGTTCACTGGGTTGAGTATGATACGTGTGATGCGCAGCAATACGTGCCATACCCTGTGGGATCGCATTATAAATCACCTGACTTTCTACCGCAGGAAAACACTCGGCATTCGCTAGAAAATGCGAAACGAAAATATTTTTACTTGAGCACTTTGCAACCACCCACCGCAAGAAAAGCTTTAGCGGCTTTGGGCGGATCGACGTCTCATGAATGTGATAATAAACCTTAATACCCAGTAACTTTCCCGCCAACGCCGCACCAAACGGAAGCAGTGTATTGACGTAAAAAACCGTTGAAGACTTACGGTAACTCATTAATTTAAAAAACAAAATCAGCTGTGAAAGGCTGTAACTCAATAACGTCAAATATTTGCTTTCGAAACGTTTGTAAAAATAGCGTCGTTGCACACACGGCGCAGAAGAAAGGAAGCCATCGCCGCCCTTCCCACCCAAAAACAATTCGACGTCAGCGCCCTCGCTTGAAACCGTCTCAATAACCTGCGAAAGAACCTTCGGGCTCCCGCTATAGTCATTCAGCAAATGGAAAAATATTATCTTCTTCACGACACGTCCTTAGCTGCGTTCTTTTATGCGCTTTGCCGGAACACCCGCGTAAATCGAGTTAGCCGCATATCGTCCAGCTTTCAAAACAGCGCCTGCCGCAACAACACAACCGTCCTCAAGAACCACACCGTCCAGCACGGTCACCTTGGCACCTATCCAGCAATTATTGCCGATCTGGATCCCTTCGTTATTGACGCCCTGAAGTCTAATAGGCTGGGTGGTATCAGAAAAATTATGATTCTCCGAGTGAAAGGAGACGTAGTTTCCGATGATTGTGTCATGCCCAATAGTAATGCCCCCGGCGCAGCCCAAAAAGCTACCACTTCCGATACCGACATCGTTGCCAATCGAAAGCCCCTCACCCAATTTAGTCAAGCTGCCGGTACACTCGATGGTAACATTTTTCTTTAAGGAAACCCCTCGCCCAAAAACGATACCTTTGATCGCTAACGCGTCGATAAAACAGCCGTCATCGATCATGAGTCCCTTACCCGCTGTAATCATTGATCGGGCTTTCACGGTAACATTTTTTCCCACAAGAATGACTGAACGTCTCCTGAAGATGAAGAAACCATTGATGGCCATGCACACTTTCGAAAAAACCAATTTTAAAAGATAACCGTCCGGAATGCGTGTATCAATTTTGATACCCCGCTTCCTTATTTTAAGAGAAAGAAACTCAACCAGTTCGATCAGCATTATTTCTCTCCTCTAAAAGACGAAATGTAGGAACGCAAAAAACCTGTACTTTTATACGAGAGACTCTTTCTAAGCGAGGCCACTAGCAAATACACCTCCATCACACAGTGAAAGAGATACCCCCTGCGCTCAAAGATCACTCGAAAGCCGCGGATCATTTCCTGAAAACGAAAAACAGCCCGCTCGGCGCTGTCCGACGTATGCTCGGAAAGATCGTGTTGTAGAACAGTGTCCAGTACATAGAAGTGCGAATAATAGGACTCGTATCTGACAAAAAACGCAGTGTCCGTCGCGTAGAACTTGAGGCGCTCATCAAAAAGCGGCGACATTCTTTCATAGCATGACTTGTTGAATATTACGCCACTGTTGATAGCGAGCTTGTTAACCGAGGCGTTCATACCGCTATCAACTTGCTCGGACAAGCGGCCGAAAAACCACACGCGTCGGCCTGGGCTGATCAGTGTTTCTCGGGAGTAGATTTTAGGGAGCATAACCCCGAACGAGTGCGGCGCTGAGGTGGCCTCATATTTAAGCGCAGTAGAGAGTGCATCGACATAATCCTGACTGGCATAGTCTGTATCATCGTCGGAAATCATGAAATGCGTAGCACCGTTAGTAAAGGCCATATCGGCTACGCGATTATAGACATGTGGCAAACCATCATTATCACCCTCAAGCCAGGTTAAACGTTCGCTCGATAATGCGGGCGAGCAAGACGGCGTATTGTTCCACACATAAAAATCAACAGAAATGCCGTGCGCCTGAAAGCGCACGCGATTGTTCAGCAACGTCGTGATAGCAGCCGAGTCTTTATAATGCCTCTTATAAAGCACAATCAATATCGAAAGCTTAGCGTGCACGATATTTAGACTCATCCATTACCACCACTATAATTAGCGCAAAAAGATACAGCACAACACTGTTAGTGTAAGACTGGAAAAAAAAGCTGCTCAGAAAAAATGGATAACTGATGACCAGGTAATCGGCCACTCCCCTCATGAACACATCACCGCCAACACGCATCGCTTGAGTGATCGCGACGACCTTACTGTAAAAGCAGATCAACCCCATCATGATCGCCACCCCCAGATAACCCGAAGATGCGAGAAGATTCAGCCACAGCGAATCAAACCAGTGCAACTGCCCCGGCCCGATCGCTCCGAACCCCAACCCAAGCGGCATCGTGTTAAGGGATCCAAGAACCACATACCATTGACGAACCCTGTCAAGAGCCGACAGATCCTCCGTATACCCCAGCGCGAGGTATAAAAATATAGAACCCGTCACCGACAGGAAATAACCATACCCTAGCAAACTGATGAATAGCTTTCGGCGAAACAACTGTAACACCGCCAGGAAGAGGACGGCCGATATCATGCCAATAGCAGAGGTTCTCACCGATCCATAAGTGATCAGCACGGTCGAAAAAATTGCGACCACCGTATATAACAAAAACCTTGAATCGTAAGATCTTTTCCTGATCGTCTGCACAAGCAGGCACAGCGTAAACAGTGCGGTATTCAAAATAAATGCTGAAAACTCCAGAGTACCGGTAAAAAATCCGGACATCCTGGGATTGCCGTCCCTCATGGAGTTATAGGTCTCCAATGTAAATCCTTTCTCAGACAGCAACGGCCAGTACCAGAACTGCTCCGGGTCACTGATCGTCTGATATTGATACAACGCATACCCGCCTGAAATAAAAGTCATCACCACCAGTGTAGAAAATATAACACGCAACTTAGTCTCAAGCGTTAACCCCATACACACCGCATTCACCGCCAATGCAAAGAGCACCGGCATAGCAAATGATCGAAACATCCGAAAGGACGCCTCTGTAAAATCACCGCACACGCAATAGAACACTAAAAAGAATAAAACCAACAGCAACGGCGTTTTATATCTACTCGGAAGCGAAAAGCGAGTACCTGCATAAAAAAATGCAATCAACACCATCAATAGAATATAAAGCAGTGCGGCGCCTTCACGCCAAGCGCCCACAACGCTGGGAGCGTGGAGCGTTAAAATAACGTAATCTGACAGCATCAGCATTATTAAAAAAAAGCGCAGGCCTAACGCACTCATACTTTACCCGGCCTATTTTCTTTGCCACCCTGCCTCTTAAGCTTTAAACAAGCTAATTTGAGGGCAACCTTAACTTTTTGTGTGGCACTGAGTTCAAAAAACAATGCCGGTAAAAAACGCTTATCAAAATCAATTAATCTAGACACGACCGCCGGTGGAATCGCCGTGGTTATTTTCCCCGCCTGCTGGTAGACGGCTATATCCCCAGTCCATGTGACGTACGCCTCCATCTCATTCGCACACATAACGCCGTCATACAGGCACGCTTGATAACGGGATTTAACTGCCTCATAACCATTAACGGCCAACACCGACTGTATAATTTCGCTACCGTTCTGGCGATGTAGAATGCTCGCAATAAAATCATCGACACTTTCATCTTTTAAATTATCCGCAGGCGAATAACCTTGTACGGGGGCGCGCAGCCCAACACACCGACGGCCTTTAAAGAGTTGCTCCGCAAACGCGGTTCCCCCCGGGGTAGGATAACTATCAACGTAAAAATCCGCTGACTCTAAAAGCTTTAAATAACTTTCGTAGGGCACAGACGATAATATCTTGAATCGGCTCCAGTACCTGAGCTTTAACGGCCACCACCAGAAATTTGTAAGCGGGCTGGCGCCGACAATCCAGAATGTCGAGTGTTTAAATTCAGAAAGCACTCTGTGGATGGCGGGTCTCAGATCATAGTGCTTGACCGGCTTAAACTTGAATGGAGATGCTGCGCTGAAAAAATTTAACGCATCCTGTTTGCCAGGCAAGCGGTGAGTCTTTGTGACGAGGGTACTTGTCAGCGGAATCCCCAGAAACGACTTCTGCCCGCTGATTGTCTTCTTCATATCCCGGCGTCGACCGAATGTACTAAGTTCAAAGTACACGTCCGCCACCGAACTGCCGTAGGTGAACACGTGATCTGCGTGATTGACGAAAAAGACCTTAGCCTGCGTAAAACTCTTCACTATTTTGCATGCAATAACAGAAATCATGTCATCCGGATGAATATGCAAAACAATCCGACGGTACGATTTAAGCGATTCTACGATTGCAGCGATTTTCTCCACAGGTGTATAAGCGCCTATAACCGTACACGTGTCAAAAAACCCGCGGGTACGCTCAATCGCTTTCTCATCACTTTGCCGAGTTATCAGCAGATCCGGTTTTTCCCGGTGCATCGTGGAAAGCTGCTCCATCAGTCGAGTATGACCACCGATCAGATAGGGCTCAGAAATCAGATGAATACAATCTTTTGAAGGTGTGTGACCACTATTGTTTGGCAATACATCCGTGCACCGCGCGGTTAACAGGTCTTCAAGCTCGGGGTCGTCATATATACCTTTATCAACCGCCCAGAGTATTGCCCCATACACCTCAGACAATTCGACACTCTTGTTAACGTCTTCTTGCGCTAAAATCATGTCGCGGATTGAAGATAGCAAGCCACTCATGGTCAAAACGTCCTCACCCAGCGTTATTTTTATTTAATTTTCTGTAAATAAGAAAATACATGACTAGCCAGTACACCCCGTAGTTAAGCGCATGTGCCCACGTCACCCCGACAGGGCCGCCTACCTTCGTCAGTGCGACGGTCAACAGGTAGAACCCGAGTGAAAAAAACACTTCCGTAAGGATATACATCTTCACCATTGCCTTGCCCAACATCAGGTAGGCAAGTATCCAACTGGCAATCTTCAGCGTGTCACCGAGCATCTGCCAGGCAAAAAAATCTCTCATCGGGCTAAACGCGCCGGTGAACAGCAGACCGATTATGAAATCTCTTAAAAGATAGATAACCAAACCACAGACCATGGCAACAGGCAAAATCAATTTGTAGCCTTGGATAATCTCTCTCTTAATCTCCTGAGGGTCGACCAACTCGGACAACCTGGGTAGAAAATACAACCCGAGCGTTGTGGTCACCAGCAATAGATAAGCCGTACTTAAACGCCACATGGCCTCCCAGTACCCCGCTGTTTCCCAGCCAAATTCCAAGCCCAGATAGTTCCGCACCAGGATATGACTAACCGGCACGCAGGCCGCTGTCGTGAGCGCCATTGCAGTAAATTTGGTCAAATTTATCGCGACTTGTTTATCCAGTTTTCCAAACAGATTCGACAAACGAAACCACGGTGTTCTGTAGCACAGCAGGCATGTCACAAAAAAAGCGATTGACTGATACAACACCAACGAAATCAGTGCGCCGTACAAGCCAAACTGAGTCACCATGACGATAATGACTAAAAGCGAAAGAACGCTTCCTCCGATGTTTGCGAGAATGTATCGATTGATTTCCTTTTTGCCGTTAAGGATCGCAAGCAGCAGTGTATTGAATGAAAAAAAGATAAGCGTAGCCGCGCACCAGATAAAAACGCTGTAGAGCGATTCGTCGTTAAAACACCATACCGCCAGGGGTTTACTGAATAGAATAATAAGGATGGAAGTCAACACGGAGCCAACACAAGCAATCGTACCCGCCGTGCGCCATACGCAGTGCTGCGCGCCCTCATCGTCTTGATATTCAGCGGTGTATTTTGTCACGCCGGTACTGATGGCGCCCGTTGAGAAGGTGGTCACCATCTGCACTGCGTTTTGGAACTGGCCCAGCGCTGCGTATCCAGAGGGCCCCACATAGATGGCCAACATTTTATTGATGCCCAACAAAGTGAGCATTTTAATCACTACAGCAATGCCGTTGAGAAAGCTTGTTTTAAGCAGTGTCATATTCAGGCTTCTGCAGAAAAGCTGTTACAGGCTTCAATAACACCCTGCATCTCGGCATCCGTCATGACCGGGCTCATCGGCAGGCTCAAGACTTCCTGATGAATACGCTCGGTAAGGGGAAACGATTTATTATAAAAATCAGCACCCACATAGGCCTGTTGCTGATGAGGCGGGATCGGGTAGTGAATTAATGTTTGAACGCCGGACGCAGTAAGATGAGATTGCAGCTTTTCACGCTGCTCAGAGCGCACGACAAACAGGTGCCAAACATGTGCGGTGTGGCTCATCACGTCAACGTCACCACCCAGGGGCAACTTGATCGAAGGGTTGTTTATTCCGGCCATATAGGTGGCCGCCACACGTCGACGCGCTTCGGTCTGGGCCTCCAGGTATTTGAGTTTGACGCTCAACATGGCAGCTTGAATCTCATCCAGCCGGCTATTCACGCCCTGGACGAGGTTTTTGTACTTTTCATGTGAACCGTAGTTTCGTAATGCCTGAATCATGCTGACCAAGTCAGCATCACTGGAAGTAATGGCCCCGGCATCACCCAACGCCCCCAGGTTTTTACCTGGGTAGAAGCTGAACCCTGATGCATCCCCCCAGTTACCCGCACACTTACCCTCGATCTGAGCGCCATGCGCCTGAGCAGAGTCTTCCAGCACCAGCAGATTCTCACGCTTGGCGATTGCGTTGATTGCGGGCATATCGGCCAACTGCCCATAGAGATGGACCGGCAGGATCAATCGAGTTTTTTCTGTCAGCGCGCGCTCAACGTTCTTGGGGCAAAGGTTATAGGTATCCTCGTCAGGCTCGACCAAAATCGGTTTCAGATTATTTTCCGTAACGGCCAACAGTGTCGCGATATAAGTATTAGCTGGGACAATCACCTCATCGTGATCCTTGAGCTTTCCCAGCGCTTTCCAAGCGCGAATCGTCAATGTCAGAGCATCCAGCCCGTTGGCTACGCCAACACAGCGGCTCGCGCCCGTGTAGGCGGCGAACTCTTCCTCGAACCGCTTGAGGTGCTCGCCCTGAATATACCAACCCGAGTCAATGACACGTGTGGCAGCGTCCACCAGCTCTTCACGGAGTGTCTTGTTCAATGATTTTAGATCGAGAAATTGAATCATCAAAATTACCTGGCTTCGGTGCTACGTTATTAGGTGCCTGGGGCAAAGTCGGCTTCTGCGCCACTTTTTCGTAGAGGAGAGCTTCCCTGCCACACCCTCACTGCTAACGGTTAGAGACGGGGCGGAAAGAATAACGCGCTTTAGGTTTAAACATAATCATGTCTGAAACACGTCCTTCACCATTCAGATTTTTCCTGTCACCCCAGTGGAATTTTACGTAAACCTTTTCCTACAAAATACGCTACCGGGACAGCACCCAGGGTTCGATGCTGTAACCGCTGGAGCCAAGCAGCCTGGTCTTTGACTCACGCCTTACGGGCTACTCACCCTCGAGCCGGGTGGTTGATTCGTTTTCGCCTAGGCGACTACTACAAAAAAGAAACCCGCGGATGTCGGCAGCTACGCCGTGCTATCAAGGACATGCGGGGGCCCTAGATGATACAGCGCTCACTCTCCAATTCAACAAAACTGAACGATCAAAGCGCTTTTACGCGCTCATGGGTTATCGCAATGATTCTGATCTGCCATATACGGCAAGTAACTCAGCAATCTCCTGCGCTTAAAATTAGTTGCATAGCTCACAAACTTATTATCGATAATGGCTCGATCAAAACGCATGCTCGATAGCGCCAGACACGATAGATGAGCACAACTATTTAAGCTTTATCAGGCGGCAACTTGAGCGATACTTGATTAAGTAATAGCGCATTGCTAAAGCCCACTTGTCGCTGGGCAGTGCAACACGTGACTTGTTTTACATATTGAAATCGCTTTAAACACCGAGCAACACGGCGACGATTTGCGCTAAGGAATCAACGGATTTCTTTGATTGAGCCGCTATGAGGGCAGCGTGCAGAGGCGGGAGAGACGGAGGGAGCAGAGCTCGAATAGCGCCAGGTATGGCTGGAGAGTCCTGGAAACGATATCTATAACAAATTTGCGCGGCACAACTTATACGCATTCAAGAGCAGGTCGCTGCAAGCGAGGACGATCGGAATGGCGAAAACACCAGAAGACTGGCTTGCCACTCCATAGAGCCAGCAGGCTCGGCACTCATCAAGACACCCTCGCAAATGTGCCCGACTAGATGCGTCCCGTTGTGCTCGATTTCTGCCGCCGGCTACGCGAAATCCCAACGCCGAGCAGTGGACCAATCAGCATGCCAATGATCAGCGCCGCCACGACAAATACCGCTACGGGCATCTGCGCAGTGCCCCAACCGAAAAACGAAAGGGAGACGCTTTGTTGGTTTTCCAACACAAAGCCTAAAACCACCAGTGCAATAACCAATGCCACCAGCACCAGGACAGCGCGCTTAACCCCACGCATAACTTTCTCCTACTTCAAAAAGACTCAGACGCCTTCTTCTTCGTCTTCGTTCACTCGATCACGCAGCTCCTTGCCCGGCTTGAAGTGAGGCACAAACTTACCGTCGAGGCTGACGGATTGCCCGGTCTTCGGGTTACGACCTACACGCGGTGCGCGATAGTGCAAGGAGAAGCTGCCAAACCCACGGATCTCAATTCGGTCTCCGGTGGCCAGACATTGGGACATCTGTTCGAGCATAGTCTTGATAGCCAGCTCCACATCCTTGGATGAAAGCAGCCCTTGATGGGTGACAATTCGTTCGATCAACTCCGACTTCGTCATATTTTTCCCTTCTTTTTCAAGCAGCTAGGAAAAGCGCTTCGAAGGTTTTAGCATGACTCGATGAATTTGAACAGCCCACCCAGCAACTTATCTGCAGCATAGCCAGACACCCGCAACCCACGCTTGGCAGCCTCATTTGCAGATCACCAACATGGTGCGAGTAACAGCGCCGGCGGGGTTCCAGCCGAACAGGTAGTCGCCCTCTTCATCCTTGGCATCACTGGATCGGGTGACGACCTTGTAGCCCTGCATCTTGCATTCCCGAGCCGCGCGTTTCTCGCACTTATCCCAGTTACTGCCAAGGCCCGAGCAGTCGATCTCAATGCCACTAACGCCGCGCTTGGCGTGTGTTTTGGCACTGGTGGCAGAGCAGCCAGCAAGTATTACGACCGCGAGCAAAATGATAAGCCTGTTCATTTAAATCCTTATTGAATCAACAACGCTGCAGCGCTTTTATGAAGAACTATAGTCAGTTCTGACACCCGGCTGCGCAGCTTGGTTCTCATTTGTTGATTCAACGAATTTCAGGCACAAAAAAGGGCGACCGAAGTCGCCCTTTTTAATGGTCGGACAGAACTTAGTTCTGTTTTTCCATTTGTGCACGCAGCAGGTCGCCCAGAGTGGTCGGACCCGAAGCGATGTCAGAGGTCGCTGGCTTGTCGCGCAGGCTCTGGATTGCTTCTTTCTCTTCGATCTCGTCTTTCGACTTGATGGAGAGTTGGATCACGCGGCTCTTGCGGTCAACGCTGATGATCTTGGCTTCTACTTCCTGGCCTTCTTTCAGAACGTTGCGCGCGTCTTCAACGCGGTCACGGCTGATTTCGGAGGCTTTCAGAGTCGCTTCGATATCGTCGGCCAGAACGATGATGGCGCCTTTGGCGTCAACTTCTTTCACAGTGCCTTTAACGATTGCGCCTTTGTCGTTCTCTTGAACGTACTCGGAGAACGGATCGCTTTCCAGTTGCTTGATACCCAGGGAGATGCGCTCGCGCTCTGGGTCAACCGACAGGATAACGGTGTCCAGCTCGTCGCCCTTCTTGAAACGACGAACAGCTTCTTCGCCAACTTCGTTCCAGGAGATGTCGGACAGGTGAACCAGGCCGTCGATGCCGCCGTCCAGACCAATGAAGATACCGAAATCGGTGATCGACTTGATGGTGCCGGAGATTTTATCGCCCTTGTTGAACTGGCCAGAGAAATCTTCCCATGGGTTAGATTTGCACTGCTTGATGCCCAGGGAGATACGACGACGCTCTTCGTCGATGTCCAGAACCATAACTTCCACTTCGTCGCCGACTTGTACGACTTTCGAAGGGTGGATGTTTTTGTTGGTCCAGTCCATTTCGGAAACGTGTACCAGGCCTTCCACGCCTTCTTCCAGCTCAGCGAAGCAGCCGTAGTCGGTCAGGTTGGTAACACGCGCGGTTACGCGAGTGCTTTCTGGGTAACGTGCTTTGATAGCAACCCATGGATCTTCGCCCAGCTGCTTCAAGCCCAGAGAAACGCGGTTGCGCTCACGATCGTACTTCAGAACCTTGACATCGATCTCGTCGCCAACGTTGACGATTTCGGAAGGATGCTTGATACGCTTCCAAGCCATGTCGGTAATGTGCAGCAGGCCATCGACGCCACCCAGATCGACGAATGCGCCGTAATCGGTGAGGTTCTTGACGATACCTTTGACTTGTTGGCCTTCCTGCAGGGATTCCAGCAGAGCTTCACGCTCGGCGGAGTTCTCTGCTTCCAGGACGCTGCGACGGGAAACGACAACGTTGTTGCGCTTCTGGTCGAGTTTGATGACCTTGAATTCGAGTTCTTTGCCTTCCAGGTGCGTGGTGTCGCGCACTGGACGAACGTC
The DNA here is from genome assembly GCF_001728855.1 of Pseudomonas sp. AP19. Classification (NCBI taxonomy): domain Bacteria; kingdom Pseudomonadati; phylum Pseudomonadota; class Gammaproteobacteria; order Pseudomonadales; family Pseudomonadaceae; genus Pseudomonas; species Pseudomonas sp. AP19. Next base: position 23,235 of record NZ_LXJP01000050.1, on the reverse strand, counting down.
GACCAAAGAACCTGGCAGGAACGCACGGATGCCGTTAACGTCGACAGTGAAGCCGCCTTTAACCTTACCGTTGATAACGCCCTTGACCACTTCTTCAGCTGCGAAGGCTGCTTCGAGAACAATCCAGCATTCAGCGCGCTTGGCTTTTTCACGGGACAGCTTGGTTTCACCGAAACCGTCTTCAACCGAGTCCAGAGCAACGTGAACTTCGTCACCGACATTGATAGTCAGGTCGCCAGCATCGTTGTAGAACTGTTCCAGCGGGATCAGAGCTTCAGACTTCAGACCAGCGTGAACGGTTACCCAGCGAGCTTGGTAATCGATATCAACGATAACACCGGTGATGATGGAGCCTGCCTGAAGGTTCAGGGTTTTTAGGCTTTCTTCAAAGAGTTCCGCAAAGCTTTCGCTCATTTTAATTCCTGTTGATAAGGGCGAAGAATACGCCCATCTCCACACCCCAGACGGTGTGGGTTAGTTTCAATTAGAAGAAGCACCGCAGGACTATGACTGGTCCCCTGCAGCCTTCTTGGTCACCCGGCGATATCGCGAATGGCGATTTCACTCAAGATGCGTTCCAGCACCTGCTCGATGGACAACTCCGTGGAATCCAGCTGTATGGCGTCAGCCGCCGGCTTGAGCGGGGCTACCGCACGCTGGGTATCACGCTCATCGCGTGCACGGATCTCATCTAGCAGACTCGACAGACTAACACCATCGACTTTGCCCTTCAACTGCAAGTAGCGGCGACGCGCCCGCTCCTCGGCGCTGGCGGTCAGGAAAATCTTCAGCGGCGCATCCGGAAACACCACGGTGCCCATATCGCGGCCATCGGCCACCAGGCCGGGCGGCTCCTGAAAAGCCCGCTGGCGCTGCAGCAAAGCGTCACGCACGGCCGGCAGCGCGGCAACCTGGGACGCCCAGGAGCCCACTTGTTCATTACGCAGATCATCCGTCACATCGTCCCCTTCCAGGATAATGCGCTGGGGATGACCTTCCGTCGCGCCGACGAACTGCACATCAAGGTGCGCCGCCAGCAACTTCAAGGATTCTTCGTTGGTCAGGTCGACGCCATGGTTGCGTGCGGCAAATGCCAGCAGGCGGTAAAGCGCGCCGGAATCCAGCAGGCACCAGCCCAGGCGCTTGGCCAGGATGCCGGCGATCGTGCCTTTGCCCGAGCCACTTGGCCCGTCGATGGTAATCACCGGTGCTTTGATATTCACAATTGAGCCTCTTGGGCAACACGGATGCCGACTTGGGCACACAGTGTAAGAAAATTCGGAAAAGATGTAGCTACGTTGGCGCAGTCACGGATACGAATCGGCGCCGTCGCCCGCAGGGAAGCCACGCTGAATGCCATGGCAATCCGGTGATCGCCATGGGCAAGCACTTCACCGCCGCCCATCAGGCCACCATCAATGATAATCCCATCAGGTGTCGGTTCACACTTCACGCCCAATGCCAGGAGACCGTCGGCCATGACCTGGATACGGTCGGACTCTTTGACTCGCAGCTCTTGAGCACCGCGCAATACCGTGCGGCCCTCGGCACAGGCGGCCGCAACAAACAACACCGGGAACTCATCGATAGCCAACGGCACCAACGCTTCGGGAATTTCGATCCCTTTTAGTGCAGCGGCACGCACCCGCAAGTCAGCCACCGGCTCACCGCCAACTTCCCGCAGGTTTTCCAGGGTGATGTCCGCGCCCATCAACCGCAGAATATCGATCACCCCGGTACGCGTCGGGTTGATACCAACATGTTCCAGGAGCAACTCGGAGCCTTCGGCAATCGACGCTGCCACCAGGAAGAACGCCGAAGAGGAAATATCCCCCGGCACCTCTATATGTGTAGCGGTCAGCGCATGCCCGGATTCCACCGATGCCATCGCCCCTTCCACCACCACCGGGCAGCCAAACCCACGCAGCATTCGCTCGGTGTGGTCACGGGTCGGCGCAGGCTCGATCACCGAGGTTTTACCCGCGGCATACAACCCAGCCAGCAATAGACAGGATTTGACCTGAGCACTGGCCATCGGCAGCGCATAAGTAACCCCCTTCAAGGCCTGACCACCGCGGATAGTCAACGGCGGGCGCCCCTGCGGGCCGGTCTCGATCACCGCCCCCATCTCCCGCAACGGCTCAGCCACGCGGCTCATCGGGCGCTTGGACAGCGAAGCGTCACCCGTCAGCACACTGTCGAAGCGTTGCGCCGCCAGCAAGCCGGACAACAGGCGCATCGACGTGCCCGAGTTACCCAGGTAGATCGGCCCCGGCGCCGGCTTCAAGCCATGCAGGCCTACCCCATGAATGGTCACGCGCCCATGGTGCGGCCCTTCAATCACAACACCCATGTCGCGAAAAGCCTGCAACGTCGCCAGCGCATCTTCACCTTCGAGGAAACCTTCGATCTCGGTCACGCCATCGGCCAACGAACCGAGCATGATCGAGCGATGCGAGATCGACTTGTCGCCCGGCACCCGGATTTGCCCGCTCAAGCGGCCACCCGGGTTGGCGAGGAAGTTCAGCTCATCGGCGTTCACTGCAGTTTCCATATAAGCCCGGCGAGCCAGGATTTTGCTGAAATGCTCACGTGCCACCCGCGCACGGGTGAATACGCCCAACAATTGATGGCCATCCCCGGCATCGACCGCGTCGCGCAAGGCGTCAAGGTCACTGCGGAAGGTGTCCAGGGTGCGCAACACCGCTTCGCGATTGGCGAGGAAGATGTCGTGCCACATCACCGGGTCGCTGCCGGCAATCCGCGTGAAATCACGGAAGCCACCGGCGGCGTAGCGGAAAATATCGAGGTTCTCGTTACGTTTGGCCAGGGAATCCACCAGACCAAACGCCAGCAAATGCGGCAAGTGGCTGGTCGCCGCCAGCACTTCGTCGTGGCGCTCGACCTGCATATGCTCGACATCCGCGCCCAGCTCGCGCCAAAGACGGTCCACCACCGCCAGCGCTACCGGATCGGTTTGCTCAAGCGGCGTCAGGATCACCTTATGGCGACGGAACAGCTGCGCATTGGAGGCTTCCACCCCGCTCTGCTCGGAGCCGGCAATCGGATGGCCCGGTACAAAGCGTGCAGGCATGCCGCCAAAGGCCCGTTGCGCGGCGCGCACCACATTGCCCTTGGCGCTGCCGACATCCGTCAGGATCGCCTGCCCCAAGTCCATAGCGGCCAGCAAGGCCAGCAACTTCTCCATCGCCAGAATTGGCACGGCGAGCTGGATCACATCGGCGCCCTGGCAAGCGACCGCCAGGTCCGCCTCACAGCGATCCACCACGCCCAGCTCAACCGCCAGCTTGCGCGATTGCGGGTCCAGGTCAACACCGACCACTTCGCCACACAAGCCGCTTTCACGCAGGCCTTTGGCGAAGGAGCCGCCGATCAACCCCAGACCGACCACCACCAGGCGACCGATCATAGGCACAACAGGTTGCAATGCAGTGACATCAACCACGGGCCAGAACCTTGGCCAACGCCTCCAGGAAGCGCGTATTTTCTGCCGGCAAGCCAATGGTGATACGCAGGTGGTTCGGCATGCCGTAGTTGGCCACCGGGCGCACGATCACGCCTTCGCGCAACAGGCCCTGAAACACCGGCGCAGCCACCTGGCCAAGGTCGACGCAAATGAAGTTGCCCTTGGAAGGGATCCAGCCCAGCCCCAACTCACGGAAACCTTCCTGCAGTTGCAGCATGCCGCTTTCATTGATGCGACGACTTTCTTCCAGGTACTCGGCATCCTTCACCGCCGCACAGGCCGCCGCCAGGGCAAGGCTGTTGACGTTGAACGGCTGGCGCACGCGGTTCAGCACATCGGCGACCACCGCGGTGGACAAGCCGTAACCGACCCGCAGCGACGCCAGGCCATAGGCCTTGGAGAAGGTACGCGAGACCAGCAGGTTGGGGTAAGCCGCAAGGAAATCCAGGCCATCCGGCAGGTCGCTGCCTTCGGCGTACTCGATGTAGGCCTCGTCCAGCACGACCAGCACATGCTCCGGCACATCCTGCAGGAAGTCGTTCAGCGCCTGAGCGTCAAACCAGGTACCGGTCGGGTTGTTCGGGTTGGCGATAAACACCACGCGGGTTTGCGCGTCAATGGCCGCCAGCATGGCCGGCAGGTCATGCCCCCAGTCCTTGGCAGGAATAACACGCGCGTCGGCACCGACCGCCTGAGTCACGATCGGGTACACCGCAAACGCGTGCTCGCTGAACACCGCATTCAGGCCAGGCGCCAGGTAGGCACGCCCCACCAACTCTAGAATATCGTTGGAACCGTTACCCAACGTCACCTGGTTCAGCTCGACCCGGCAGGTTTGCGCGAGCAGCGACTTGAGGGCAAAACCGTTACCGTCCGGATAGCGCGTAAGCTCAGCCAACTCGTCACGAATCGCCGCCAACACTTTGGGGCTCGGGCCCAACGGGTTTTCGTTACTGGCCAGCTTTACGATCCTGGACGGGTCCAGGTTCAACTCACGCGCCAGCTCGTCCACAGGCTTGCCCGGAACGTAGGGCGACAGTTGTTGCACGCCCGGCTGAGCCAGGGCGAGGAAGTTGCCACTCATGTTAAAGCCTCACAAAACCGCTTTCGGGTAAGAGCCCAGCACCTTGAGTGCCACGGCTTCCTGACTGATTTTCTCCAGCACACCTTTAACCAGTGGGTCGCGGTGATGGCCGACGAAGTCGATAAAGAACACATACGTCCATTTACCGCTGCGCGAAGGACGTGTCTCGATTCGCGTCAGGTCAATCCCGTTATCGTGGAACGGCACCAGCAGCTCATGCAGCGCGCCGGGCTTGTTGCTCATGGAGACGATGATTGAAGTCTTGTCATCGCCCGTCGGCGGCACTTCCTGGCTGCCGATCATCAGGAAGCGCGTGGAGTTGTCCGGGCGATCCTCGATTTTCTCGGCCAGGCGCGTCAGGCCATACAGGCCAGCGGCCATGTCGCCGGCAATCGCCGCCGAATTCCACTCACCCTTGACCCGCTTGGCCGCTTCGGCGTTGCTGGACACCGCCACGCGCTCGACATTCGGGTAATGCGCGTCCAGCCACTTGCGGCATTGAGCCAACGATTGCGCGTGGGAATAGATGCGGCTGATGCTGTCGGTCTTGGTGTTCTCGCCCACCAACAAGTGGTGGTGGATGCGCAGCTCGACTTCGCCGCAGATCACCATGTCGTGCTCAAGGAAGCTGTCCAACGTGTGGTTGACGGCGCCTTCGGTGGAGTTTTCCACCGGCACCACGCCAAAATTCACCGCACCGGCCGCCACTTCACGGAACACTTCGTCGATCGCCGCCATCGGCTTGCTGATCACGGCGTGGCCGAAGTGCTTCATGGCCGCCGCCTGGGTGAAGGTGCCTTCAGGGCCGAGATACGCCACTTTCAGCGGCTGCTCCAGCGCCAGGCATGACGACATGATTTCACGGAACAACCGCGCCATCTCCTCGTTGCCCAACGGGCCCTTGTTGCGCTCCATCACGCGCTTGAGCACCTGGGCTTCGCGCTCAGGCCGGTAGAACACCGGCACTTCGCCTTCAGCCAGTGAGGCCATTTTTACCCGTGCTACTTCCTGGGCGCACCGCGCGCGCTCACTGATCAGCTCCAGGACTTTCTCGTCCAGGCTGTCAATGCGTACGCGCAGGGCCTTGAGTTCTTGCTCAGACATTAGCCGTGTTCCTTTTCGAACTCTGCCATGTAGGAAATCAGCGCCTTGATGGCGTTGATATCGACAGCGTTGTAGATGGAGGCGCGCATGCCACCTACCGAGCGGTGGCCCTTGAGGTTCAGCAAGCCGCGCTCGTCGGCACCGGCCAGGAAGGGCTTGTCCAGACGGTCGTCAGCCAGGCGGAACGGCACGTTCATCCACGAGCGGTCGGTGAGGTTGATCGGGTTGCTGTAGAGGCCGCTGGCGTCGATGAAGTCATACAGCGTGCGCTGCTTCTCTTCGTTAAGCTTACCCATGGCCGCCACGCCGCCCTGCTCTTTCAGCCACTCGAACACCAGGCCCGAGAGATACCATGCAAAGGCCGGCGGGGTGTTGTACATCGAACCGTTATCGGCCGCGACCTTGTAGTTGAGCATGGTCGGGCACACCGAACGCGCACGCCCCAGCAGGTCTTCGCGGATGATGTTGACCAGAATACCGCTCGGGCCGATGTTCTTCTGCGCACCGGCGTAGATCATGCCGTACTTGGACACATCGATCGGGCGCGACAGAATGTCCGAAGACATGTCACACACCAACGGCACGTCGCCCACTTCCGGCACCCAGTCGAACTCCAGGCCGCCAATGGTTTCGTTGGCGACGTAGTGAACGTAGGCGGCGTTCTTGGACAACTTCCACTCGTTCTGACCGGGAATGGCGAAGTAGTCGTAAGGCTTGGCAGTGCCCGCCACGTTGACGTGGCCGTAGCGCGACGCTTCTTCAATCGCCTTCTGGCCCCAAATGCCGGTGTCGATATAGTCGGCAGTGCCTTGTTCGGGCAACAGGTTCAGCGGGATTTGCGCGAACTGCTGGCTGGCGCCGCCTTGCAGGAACAGCACTTTGTAATTGGAGGGGATGTCCAGCAAGTCGCGCAGATCCTGCTCGGCCTTGGTGGCAATGGACACGAACTCATCGCTGCGATGGCTCATTTCCATCACGGAGAGGCCTTTTCCATGCCAGTCGAGGAGTTCACCCTGCGCGCGCTGCAGGACTGCTTCAGGAAGCGCCGCGGGACCGGCACAGAAGTTATAGGCTCTCTTGCTCACATCCAATCTCACTCTGATCTGGTGGTAGTCACGCAAACATATCAGCCGACACCCGATCCCACACTGGATCTCCATGGCTGTCGATATTTCCATACGGACAAACAACAAGGGGGCGAATCTTCATCCGCCCCCTGTGTGTCCGCTTATTCCTGCGGTTCTTCTTCGTCTGCGGCAGCATCGAGGGTTGGCTCGTCGACGTTGTCATCGCCTGCTGCGATCACCTCGCCATCGAATACCGCACCTTCCTCGCCTTCCAGCTCTTCGCCTTCGACTTCCGATGGCTCCTGGACACGCTCCAGGCCGACCAGGGTTTCGTCGCTGGCCAGCTTGATCAGCGTCACGCCCTGGGTGTTACGGCCCAGGCTCGACACTTCAGCCACACGTGTACGCACCAAAGTACCCTGGTCGGAAATCAGCATGATTTCCTCGCCGTCGAGCACCTGGACCGCGCCGACCAGACGGCCGTTGCGATCGTTGCTGACCATGGCGATTACGCCCTGGCCGCCACGCTTGTACTCCGGGAACTCGCTGATGGCGGTGCGCTTGCCATAACCACGCGCCGAAGCGGTAAGGATCTGGCTGCCTTCTTCCGGGATCAGCATCGAAATCAGCTTCTGCCCTTCCGGCAGACGCATGCCGCGCACACCGCGAGCGGTACGGCCCATGGCGCGAACGTCGGATTCCTTGAAGCGCGTCACTTTGCCGCCGTCGGAGAACAGCATGACTTCACGCTCACCATCGGTGATCGCGGCGGAAATCAACACGTCGCCTTCGTCCAGCTCCAGGGCGATCAGGCCCACACTGCGTTGACGGCTGAAGGATTCCAGCGGGGTCTTCTTCACAGTACCTTTGGCGGTGGCCATGAAGATGAAGTGACCTTCGGTGTACTCATCGACCGGCAGCATGGTGGTGATGTATTCATCACTGTCCAGCGGCAGCAGGTTGACCAATGGACGACCACGGGCGGCACGCGAGGCCTCCGGGATTTCATAGGTTTTCAGCCAGTACACCTTGCCCTTGCTGGAGAACAGCAGCAGCGTGGTGTGACTGTTGGCAACCAGCAGGTGAGCGATGTAGTCCTCATCCTTCACGCCAGTCGCCGATTTGCCTTTACCGCCACGACGCTGGGCCTGGTACGCAGCCAAAGGCTGAGTCTTGGCGTAGCCACCGTGGGAAATGGTCACAACGCGCTCTTCTTCCGGGATCATGTCACCCAGGGTCAGGTCGAGACGGGCATCAAGGATTTCGGTGCGGCGCACGTCGCCGTATTCGGCGCGGATCACTTCCAGCTCTTCGCGGATCACTTCCATCAGGCGCACGGCACTGTTGAGGATGCGGATCAGCTCGCCGATCTGGTTGAGGATCTCCTGGTACTCGGCCAGCAGCTTCTCGTGCTCCAGGCCAGTCAGGCGGTGCAGACGCAGCTCGAGGATGGCCTGAGCCTGCTCCGGCGACAGGAAGTACTTGCCGTCGCGCAGACCGTATTGCGGGTCGAGGGTCTCGGGACGGCAGGAGTCGGCACCGGCGCGTTCAACCATCGCCACCACGGCGCTGGATTCCCACGGCATCTTGATCAGGGCTTCTTTCGCTTCCGACGGCGTCGGCGAAGCCTTGATCAGCGCGATAACCGGGTCGATGTTCGACAGTGCAACCGCCTGACCTTCCAGGATGTGGCCGCGCTCGCGGGCCTTGCGCAGTTCGAACACGGTACGGCGGGTCACCACTTCGCGGCGGTGACGCACGAAGGCTTCCAGCAGGTCCTTGAGGTTCAGGATGCGCGGGCGGCCGTCGATCAGTGCAACCACGTTGATGCCAAACACGCTTTGCAGCTGGGTCTGGGCGTAGAGGTTGTTGAGGATCACCTCAGGCACTTCGCCACGACGCAGCTCGATCACCACGCGCATACCGTCTTTGTCGGACTCGTCGCGCAGTTCGGTGATGCCTTCCAGCTTCTTCTCTTTAACCAGCTCGGCGATCTTCTCGATCAGACGCGCCTTGTTCAGCTGGTAAGGGAGTTCGGTGATGACGATCTGCTGACGGCCACCGACCTTGTCGATGTCTTCGATCATCGAGCGGGCGCGCATGTAGATGCGGCCGCGACCGGTACGGTAGGCTTCGATGATACCGGCGCGACCGTTGATGATCGCGGCGGTCGGGAAGTCCGGGCCGGGGATGTATTGCATCAGCTCATCGACGGTCAACTCGGGGTTGTCGATGAGGGCCAGGCAACCGTCGATGACTTCACCGAGGTTGTGCGGCGGAATGTTGGTGGCCATGCCCACGGCGATACCGCTGGAGCCGTTGACCAGCAGGTTGGGAATACGGGTCGGCATGACCGCCGGGATCATTTCGGTGCCGTCGTAGTTCGGCACCCAGTCCACGGTTTCTTTGTGCAGGTCGGCCAGCAGCTCGTGCGCCAGCTTGGTCATGCGCACTTCGGTGTATCGCATGGCCGCAGCGTTGTCGCCGTCGACCGAACCGAAGTTACCCTGGCCGTCTACCAGCAGGTAGCGCAGGGAAAACGGCTGAGCCATCCGAACGATGGTGTCGTACACCGCAGTGTCGCCGTGAGGGTGATACTTACCGATCACGTCACCGACAACACGGGCAGATTTCTTGTACGGCTTGTTCCAGTCGTTACCCAGCTCGCTCATCGCGAACAGCACACGCCGGTGCACGGGCTTCAAGCCATCGCGCGCATCAGGCAGTGCTCGACCGACAATTACGCTCATCGCGTAGTCGAGGTAGGACTGTTTCAGCTCGTCTTCGATATTGACCGGGAGGATTTCTTTGGCCAGTTCGCCCATGAGAAGCCTGATTCCTTTTTCGGGTGAAACCTCGTCACATCCTATGGGACGAACGAAGCTCGCCGCTGCCGGCAGAGTGCCTGACAACGACTTACGACAAATCAACGAGTTATGACACGGATCTGCACGTTATAGGCAACCCCTCGGGGCAGCCCTGGAAACCGCCGGATGTTATCACAATCGCCGCCACGCACCTATCCCCCAGATGCGCATGGAGCATAGTAAGTTGACGGATGACAGGCTTGAGGGCGACGAGAGGGGCTCAGAGATAGGGTGGTGCTATTTTTCCGGTGCAGATCCGAGGGGTTTATTGACTTTTAAGGCCAATCGCGGGCAAGCCCGCTCCCACATTTTGGATGTGCCCACCTATCAAAGGCGGAAACTGGCTTGCCGGTGATAGCGACGCCACAGACAGCAAAGCCTTTAATGCAGCCGCTTACGGCACATCAACTTGGCCAACTTCGCCGTATCCGGCCGCTCGACAATGCCTTTTTCGGTCACGATCACATCAATCAGATCGGCCGGGGTGACGTCGAACACAGGATTAAGGGCAGCCACATCCAACCGCTGCCCCATAACATCCAGCAACTCGCCGGGATCACGCTCTTCCAGGGCGACGTCATCGCCAGTGGCCATCATCAAATCGAGTGTCGAGCTTGGCGCCACCACCATGAAGCGTACGCCATGGTGCATGGCGCAGACGGCCAGCTGATAAGTGCCGATCTTGCCGACCACATCACCGTTGGCGGCAATGCAGTCGGCGCCGACAATCACCCAGGTCACGCCCTTGGTCTTGAGAATATGCGCGCCGGCCGAGTCAGCATTTACCGTGACCGCAATACCGTCTGCCGCCAACTCCCACGCCGTCAGCCGCGAACCTTGCAGCCAGGGGCGGGTTTCATTGACGTAGACATGCTCGACCAAGCCCTCCAGGAAGGCCGCGCGAATCACCCCGAGGGCCGTGCCGACACCGCCGGTGGCCAAGGCGCCGGCATTGCCATGGGTCAGGATCGCCTGGGCATTGCCCTGATGCTTGCGAATCCGATCAAGGCCCAATTGAGCCATGACGAGGTTGGCTTCCCGGTCGCTTTCATGAATCGCGATGGCTTCGGCTTCCAGCACGGCCAGCGGGTCGGCGGATTTCTTCACGCGGTCCAGGCGATCGCGCATGCGCTTCAAGGCCCAGAACAGGTTCGACGCCGTCGGGCGACTATCAGCCAGTAACGCGTAGTCTTCTTCCCACGCCGCCTGCCAGTCAGCCCCTTCGGCGATCCGTTCACGCGCGGCGAGCACCAGACCATAGGCGGCGCTGATGCCGATTGCAGGTGCCCCGCGCACCACCATGGCCCGAATGGCGTCAGCCACTTCAGCCGCGGTGGCGCAGACCACCCAGGTTTCCCGGGACGGCAAGGCACGCTGATCGAGCAGGTGCAGTGCGCCATCACGCCATTCGATGGCCTTCACTTTCTCTGCCGCTAACAGTCGGTCGCGCATCCCTTACCCCGCACTCATGAACAAAAGCCGCCGATTATAGCGATCCGCCAGCCAGGACGCTCGGGTATACTTCGCCCTTCTTTTATAGCTGCCCGAGAAGAAGCCTGCGATGACCTCCACTGCCGCCCCGCTCGACCTGTTGCTGCTGCCCACCTGGCTGGTACCTGTCGAACCTGCCGGCGTGGTGCTCAAGGAACATGGCCTGGGCATCCGCGATGGGCGCATTGCCTTTATCGGCCCGCGGGCTGCGGCCTTGAAGCTGACAGCCAGCGAGGTGCGCGAGCTGCCGGGCATGTTGCTCAGCCCCGGCTTGATCAATGCCCACGGCCACGCCGCGATGAGCCTGTTTCGCGGCCTGGCCGACGACCTGCCGCTGATGACCTGGCTGGAAAAGCACATCTGGCCCGCCGAGGCCAAATGGGTCGATGAAGCCTTCGTGCGCGACGGCACCGACCTGGCCATCGCCGAGCAGCTCAAAGGTGGCATCACCTGCTTTTCCGACATGTACTTCTACCCCAAGGTCGCCAGCGACTGCGTGCACAACAGCGGTATGCGCGCGCAAATCGCAATTCCGATCCTCGACTTCCCGATTCCCGGCGCCAGCAGCGCCGATGAGGCCATTCGCCAGGGCGTGGAACTGTTCGGCGACCTCAAGCACCACCCGCGCATCAAGATCACCTTCGGCCCCCACGCGCCATACACCGTGTGCGATGAAAACCTGGAAAAAATCCGCGTGATCGCCGAAGAACTCGACGCGTCCATCCACATGCACGTGCACGAAACCGCCTTCGAAGTGCAGCAGGCCGTCGAGCAGACCGGTGAACGCCCACTGGCGCGCCTGGGTCGCCTCGGCCTGCTCGGCCCGCGCTTCCAGGCCGTACACATGACCCAAATCAGCGAGGATGACCTGGCTTTGCTGGTAGAAAGCAACACCAGTGTCATCCATTGCCCGGAATCGAACCTGAAACTGGCCAGCGGCTTTTGCCCGGTGGAGCGTCTGTGGCAGGCTGGCGTGAATGTGGCGATCGGCACCGACGGTGCCGCCAGCAACAATGACCTGGACTTGCTGGGCGAAACCCGTACCGCAGCGATGCTGGCCAAGGCCGTTGCCGGCTCTGCCACCGCGCTGGATGCCCACCGCGCCCTGCGCATGGCCACACTCAACGGTGCGCGATCCATGGGCCTGGAGGCCGAGATCGGCTCGCTGGAGGTCGGCAAGGCTGCCGATATCGTGGCCTTCGATCTTTCGGGGCTGGCGCAACAACCGATCTACGATCCGGTCTCACAGCTTATATATGCCACCGGACGCGATTGTGTGAAACACCTTTGGGTCGCCGGCAAGCAGTTGCTCGACAACCGGCAATTGACCCGCATGGATGAGCCACAGTTGACCGCCACGGCCATTGCCTGGGGCCAACGGATCAGCGGGCACAGCGAATAACGCAGGGTTTGAACCTACGCTTCAACACCTTCAAACCGATTTATCAGATTTAGAGGATTTACCATGAGCAACGTCGACCACGCTGAAATCGCCAAATTCGAAGCCCTTGCCCACCGCTGGTGGGACCGCGAAAGCGAGTTCAAACCCCTGCACGACATCAACCCGCTGCGGGTCAACTGGATTGACGAACGGGTTAACCTGGCCGGCAAGAAGGTGCTCGACGTCGGTTGCGGCGGCGGCATTCTCAGCGAGGCGATGGCCCAGCGCGGCGCCACCGTCATGGGCATCGACATGGGCGAAGCCCCGCTGGCCGTGGCCCAGCTGCACCAACTGGAATCCGGCGTGAGCGTGGAATACCGCCAGATCACCGCCGAAGCCCTGGCCGAAGAAATGCCCGAGCAGTTCGACGTGGTCACCTGCCTTGAAATGCTCGAGCACGTGCCGGACCCGTCTTCGGTGATTCGCGCGTGCTTTCGCATGGTCAAGCCGGGCGGCCAGGTGTTCTTCTCCACCATCAACCGCAACCCCAAGGCCTACCTGTTCGCGATCATCGGCGCCGAATACATCATGAAGCTGCTGCCGCGTGGCACCCACGACTTCAAGAAATTCATCCGCCCGTCAGAGCTGGGTGCCTGGAGCCGTCAGGCCGGGCTGACCGTCAAAGACATCATCGGCCTGACCTACAACCCGCTGACCAAGCACTACAAGCTGGCCAGCGACGTGGACGTCAACTACATGATCCAGACCCTGCGCGAGGAGTAAGCCTGTGAAGTTGCGAGCGGTTCTCTTCGACATGGACGGTACCTTGCTGGACACCGCGCCGGACTTCATCGCGATCTGCCAGGCCATGCGCGCCGATCGCGGCCTGGCGCCGATCAACGACCAGCACATCCGCGATGAAATCTCCGGCGGGGCACGGGCGATGGTTGCCGTGACCTTCTCGATGGACCCCGAATCCCCTGGTTTTGAAGCGCTGCGCCTGGAGTTTCTGGAGCGCTATCTCAAGGGCTGCGCCATCCACAGCAAACTGTTCGACGGCATGGCCGAGTTGCTGGAAGACATCGAGAAATCCAAGCTGGTCTGGGGTGTGGTCACCAACAAACCGTTGCGCTTTGCCGAACCGATCATGCAGCAACTGGGCCTGGCCGAGCGTTCCGCGCTACTGATCTGCCCGGACCACGTGAAGAACAGCAAGCCGGACCCGGAGCCGCTGATCCTGGCGTGCAAGATGCTCGACCTGGACCCGGCCAGCGTGCTGTTCGTGGGCGATGACTTGCGTGATATCGAGTCCGGCCGTGACGCCGGCACGCGCACTGCCGCAGTCACGTTCGGCTACATCCACCCGGACGACAACCCACGCAACTGGGGCGCCGATGTCGTGGTGGATCACCCGTTGGAACTGCGCAAGGTGCTGGATAACGCACTGTGCAGTTGCTGATTGCTCACCGGTCCTGCTGACCTATGAAGACCCGATGTGGGAGGGGGCTGGCGCCCGATAGCGGTAGGTCAGTGATTGATACAGGGCCTGACACTCTGCAATCGGGAGCAAGCACCCTCCCACATTAGGATTTGTGTACTGTTCTTGGTTCAGTGTTTGTAAACCTACTGAACTCTGTCGAGGCTATTTATGTTTGATTACTCCGCACGTCCAGAACTGCTCAAAGGCCGCGTGATCCTGGTAACCGGCGCCGGTCGCGGGATTGGCGCGGCGGCGGCAAAAACCTACGCCGCCCATGGCGCCACTGTGCTGTTGCTGGGCAAGACCGAAGCCAACCTGGCCGAGGTGTACGACGCGATCGAAGCCGCCGGCCAACCGCAACCGGTGGTGATTCCGTTCAACCTGGAGACCGCCCTGCCCCATCAATACGATGAGCTGGCCGCGATGATCGAAAAAGAATTCGGCCGCCTCGACGGCCTGCTGCACAACGCCTCGATCATCGGCCCACGCACGCCGATCGAGCAGTTGTCCGGTGAGAATTTCATGCGCGTGATGCACGTCAACGTCAACGCGATGTTCATGCTGACCAGCACGCTGTTGCCGCTGCTCAAGCTGTCCCAGGATGCCTCAGTGGTGTTCACCTCCAGCAGCGTCGGGCGCAAGGGCCGGGCGTACTGGGGCGCTTATGGCGTGTCGAAGTTTGCCACTGAAGGCCTGATGCAAACCCTGGCCGACGAGCTCGAAGACGTGGCCTCGGTACGCTCCAACAGCATCAACCCGGGCGGTACCCGCACCAGCATGCGCGCCCAGGCGTACCCCGGTGAAAACCCGATGGAGCGGCCAGCGCCGGAAGAGATCATGCCGGTTTACCTCTACCTGATGGGCCCGGACAGTGCCGGGATCAATGGGCAGGCGTTTGATGCGCAGTAAAACCTGACACAGCACAAATCAAACGGTGGAACCGGGTTTAAGTGGGAGCTGGCTTGCCTGCGATGGCATCCCCGCGGTGTATCTGACATACCGAGTTGATGCCATCGCAGGCAAGCCAGCTCCCACATTGGTTTGCGGTGTATCTGGGCGTTTAGTTTTTCACCACGTCCTCAAGGGTAAAGCGCCCCAGCGGGTTTTGCAGGAAGTTACTCACATTCTTGCGTGAGATGTTGATGTACGGGCTGTAGTACAGATCAATCCAGTTCACATCCTGTTTCGCCAGTTTCTGCAACTCCACATACATCTGCTCGCGCTTGACCGGGTCGGCCTCGATCCGCGCGGCCGCCACCAGGTCCTTGACCTTGTCATTCTTGTAGCGGGTCATGTAGTTCTGGTTAGTGTCATGGCCGAGCACGAACGTGGTTTTCTGGTCCGGGTCGAGAATGTCGTTGGTCCAGTACATCACTGAAATGTCGTACTCACCGTCCACCAGCATCTGCCAGCTTTGCGTCGGGTCGACTTTCTGCAGGTTGGCGGTCACGCCGACCTTGGCCAACTGGTCCTTGATGATCACCGCAATCTGCTCATCCGCTTCGTTGCCGGCGTTGACCACGTAGTTGAGCTTCAAATCCTTGGCCCCGGCCTCCTCCAGCAGTTTCTTGGCGGCGGTCGGGTCATACGGGCGCTGCAGGTTGTTGGCATAGTGGAACAGCGAGCCTTTCGGGATGTAGGAATAGGCCACGGTGCCCTGACCGTAAGTCGCAGTCTTCACCAGCGATTGTTTGTCGATGGCCATGTCCAGCGCCTCGCGCACCGGCTGCTTGGCCAGCAGACCGTGGGCGTGGTTGATCAGCAGGTGATCTTCGCGGGTGGACGGGTCGGAGTGGATCACCACGTTTTTATCTTTCTTCAGTTCTTCCACGCGGGAGAACGGCACGAAGATCGCCGTGTCGAGTTCGTTGTTCTGCACCATGCGCATGCGCGTGTTGTCGTCCGTCACGGAGACCCACTCCACGCCATCCAGGCTGACGTTCTTGGCCTGCCAGAAGTTCGGGTTCTTTTTCAGGATGACGCGATCGCCCTTGCGCCACTCCTCGACGGTGAACGCGCCGGACGTCACCGGGTTTTCCGAGTAGGCGTCTTCGCCCATTTTGGTCATGGCTTTTTCCGACAGGATCGATACCGTCGGCGAGGCCAATTGCGAGAGGAACGCCACGGCCGGGGTTTTCAGGGTGACCACCAGCGTTTGCGGGTCGGCAGCCTTGGCCGTGTTGATCAGGCTGAACGGATCGCTCCACAGCGAGGCCTTGTTATCGCGGATGCGCAACAGGCTGAACGCGGCGTCGGCGGCGGTGATCGGCGAGCCATCGGAGAACGTCGCCTCACGCAGCTTGAAGGTGTAGGTCAGGCCATCCTTGGAGATCTCCCAGCTTTCTGCCAGGCCCGGTTCCATCTTGGTGCCCAGGTTATCCACGCGCACCAGGGTGTCGTAGACGTTGGCGAACACCCAGGTGTCGCGGTTTTGCGCGCTTTTGATCGGATCGAAGGTGGTGCTGTCTTCACGGCAGCCGATGGTCAGCACGCCAGCGGCGTGTGCCAACCCGGCAGTGAGGGACCACGCGGTCAATGTAGCCGCGGCGAGCAACTTCAAGTGGCGGGATTGCATGTCATAACTCCTTGTTCATGAATGGCAGAAAGGGTCAAAGGTGCTTCAAGCACGCAACTGTATCGATGCTCGTGCAGGAAATGAGTAGGCGGCAACACCACGGAACACATCGTCCGGGCATAGCGGCAACGCGGGTGAAAGGCGCAACCTGCGGGCACATTCAATGGGCTCGGCGGCTCACCCGGCAACGGCTCTGCCGGCAAGGGCCGACGCGGATCAATCTCGGGAATCGCCTCGATCAGCGCCGCCGTGTAAGGATGGCGCGGTGCGGTAAACACCGCCTCCACCGGCCCTTCCTCAACGATTTTGCCCAGGTACATCACCGCCACGCGGTCGCACAGGCGGCGCACGATGGCCAGGTCATGGGCGATAAACAGAATCGCCAGGTTCATGCGCTGTTGCAGTTCCAGCAACAGGTTGATGATCTGGCCCTGAATCGACACATCCAATGCCGCCACGCACTCATCGGCGATGATCAAGCGCGGCTCCACCGCCAGCGCCCGAGCGATACCGACACGCTGGCATTGGCCACCACTGAGTGAACCGGGTTTGCGGCTGGCCAACTCGGGGCGCAGGCCGACCAGTTCGAGCAATTCATGCACGCGCTGGGGAATTTGCTCTGGCGCGGCTTTGCGGTGCACCCGCAGCACTTCGGCAAGCGTTTCGCCAAGGGTGTGGCGCGGGTTCAGGGCGGCGTAAGGGTCCTGGAAAATCATCGCGGTTTCATGGCGCAGGCGAGCGATGTCGATAGCGCTGCCATGGGCCATGTCGACGCCATCGAACAACACCTGCCCGGCGCTGATCGGGTTGAGGTGCAAAATTGCCCGGCCCAGAGTGCTTTTGCCACTGCCGGATTCGCCCACCAGGCCCAGGGTCTCACCGGCGGCCAGGGTCAGCGACACCCCGTTCACCGCCCTCACCCACTGTTTTTTCAGGCCGAACAAACCGCTGCCGGACGCCGCAAAGCGCACCTCCAGGTCCTTGATCTGCAACAGGCTCATGGGCGGCCTCCCAAGGGATAGTGACACGCCACCCGCGCGCCTTCCGGCAGCCGCTCGGTGCACAAGGCGCCCACCTGCGGGCAGCGCGGGTTGAACCGGCAACCGGCGGGCAAGGCATCCAGCAACGGCGGCTGGCCAGCAATGGTGCGCAGCAAGGCGTGACCGCCGCTGTGGGCGGGCTGGCAATCGATCAGGCCGGCGGTGTACGGGTGCTGTGGATGGGCCAGCACCTCGTGCTTGCTGCCGTGTTCGCAGAGGCGCCCGGCATACATCACCGCGATCGAGTCACAGGTTTGCGCCACGACGCCGAGGTCGTGGGTGATCATGATCATCGACAGGCCACGCTGGTCGCGCAGGTCCAGCAACAGGCGCAGGATTTGCGCCTGCACGGTCACATCCAGCGCGGTGGTCGGCTCGTCGGCAATCAGCACTTTCGGGTTGCAGCCCAGGGCCACGGCGATCATTGCCCGCTGACGCATGCCGCCGGAAAACTCGTGAGGGTAGTTGTCGACTCGCGCCTTGGGATCGGGAATCCCGACCTGGCGCAGCACCTCGATGGCGAGCAGGCGTGCGTCTTTTTTTGACGCGCCTTGATGCAGCCGAATACCTTCGGCGATCTGCTCGCCGATACGCATCAGCGGGTCAAGATGGCTGCTGGGGTTCTGGAAGATCATGCCCAGTTGCCCGCCCCGCACGGCGCGCATGCCGGGGTCATCCAGTTGCAATAGATCGCGACCGGCCAGGCGCACGGCACCGCCTTGTACGCGCAGATTGGCCGACGGCAACAGGCGCATCAGGCCGCGACAGGCCATGGTCTTGCCCGAGCCACTCTCGCCGACCAGGCCGAGGATTTCGCCTTCGGCCAGCTCGAAGGACACCCGGTCAACCAGGGTGACATCACGCCCGGCGTTATGGGCGATCACGCTGAGGTCCTGCACTTGAAGCAGGCTCATGATCGATCCCCCAACACTTGCGCCACGCCATCGGCCAACAGGCTGAAACCCATGGCCAGGGTGACGATGGCCAGGCCCGGGAAGGTGCAAATCCACCAGGCGGTGGTGATGAACGCCTGCCCTTCGGCCACCATCGTGCCCCACTCGGCCGTCGGCGGTTGCACACCCAGGCCCAGATAACTCACGGCGGCGCCGTTGAGCAGCACCAGCACCGCGTCGGACATGGAAAACACAATCGAGCCAAACATCGCGTTGGGCAGTAAATGCCGGAACAGAATGCGCCCGTGGCCAAAGCCCAGGCTCTTGGCGGCCAGGGCGAAGTCGCTCTCCTTGAGCACCAGGATCTGTGAGCGGATCAGCCGCGCATACGACACCCAGCCCACCAGCGCCATGGCGATATAGAAGCTCTTCAAGCCCGGGCCGAGAATGGCCATGATCGCCAGCATCAGCACCAGGAACGGGAACGCGAGAATCACATCGATCACGCGCATGCAGACGCTGTCGAAACGACCGCCCATGTAGCCGGAGACGGCGCCGACGAAGGTGCCGATCATGAACGGGAAGATCACGCCGATGATGGCCAGTTGCAAGTCGATGCGCGCGCCCCAGACCACCCTCGAAAGGATGTCCCTGCCGTAGTTATCCGTGCCGAACGGATGGGCCATGCTGGGGGCCAACAAGCTGATATCGGTGTTTTGCGCAATCGGGTCAAACGGCGCGACCCACGGCGCAAACAGTGCCAGGGCAAGCCAGGCCAACACAATCAACAGCCCCCACGCAGCGGTCAGTCGACCGTTGCGAAAACCAAAACGCAGGCGCAAACGCCACGGGGCAATCAGTGGGCGGCTGCTCATTGCATGTTCACCCGTGGGTCGAGGGCCACCGTGACCACGTCGGCGACGAAGTTGACCACCACCGTCGCACACGCCAGCACCATGGCCACGCCCTGCACCACCATGTAGTCACGGGTGAAGATGCCGCGCACCAGCAATTGGCCGATGCCAGGAATCGCGAACAGGCTTTCAATGACCACGGTGCCGCTGATCAACCAACCGATATTCACCGCCAGCAGGTTGACCGCCGGTACCAGGGAGTTGGGCAGCACGTGGCGACGGAACACGGCGGCCTCCGGCAGCCCGCGTGCCCGGGCGGCGGTGACATGGTCGGCCTGCAACTCCATCAGCATGCTCGCACGCAGGTTACGGACCAACACCGCCGACAGCGCCAGGGCGATGGTCAAACAGGGCAGCAGCATATGGTGAGCCTTATCCAGCCAGCTGCGCCCGTAGCCGGACACCGGGAACAGGCCCCACTTCACGCTCAGCAACAAAATCAACATCAGGCCCAGCCAGAACGCCGGCATGCCCAGGCCAACCGTGGTGAACACGCGGATCAGGTTGTCTGCCCAGCCGCCTTTATTGCGCGCCGCCACCGTCGCCAGCGGCAGCGCAATCAACAGCGCGAGCAGCACACTGCCGAGCACCAGCACCAGGGTCGGTTCGATCCGCGTGACAATCAGCTTCAAAGCGTCAACCTTGTACAGCAGCGACTGGCCGAGATCACCCTTGAGCAGGTTCTTGAGGAAGTAGAAATACTGCAGCCACAACGGTTGATCCAGGCCGTACTGGGCGCGGATTTTCAGCAACGCATCCGGGGTACTGCGTGAACCCAGCAAGGCCCGCGCCGGGTCACCGGGGATCGAACGCACCAGCACAAAGGTGATCAGGCTGATGCCAAACAACACCGGCAGCAATTGCAGCGGCCGGGACAGCACAAAACGGTAACGCGCCAGGTTCATCCGTCAGCCTCGATGGCGAGCGAGGAAGTCCAGCAGCACCGGGAAGTACGCCTGGGGTTCCTCATAAAAGGGCATGTGGCTGCTGTTCGGAAACACCTGTAATTCGGCATGCCTGGCGGCCAGCTTCATGCGATGGGCGCAGGCCGGCGTGAGTTCATCATGCTGACCCGTGGTGATCAGTATTGGCATCTTGAAGTCAGCCATTTCGGGGATGCGGTTCCAATCCTTGAGGTTACCGATATACAGGAATTCGTTGGGGCCCTGCATGGCTTCGTAGGGGCCCATGTTCCAGTCGCCGAGGGAGCGCTTGACCGGCTCCGGCCATTCGTCCAGACGGCAGACGTGACGGTAGTTGAGCAAGGTAATCGCGGCCTGGTACTGCGGATGGTCCAGGGTGCCCATGGCTTCATGACGCTGCATCATGGCCACGGTTTCACTGCCGAGGGCACCGCGCAGGCGCTCGAGCTCCTGGGACAGGTGCGGAATGTCGCCGACGGTGTTTTCGAGGATCAGGCTTTTCAGTGCGTTGGGGTAATGGATGGCGTATTCGATGCCCAGCCAGCCGCCCCAGGAATGCCCCAGCAAGTGCACGCGACCGAGGCCCAGTGCACGGCGCACGGTCTCAACTTCTTCGACATAACGGCTGATTTCCCACAAGGAAACATCAGTCGGTCTGGCTGATGCGCCGGTGCCAAGCTGGTCGAATGCAACCACTCGCAGGTTATGGTCTTTGAGCCAGCCATGGGCGTCGCGCAAGTAGTCACACGGCAAGCCTGGGCCGCCATTGAGACACAAGAGCACCTCATCGCCGTCGCCAAAGCTGTAGGCCACGACGTTATGGCCGTCGACTTGCACGTTGTACTGCTGGTCGGGGGCAATTTCACGCCACATGCTTACATTCCTTGTGTTGGATCGGCCGGGTAGTCAGCGGCCGTTTATGTGGCCAACACTACCGAGGATGCCGTGCGTCCATAACCTAGTATTTCTTATAGGTTTGGCCTGGCAGTCCTTCGCCGGGGCGTGGCATTCTACTTGCCGCAAGTCGAGATTCAAATGAATTCGGGAGCAGAACGGATGCTGGCCAAGCTAACCGCCTTCAATAACCGTCTGATGCCAGGCAGGAGCCTGGAGGAACAGATGGACAACACGTTTATCCTCGCCCAACAATTGGGCTTCGATGCGCTGGTGTACGACTACACGCCAGTGCCCATCGACCAGGACGGTTCACTGATCACGCCGTCGGTGCTGGAGCTGCGCAACACGCCGCCGGACTGGCACGCGTTATGGTGCCGCGAAGGGTTTTACCAGATCGACCCGGTGCAACACCTGGCCCTGAGCACGGTGTCGCCGTTTGTCTGGTCCTATGAAGCAAAAGCCCAGACCGCACTGCAAAAAATCATCGACCCCTGCCATGCGCCGGTGTCCACTTACCTGCATGAACGCCAACTGACCTGCGGGGTCAGCGTGCCCATCCATCTGCCGCGCGGCGGTTTCGCCTCACTGACCGGCCTGCGTACCGGCAACGCCAGCACGGTATTGAATGATGCCCAGCAGACCCTGGCGGATTTCAGCCTGATTACCCATGCCTTGCAGGAAGCGGCCTACCCGTTGTTCAGCAAAGAGCTACGGACCTACCCGCATATTCATCTGACCAAACGCGAGCGCGAATGCCTGAAATGGGCCGCCGAAGGCTTGACCGCCGCCGAAATCGCCGCGCAATTGAGCCGTTCACTGGCGGTGGTCACCCTGCACCTGGCCTCGGCAATGCACAAACTGGGGGCCAAAAACCGCGTCCAGGCGGTGGTCCGCGCCACCCATTACCGCTTGCTGGAAGATTGAACCGTCGGAAAAACCTAGCTGTTTTGCTAGTTACTTAAACGTTGCGTGCCGACTATCGTAGCCCTGATCCTTTTTTTCAGAGCAGGGTACGAAATGGAATTCATCGAGAAGATGCGCGAAGGCTATGCGGCCTTCGGCGCCTACCAGACCTGGTACCGCGTCACCGGCGACCTGACCACCGGCCGTACACCGTTGGTGATCATCCACGGCGGCCCTGGTTGCACCCATGACTATGCCGACGCGTTCAAGGACGTTGCCGCCAGCGGTCATGCGGTTATCCACTACGACCAACTGGGCAATGGCCGCTCCACACACCTACCGGAAAAAGATGCGTCTTTCTGGACCATCGAGCTGTTCCTCGCAGAGCTGAACAACCTGCTGGACCACCTGCAGATCAGCGACAATTACGCGATCCTCGGGCAATCCTGGGGCGGCATGCTCGGCAGCGAGCACGCGATTCTGCAACCCAAAGGCCTGCGCGCATTCATCCCGGCCAACTCGCCGACGTGCATGCGTACCTGGGTCAGCGAAGCCAACCGCCTGCGCCAACTGTTGCCTGAAGGCGTGCATGAAACCCTGCTCAAACACGAACAGGCCGGTACCTACCAAGACCCGGAATACCTCGCCGCCTCGCGGGTTTTCTATGACCAGCACGTGTGCCGCGTCATCCCGTGGCCGGAAGAAGTGGCGCGCACCTTCGCGGCGGTGGATTCGGACCCGACGGTGTACCACGCCATGAGCGGCCCGACGGAGTTCCATGTGATCGGCAGCTTGAAGGACTGGAACGTGATTGGCCGGCTGTCGGCGATCAACGTGCCCACCCTGGTGATCTCCGGCCGGCACGACGAAGCCACGCCATTGGTGGTTAAACCGTTCCTGGATGAGATCGCGGACGTGCGTTGGGCGCTGTTTGAAGACTCCAGCCACATGCCCCATGTGGAAGAACGCCAGGCGTGCATGGGGACCGTGGTGAAGTTTCTGGATGAGGCCTGCTCGGTGCCGCACCCGGCACTCAAAGCGGGTTGAGATCCTGCCGTGGGAGCTGTATTTACCTATCTTTTTTTACGGGTTGTCGGGGGGCGCTGAGTGCATATCCGTTGTTTGGGTC
>NZ_LXJP01000049.1:0-53849 GCF_001728855.1 Pseudomonas sp. AP19 | reverse complement strand
AAAACCCCTGTTTGCTAACGCAGACAGGGGTTTTGTTTATGTAGAAGTCCATGAATTTCACTGGTGTGTTGCTGATGCAACGTACTGGTACACAGAATTTCTTGACGACCATAGAGCATTGGAACCACCTGATCCCATCCCGAACTCAGCAGTGAAACGATGCATCGCCGATGGTAGTGTGGGGTTTCCCCATGTGAGAGTAGGTCATCGTCAAGATTAAATTCCGAAACCCCTGTCTGCTAACGCAGACAGGGGTTTTGTCGTTTAGAGGGTTTGATAATTGACCTGCTCTTGCTGCTGACTATTGATCGGTATTAAGAGGCAAGCATCAACGATGCTAAGCGTTCTCTGCATCTATCCATCTCTATACCCGACATCGCACTGCCAAGTCGCAAGCTGTCCCAGGCAGCTACAACGCGACGAACCCCCATTTATCCATCTCAACCACGTCTGGCAGATAGGCACTCTTTCGCTGAAACCATCGAAAGCAGCGGGACAGGTATCTGTGCTGAAGCTCTACCACTGGTCGTTTTCCTACTCAAAACGACGATGGATCTCACAAATTTCTAAGATTTATTCCGTCCTGGCCGAAAGCCTGATGAGCCATGCGTGCACCGAAATAGAGCGACCTGAGAGTCTGCCTATCCCGTTACATGGAATGTTCCACTCGGCACGCTCACCCCCCTTTGGCAAAAGAAGTCGATGAAATGAATCTCAAGTTCAGTCATAAAATTCTACTGGCCGCGTCAGGCGTCGTGGTTTTGGCCTTCGCGTTATTCACGCTCTACAACGACTACCTGCAGCGCAGCACGATCAAGCAAAACCTCGAGTCGTCTATCCAGCAATCGGGCGAGCTCACGGCCAGCAGTGTGCAGAACTGGCTCAGTGGGCGCATCTTGGTGCTCGAAAGTCTGGCGCAAAACGTTGCCCATCAGGGGAGTGGTGCCGACCTTCCAGGGCTGGTCGACCAGCCTGCATTCACCTCAAACTTCCAATTCACCTATGTCGGTCAAACCAATGGTGTGTTCACCCAGCGCCCTGACGCGAAGATGCCTGACGGTTACGACCCACGTCAGCGACCTTGGTACAAGCAAGCGGTGGCTGCCGATAAAACCATGCTCACCCCGCCTTACATGGCCGCAGTGGGTGGTCAGATCGTAACCATCGCTCTGCCAGTCAAAAAGAACGGTGAGCTGCTGGGTGTGGTCGGTGGTGACCTGAGTTTGCAAACCCTGGTGAAGATCATCAACTCGGTGGACTTTGGCGGCATCGGCCATGCGTTTCTGGTCAGTGCGGATGGTCAGGTGATCGTCAGTCCTGACCAGGACCAGGTGATGAAAAACCTCAAGGACATCTACCCAGGCACCAGTCTTCGTATTGAGAAGGTCAGTCAGGATGTCGTCTTAAACGGTCAGGACCGCATTCTGTCGTTCACGCCGATCAGCGGTTTGCCGGGTGCAGACTGGTACATCGGTCTCTCGATCGACAAGGACAAAGCCTACGCACCACTGGGTAAATTCCGTACTTCAGCGTTGATTGCCATGTTGATTGCTGTGGTGGCGATTGCGGTGCTGTTGAGCTTGCTGATTCAAGTACTGTTGCGCCCGCTGACCACCATGGGTGTTGCCATGCAGGACATTGCCCAGGGTGAAGGCGATTTGACTCGCCGCTTGGACGTGACCAGTAAGGATGAGTTTGGCGAGGTCGGCAGTGCTTTCAACCAGTTCGTCGAGCGTATCCACGCCTCCATTTCCGAAGTCTCTTCGGCAACACGTCAGGTACACGACCTGTCGCAGCGTGTCATGGCGTCTTCCAATGCGTCGATTATCGGCTCGGACGAACAAAGCGCACGTACCAACAGCGTAGCTGCAGCGATCAACGAGCTGGGTGCCGCCACCCAGGAAATCGCGCGCAACGCGGCCGATGCTTCGCAGCACGCCAGTGGTGCCAGTGAACAAGCAGACGACGGGCGCAAGGTCGTGGAAAAAACCATCCTGGCAATGTCGGAACTGTCGCAAAAGATCAGCCTGTCCTGCACGCAGATCGAAACCCTCAACGCCAGCACCGACAACATTGGTCACATTCTCGATGTGATCAAAGGTATCTCCCAGCAAACCAACTTGTTAGCGCTCAATGCCGCGATCGAAGCTGCCCGTGCCGGGGAAGCCGGGCGTGGGTTTGCCGTGGTTGCCGATGAGGTGCGTAACCTGGCTCACCGTACCCAGGAGTCTGCGGAAGAGATCCACAAAATGATCACTTCGTTGCAAGTGGGTTCGCGTGAAGCGGTGACCACCATGAACGCCAGCCAGACCTCCAGCGAAGAAAGCGTTGAAGTGGCCAACCAGGCCGGTGAGCGCCTGGTCAGCGTGACGCAGCGAATCGTCGAGATCGATGGCATGAACCAATCGGTTGCTGCCGCCACCGAGGAGCAGACGGCGGTGGTTGAAACCCTCAACGTGGATATCAACCAGATCAATCTGCTGAACCAGCAAGGCGTGGCCAATCTCAACGAAACGCTTAAGGACTGCGATGCGCTGTCCCAGCAGGCCAGCCGCCTGAAGCAATTGGTCGACAGCTTCAAAATCTGATCCACGTTATGCAGGGGCGAAGCCTTTCGCTCCTGCTGATCAGCCAAGCATCTTTCGCACATTCTCCAGGGCGCTGTCGGCGAAGGCTTGAACAAACTGTTCAAACTCCGCCTGCGGTGTATCGACCGGTTCGCCAATCAGTGTCCAGATCGCCCTGGAGTATCCCGCGCCAAGCGCTTGCACACTCATTGCGGCCCACAGTTGGGCGACACCCAACGTGTTGTAGAGGGTGGTCCAGGTCATGCACATCGCGTCGTCGTTTCGGCTGTTGAGCTGCTCAACGACACAATGCCCGTCATGGAAAAATTTCGTACGCAGTGCGCCTACACCTGTGCCGGTCATTTCGATGTGCGAAAGGGCGGGAATGAAGGCATCAAATTCCGCAAAGTTGCCTACCACGCTCCATAGGCGGGCGGCTTCGCACGCGACGTCGACAGACGCCTTCAAGGGGGAGCCATTCGGGTTGCGGATCAATGTATCGGGTTGCAGCAATTTCATAAGGGTGTCCTGAAACGGTCAGAGAAAGCCGATGGCGCTGAGGTGATCGCAGCCCCTGCGCAACAGCGTCGCGTCCTTTTGCGGGTATCGCTCGCCCATGGCTTCCACACCTTGGCGGGCGTTCTCGTGACAAATCATCGAGATGTCGCTGATGTCTTCGGCAAGGTCATCCAGATAGAAACCCAGCACACCAAACAGGGCGTTATCGCGACCCACCGTGTGTAGCTCTCGTTGCCAGTGTGCAACGCTCACCCGTTCGAAGTGATGGCCCGCCTGGCTGAAAGCATCCAGATAGTGATCCCAGCTCAAGGGTTGCGGGTTATGCAGGTTGAATACGTTTTGCCCGACCGCAGATTGGCCGCAGTGGAACGCGACAAAACGGGCAAAAAAATCCACCGGCATCAGGTCGAAGTTCACGTTCAGGCGTGGCGCCATACCTAATTGCAATGAGCCTTTGAGCATCAGCATCAGGCGATTGTTTTGCGGCTGGCAGACTCCGCTGCGGCTGTTGAAGGCGATGTTGCCCGGGCGATAGATGTTCACCCAGGCACCTTGTTCGACCGCACGCCCCAACAGCCGCTCGGCGACCCATTTGGACAGGTTATAGCCATTCTTGAGGTAGAGCGGCAACGTGGCCACCGCCGGTGTTTCGAGGATGTACCCTTGGGCGTTGATGCTGCTGCAAGCCGACAGCGTCGAGATGAAATTGAAGACTTTTTTGCAGTGGGTTTCACACAGTCGCAGGCACTCCAGTACCGGTTCGACGTTGTCCCTGGCCAGTGACGCATAATCCATCACATGATTGACCCGCGCTGCGTTGTGCACCAACACGCCATGGCTGCGAGCGATTCGCTCATACACATCGCAGGCCAGGCCCAGACGAGGCTGGCTGATATCGGCGGCGTATACCTGCACCCGGCTCATGTCCAAATGCTCCAGGCGATACTCGTGTAATGCCTGGGTAAACCGCGCCATGGCGCACTGGCCCGGCTGTTCACGCACCAGGCATGTCACCTCCAGTGCTCCCCCTGCCAACAACGCTTCGACGAGATGCACGCCGACAAAACTGTTGGCGCCTGTGACGATCACCTTGCGCAGATCGCCAATGCGATGTTCGTGCAGCATTTGTATATTCAGCGCCTGCGAAGCATCTTGCTCCACCTGGCCTGACGGTACTTCAGGTGTCGCGCCGTCCTCCATCAGTGCAGTGAGCGTACGAATCGTCGGAGCTTCAAAGAAACGGTTCAATGAGAGGCTGCGGCCAAACGCTTCGCGCAGTCGCAGCAGCAGGGTCGACAGCAGGATGGAATGACCGCCCAAATTGAAAAAGCTGTCATCAATTGAAAAGTCATCGCCGGGTATATCCAGCAACTCGCTCCATAACGTCACCAGACGCGTTTGCAGAGGTGTTTGCGCAGGTCGGCGGTGTGAGTGGGGCCTGGCGTGCTTCGGCAGCGCCAGTAAGGCCACGCGGTCGATCTTGCCATGGGTGGTGCGCGGCATCGTGGGTAACTCAGTCCACACCGCGGGCTGCATGTAATCCGGCAGCCACTGCTGTGCATGTCGCTTGAGGCCCGCCACCGTGGCGCCCGATTCGGGCTGGGCGACAACGCAGAGAATCCTGCGATCACCATCGATCACCACGGCCACCTGACGGAATAATCGACTGGCGCTCAGGCACTGTTCGATCTCCTGGGGCTCGACTCGAAAGCCACGGATCTTCACCTGGTCATCCCGCCGGCCACCCAGCTCGATACCGTCCGGCATCCATTTCGCCAGGTCACCGCTGCGGTAAGCCTGCAGTGTCTGGCCATCAGGCAGTGTCACCACCACGAACGGGTTTTCGACCTGCTGCGGCGCGTTCACATACCCCAGGCTTATGCCGGGGCCGATGATGTACAGATCGCCCATTACCTGTTCATCCACGGGTTGCAGCGTGTCGTCGAGGATCAACACTTGGCTGTTTGCGATGGGGTGGCCGATGTTGCGGTTGCTGTCACCGGGTTGAAACGTCCGGTGGGTGACCAGCACCGTGCTCTCGGTAGGGCCGTAGAGGTTGTGCACTTGGCACTGGCTCGCCAATCGTTCGATCACAGACGGCTCGCAGGCATCACCACCGGTCAACAGATGGCTGAGGCCCAACGGCTCCTCCAACGGCAGAATGCTGAGGAGCGCGGGCGGCAGAAAGGCATGGCTGATGGGCTGACGGCGAATCAGCTCGACCAACTGATGAGGATCGCGTTGCTGGGCTTCACTCGGGACGATCAACTCGGCACCGGCTATCAGAGCAGGGAAAATATCAATCAACGAGGAGTCGAAACTCAGCGGCGAAAATTGCAGCACACGGCTCTGTTCGTCCAGCGCCAGGCGAGTAGCGAACCAGGCGGTGAAATGCGCAAGGTTGCGTTGACTCAGCAGTACGCCCTTCGGTTGGCCAGTGGTGCCCGAGGTGAAAAGCGCGATGCAGGGTGCTTCGATGCTGGGGTGATGGTGCATCAAGGGTTGCGTGGGGTCGGCCAGGACGGGGTCGACAGTACAGACATTCAGGGCAATGAAATGGTCGCGCAGAGGGTGCTGGCCATCATCGAGCAACAGCCTGGCCTTAGTGCTTTGCAGCATGGCTTGATGGCGCGGTGACGGATGTTCCGGCGCCAGTGGCAGGTAAACCGCACCGCACCCCAATACCGCGAGAATACTGGCGTACAGCTCGACAGATTTTTGCAGACACACGCCGACCACCGGGGGCGACTCAATGCCCTCCAATAACGGGCGCAGGCGTTGCTGGATCGACAGGGCTCGCTGGTGTAATTGGCGGTAGCTGAGCCTGTCGCCCGCGATGTTCAGCGCCGTTCGTTCTGCGAAGGCATAAAGACTGGTCTGTAGCCGTTCGATGATCGGTACTTGGGCGGCCTGCAGCAGCGCCGGCTGCGCAGTGCGATTGAATCGATGCAGAAATGCCAGTGCGTCCAGCCCTTTCAAGCTGTGCTCGGGCCACGTATTGGCGGTGGTTACGGCCGTGAAGAGCGCGGTGTCCCTTGCGAAGCCGCTGATCAGCAAGGCGATCCATTCGACCAATGTGTTCGTCGCTTGCCGGCGCAGACGTTGGCCGTTGCCGCTGGGCTCCTCGGCAACGTCCTGCACCGCCAGCACACGCTGGTCATGGGCATAGCAACGCAACTGCACAGAGGGAAGCCCGTAGTCGGTCACCGGGCCGATACCCAGGCGCAGGCTTAACCCTAGAGCGTTGTCGGAACGTGTGGGCGGTGGTTGGCTGCCGTCCTCAATGAGCACATCAACGGCTTCTGTTGCGCTGACATGCCCGTATTGTTCCAACGTTTGCCTGACCGCCTCCAGGGCCTCGCTGGTGCCGCTCCATCCAATCCTCAAGCGTCTCATGCCGGCCTCCGCGTGTCGGGGAGATAGTCGCTCAGGGCACGGGCCACGCTGGGTGTGCTCAGCACGCCGCTCTGGTGCAGGAACCCCATGATGTTGCCGAGCAGCGGATGCTGGCGGGTGATGGGAAAGTCCAGCGCCGCGACTTCATCCCGCAGCGCCTGTCGGGTATCGCCGCTGACATCCAGGTGTTCGATCAGCTGTAGATCGAAGCCTTTTTGCAGGTCATTGGTCAGGTAATGCATCAAAAAAAACGGCAGGATTTCCGCGATGCTATCGCGATCGCCCGGGGTTGCCGCCTGCCAGTAGAGACGCACCAATTGCGTCCAGAACTGTGCATGGCGCCCTTCGTCAAACAAGTGATCGGCCATCAGGCCACGGATGGATGGCTTGACACTGTCGTCCTTGGAAAACGCCGCTACGGCATGGGTTACGGTGTTTTCGGCGATGGCTACGCCAATCAACTCCACGGCATCGCGCAGGTGTGGCGCTGCCATTGCACACGCGGCGGGCAGGGCGCGGCTCAGTTCGATTTGCGCGGGCAGATCGAGCGGTTGGATGCCGGTCATT
This sequence comes from Pseudomonas sp. AP19, assembly GCF_001728855.1. Lineage (NCBI taxonomy): Bacteria > Pseudomonadati > Pseudomonadota > Gammaproteobacteria > Pseudomonadales > Pseudomonadaceae > Pseudomonas > Pseudomonas sp. AP19. Next base: position 46,800 of record NZ_LXJP01000049.1, on the reverse strand, counting down.
TCCACGGTCTGTTGCAGGAAATCCAGTGCAACCAGCGCGTGGTAGTCCTCATCCACCACGATGGTCATCGCATCCACGCGACAGGCGAGAGGGAAGGGCAACGAGAAGCGATTCTTGGCGATACTACGGGCGGTCTTGTCGACGATTTCGGTTTCGAAGATCACCACATCATTGATGAATTTGTAGAAGCTTTGCACCAGCACAAAGTCGCGCCACTGCGGGCAGTGTTCGAGAAAGGTCGCATTGAGTACCAGCGGCTGCCGACACAGCGGGTAGATCAATCTGTCATCGTTTTCGAGCAAGCGCCGAGGGCGGGTTCGGACAGTTGCCCGGCGTTCCCAGTCTTCGGCAAAGGAGCGGTAGTGCGCGGCAATCATGATTGCACCTCTTGCAACGAGGCCCGTACGTCGTCCCACAAGCTGAGTCGACTTTCTACGGCGTCGAGCGCGTAGTCATCTGCCTGGTTTTGACGCGCCGGGTCTGCGTCGATCAGGCGGTCAAGCACAGCCTCTGCCCCTGGCCCATGTTCCTGGGAGTCCAGCGCGATGTGACGGCTGAGGTAGTGGCATAAGGTCGGTGCCTGGCGCTCAATCAATGGGTTGCCGTGCAGAATGCGTTCGAACATCGACGGTATGACACTCTCGCGGCCATGCAAGAAGGCCGCAGCCACGCAGTGTGTGGGTGCGTTCAGTGCGATCTGCAACGTGGTATCTACGAAGCGAGCTACGCCTGGCAGGACGTTGACCAACTGCAAGGCAACGCTCGCCGGCACGCCCTGACGCTGCAGCTCAATGAAGCGCCGAACAGGGATGGTGCTGGCGCCGACTTCAGCCATGGCTTCCAGATACAGTTCAAAGTGGCTGCAAGCGCCTCGTGTCGGGTGTTCATCCGACTCTTCGCCGAGCACGATTTCATTAATGAGGCGTGCGGCGAGTGGGTCTGTCGGTGGGAGCCAGGGTAATTGCGTGCAGGTCAGATCCTGCTGCAGGCGTTTGGTCAGTGCCATGAAGTCCCAGACGGCAAACACATGGTGTTCCATGAAAAGTTGTAACTTGTTAAGTGTAGTTATTTCAGTAAATAACGGATGGCTGCATAACTGCAGTTTTTTTTGTTCAAGTAAGTGTTGGTGCATGGTTGACGCCTATAAGTTGTTGCGACTGTTCTGGAAACAGTGATGAGGTGTTTAATTCAATATGAAAAGTTGGCGTTTTAGCCCCAGCGCACGTGCAGCGGTGGACGGACGCAGGTCCGCGCCGCGGTACGAAGTGTGTGTTTTATTCGGGGCGGATAATAATCTGACTAAACGTTTTGATGAGCGTGTAAATGTATTAGAAGTTTTTTCGAGAGATAATTGCTGTGAATGCGTTACTTGATGGGTTGTCGGATGTTTCCTTGCGACGAGCGGGTTTATTTAAGTTGAGTTGTTGGGGCTGGCGTATGCCTGTGCGGAGGCTCCCTGATGGAACAGGAGTACCGCACTGTATGGGTAAGGTGTAGGCACAGCGCTTTAGAAGTTTACCGCGCGCTATTCTTTTCGTTGGCTTCAAGACTATTGAGATAAGTGGAGATCACCTCCATCCCGCGCGTCAGGTGATTGCGCAGCGTCAGAATACTTTCCTCGACTTTTTTCTGCGCGACCAGGCTCAACAGTTCACGGTGGTCTTCCTGAGACGTCTCGCCCAGCCCCATTGCCTCGAGGTTGAAGCGCAGAAAACGCTCTTCCTCGTTCAAACCATGCTCAACCAATTTGAGCAGCCGCTGGTTCGGCGCTTTGCCATACAGCGCCATGTGGAACAGGCGATTGAGTCGGCCAATCTCGGAATAGTCTTTCTCGCGTTCCAGGGCATGGATGCAGGCGTCGGCTTGCGCAATATCCGCATCGGTGAGCCGCGGAATCGATAAGCGCAGCGCTTCGGATTCCAGCAACATGCGCAGTGCATAGGTCTCGGCCGAATTATCTTCGATCAACGGCGCAACCACGGCGCCTTTGTGGGTCACCACATGCAGTAAGGATTGAGCTTCCAATTGGCGCAGGGCTTCTCGCACAGGCATGCGGCTGACGCCGAACAGGCTGGCCAGTTCTTGCTGGCGCATCGCGGTACCACAGGGCAAGCGACCATCGAGAATGGCATTGCGCAACGTTTCTTCAATAACGGCGCGAGCAAGATGGGCTGGGATAGGCCCGCTGATTTTGATGCTGCTTAAAGGGTTCGGCTTCTGCGTCACGGTTACGCTATCCTCCTTGCTTGAATAAAGTGTGTTTAATTGGATCCAATGCACACTAAAGATGGGTCACACACTTGTCAAACAGCCAGGGTTTCAGTTTGTAAGGGCTTACGGGATGTACTTTATGCATCCCACAAGGGGCGTTTATAAATTCGGGCCGCTTATGAATGATTGCACTGTGCCATTGTTTTTTGGTGGTTGAAGCTTCACCATCCCTGAAATTCCGTCTCTCTTCACGGACTGAACGCCTTGGCGGTAAGTTTTATTCCCTCTCGAATAGTGTGCTGGCTACTTTCAGCGACTTTGTTGGCTGGCTTGATGCCCGGCGGGCTGCATGCCGATTGGGATTTCTCTCAGATCAGCCGCAAAGCCACCGCTTTGTATGGGCCGCTGGGGGAGGGACAGCAGCGTATCGATGCCTGGCAGCGGCTGCTGGCGACCGAAAAGAAGGTCGACGAACAGGAGCAACTCAAGGTCGTGAACCTGTTCTTCAACAAGCAAATGACTTATGTGGAAGACATCGACTTGTGGCACGTGGTCGACTATTGGGAGACCCCTATCGAAGCGCTGTGGAAAGGTGCCGGAGATTGTGAGGACTACGCAATCGCCAAGTATTTCAGCCTGCGTCACCTGGGCGTCTCCAGCGACAAATTGCGCATTACGTACGTCAAGGCCTTGCGTCAGAATCGCGCGCATATGGTGCTGACGTATTATCCGACCCCCGAAGCCATCCCGCTGGTGCTCGACAGCCTGATGGACGAGATTCTGCCGGCGACCCGCCGTACCGACCTGGTCCCGGTGTACTCATTCAACGCCGAGGGCTTGTACCTGCCCGGCGCCAAGGGCAACAAGAAAGTCGGTGACACCAAACGCTTGTCGCGCTGGCAGGATGTGTTGAGAAAAATGCGTGCGGAAGGCTTCCCGGCCGAGCCTGCCAACTAGGAGTAACTGATCGGATGTCTCTGTTCAAACAACTATTGATCGCAATCTGTCTGTTCCTGGTAGTCGCCTTCAGCGGCAGCTTCATGGTCAGTCTCGAAAGCTCGCGTACCCAATACGTCAACCAACTGCGTTCCCATGCACAGGACGCGGCGACCGCACTGGCGCTGTCGCTGACGCCGAATATCGACGACCCGGCCATGGTGGAGTTGCTGGTCAGCTCGATCTTCGACAGCGGCTATTACGCCAGCATCCGCGTCGTGGACTTGGCCACCGATAAAACCATCGTCGAACGCAGCGGTATTCCTGACAACAACGGTGTGCCCAACTGGTTCGTCAAACTCATCGGGCTGGAGCCGGCCGGTGGTGACGCGCTGGTCAGTCGCGGTTGGGAACAGGCGGCGCGCGTGGAGGTGGTCAGCCACCCGATGTTCGCCCTGGCCAAACTCTGGCAAAGCGCCTTGGGCAGCCTGGGTTGGTTGCTGTTGTGCGGGGCGGTGAGTGCGGTGCTTGGCGCGTTGTTGCTGCGGCGGCAGTTGAAGCCGTTGGACTACATGGTCAAGCAGTCCCACGCCATCGCTCGTCGCGAATTCCTAAGCTTGCCAGACCTGCCACGCACACCGGAACTGCGACGTGTGGTGCAGGCCATGAACCAGATGGTCGAAAAGCTCAAGGCGCTGTTCCAGGAGCAAGCGGAGCGCAGCGAAAAACTGCGCATCGAGTCCTACCAGGACAACCTCACCGGCCTCGCCAACCGTCGTTATTTCGAGATGCAGCTCAATGCGCGCGTCAGCAACCCGGAAGAGACCAACTCCGGCTATCTGCTGCTATTGCGGGTCAAGGACCTGGCCGGTCTCAACCAGCGCCTGGGTGGCCAGCGCACCGACCAATTGCTGCAAGCGGTCGGCGAACAACTGCTGCGCCAGTGTGAGCCTTATCCGGAAACCCACAACCTCGTCACGCGTATCCGTGGCGGTGAGTTCGCAGTGCTGGCGCCGGGGCTGACACGTGAAGAAGCACTGCAATTGGCGCAGAATCTTGAAAACACCTTGCTCAGCCTTCAGGCGACCGCCGCCAGTGATGTCACACCGGTCGCCTACATCGGCCTGGCGCCGTTTAACCATGGCGATTCACCGCAGGCCCTGTTGACCCTGGCTGATCAGGCCCTGGCCCAGGCCGAAGGGCAGGGCGACTCCAGTTGGGTATGCCTCGACCACAGTGCCGCCGCCAGCGTGGGTGACGATCACCATGCCTGGCACACACTGTTGGACCAGGCCCTGACCCAGCAGCGGTTTCAGCTGTACTTCCAACCGGTTGTCGCCAGCCAGGACCCGCAACTGGTCTTGCACTACAAAGTACTGTCGCGCTTGCAGGACGAAGACGGCCATACGATACCCGCCGGGCGTTTCCTGCCGTGGCTTGAGCGTTTCGGCTGGACCGCCCGCCTGGACCGTCTGATGCTCGAGCAAGTGCTCAAGCAGATGGCCGGTCACACTCACAGCCTGGCGCTGAACCTCTCAGCCGCAACCTTGCAGGATACCCAGGCGCTCAGCCGGATTTTTGAGCTGCTACGCCAGCACAGCAACCTGGGCCCGCGCCTGACGCTGGAAATCGGCGAAGAACAATTGCCCGAACAGGCCTTGCTGGAACAGTTGACCCAGCGCCTGCGCGAGCTGGGATTCTCCCTGAGCCTGCAGCGTTTTGGTGGGCGGTTCAGCATGATCGGCAACCTGGCACGGCTGGGCCTGGCGTACCTGAAGATCGACGGCAGCTACATCCGCGCCATCGACCAGGAAAGCGACAAACGCCTGTTTATCGAGGCGATCCAGCGCGCGGCCCACAGCATCGACCTGCCGTTGATCGCCGAGCGCGTGGAAACCGAGGGAGAGCTGAAAGTGATTCGCGAGATGGGGATTTTCGGCGTGCAGGGTCAGCTGTTTGGTGAGCCTGCGCCCTGGAAGTAAGCCAAACCTAATGTGCAAGCAGGCTTATGTGGGAGCTGGCTTGCCTGCGATTGCATCACCTCGGGTGTGACTGACATACCGAGGTGATGCAATCGCGGGCAAGCCCGGCTCCCACACACGCTTACCGTTAAAATTCGTGAGTTCAGATCAACCCAGTCTCTTCATCATTGATCAGGTGGCTCAACCCACCCAACGCTTCCCGTGCGTGGGTACGGTCCATCAACTTGGCCTGTGCCGCCGGCGGCAAGTCCGTCACGCTGATGACACCCTTGCGGGTCAGCACCTGAATCAAGTCGTCCAGTACCCGGATCATCTCCAGGTCGCTCTGCTTGAGCTGCGCCAGGCTGGTTTCCACCACTTCGTTGGCGTACCAGGCCTGGATCTCATGGTGATCGGCCGGCAGGGTTTCGGTCGACTCGGTAAAGGCGGCGGCCTCCACGCGACTCAATGCACCCTGTGCATCACGTTGCACGTAAAACATAACAAACCCTCGAAAATGAGCCACACGCGTTCACCAGCATAGGCCAACGGTGTGTTTATGGGCGCGAGTATGCGATGCAACCTTGCGCCAGGGCCAGCCACCTGTCGTCCAAATAAATCGGCCGCCCGTGAGGGCGGCCGATAAACCGAGGCTTAGGCGGTGTGGTCGATCTTGATAGTCGGGTCGGCACCACTGATCAGCGAGTTGATGCTGGTGTGGGACCAATCGTTGCCTTCCAGCTTGATCGTTACATCGGCATTGGCCAGGCCGCCGGCGGTGTTGAGCTTGCCTTCGGTGCTGACTTGCAAGGTCGACACGCCATCGACTGTGGTGATCTTGAGGTAGTTGTCGATAGTGCTGTCCGTCTCACCTTTCAACAGATCCTTGAGATCAATCCGGTCACCTTCCGACGCCTTGAAGTCCTTGATCACATCGTTGCCAATGTCACCGGCCTTCCACACGAAGGTATCGGCCCCCGAGCCGCCGATCAGGATGTCGTTGCCCGGCCCACCGATCAAGGTGTCGTTACCGGTGCCGCCCAGCAGGATGTCATTGCCTTTGCCACCGTCCAGCATGTCGTTGCCGCCCTGGCCGAACAGGATGTCATCGCCCGAGCCGCCCAGCAGCGTGTCGTTACCGTCCTTGGCGCCGGATACATCGAAGTCCGCGTAGTGCTCGGTGACGTACTGGTGCACGTTCGAGGTGGTCACCGCCGACACGGCCACACCGGTTTTCTGCGCGACGAAGGCCTGCAGCGCGTTGTAACCCTCACCGGTAATCCCGCTGAAGCTCACCAGGTCGCCGAAGATGATGTCGTTGCCGTCGCCACCGTTCACGGTGTCGGCGCCAGGCAGGGTCGCTTCGGTGTGGCCGAGGATGGCGTTGGCCAGGTCCTTCGGATCGATATTGCTCTGCGGCTTGCCATCGCTGTCGTACGGTTTTAGATCGGTGAGGCTGACGTCGCCATTGATACCAATCGCTTCCACTTGCGACAACCCACCCAGCAATGCAAAGGCGCTCTTCGAATTGCTCAGTGTCGACGAATCGGTGTCGTTGCCCAGGCCTGCGCGGTTGGACAGCTCAAAGGTGCCGTCGCCTTGTGCATGAACAGTGCCCAGGTTGTTGCTGTACCACCAGTTGCCAACCAAGGTCTGGAGTACAGCGTTACCGGAGGAGTCGATGGTGAAGTAGTGAGTGTTGTCCAGGTACTTGGCGACCGTTGTGCCTGGTGTGTAGTTTGAGGTGGTCACCACGTCATCGAACTTGACGTTGCCATACAGCGTCGGGTTGGTCTGCTCGCCGCTCTGGTAGTACGTCGGCTGGCCGTCGGTGATGAAGTAGGTCAGGTTGGTGGCACCGGTGTTGTTGGTGGCCAGGCCGCTTTGGAAGAAGTTGGCCGTGGTCTTGAACACGTCTTCATAGTTGGTACCGCCGCCCGACACCATCGAGTCCAGCACGGCCTTGAGCAGGACCAATGCGTTTGGATCGTTGAGGTTAATCGCGACCGACTTGTTCACCTGGGTATCGAAGTCCGCCAGGAAGATGTTCACGGTGCCTGAGGTGTTGGCGCCCAGGCTGTCTTTGAGCGAATTGAACACCGAGGTCAACGAAGCCTTCGCCGCGTTGATCGAGGAGGTGCTCATACTGCCGGAGCTGTCCACCATGAACGCAATGTTGTAGTTCTTGCCCTGCACCACGTTCAGGCCGCCGATATCGGCCACGACGATGTCGTTGCCATCGGTGCCGTTGATGCTGTCACTGCCCGAAGTGCCCGTCACCGCGCTGTAGGTGGCCGGGTACACCGTGACCGGCAATTGCGCGGTGGTGACGGCCGAACCGCCGAGGCTTTCGGTGGAGGTCGAGGTGACGGTCAGGTTGAACTGGCCGCTGTAGTAGGTCGGCGGCTTGATGGTCAGAGTGCTCAGGTCCCAGCCGGTGACGTTGACTTCGCCCACGGTCTTGGTGGCCGTGAAGGTGTGCCCGGAAGCATCGGTCAGTACCGAGCCGGCCGGGACGCCGCCGATCTTCACGCTCAAGGTTTCGGAGCCGTCGGTGTCGGTCAGCGCGGTGGTGACCTTGGACAGCTTCACGGTGCCGTTTTCCTGGCCTTCGTTGAGCTTGTAGCCCACGTAGTAACCGTCACCATTGCTGCCATGCAGGTCGGACACGGTCACGCCGGCGTTGGTCAGGTCAGTGATACCGGTATACAACGGTACGCCGCTGGTGCTCAGGTCCTTGGTCGCGCCACCGTTGACCGACAGGTTGACGTCGTAGCTGCCAAGGCCGGACTGGTTGGCGTGGTAGATCTCGAGGCTGTAGTAACCGCTCACTGTCGGGGTGATTGAGCCACTGAACGCACCGCTGTTAGTGCCCCACTGCGCGCTGGCCACGTCTTTGCCGCCGACGTTGATCACCAGGCTGTCATCGCCGGTGCCGCTGAAGGTATAGGTCTTACCGGCTTCCATGTAGATCAGGCCGGAAGTCTTCGAGCCGGCACCCGCAGAGACGTTTGCGGTGGACTCGACGTTGGTCACCACCCCACTGCTATTGGGTGTGCCAGCTTTATCAATGGCGTTTTTCAGGTCGGCGGGTGCTGCGCCGTTCCCGTTGGTGCCAAGCCCGGAAATGCTGTTCCAGCTTTGCTTGAGCAAGCCGACCGAATTGACGCTGTTGTCGGCCACAGTCAGGGTCGGTGCGTCGGCCACCGGTGTGATATCGACTTTCACCGTGGCGCTATTGCCCAAGTCCTTGCCATCAGTCGGCTGGAACTTGAACTGCGCGTAATCGGCTTGCTGGTTGCCGATGCCGGTGCCGCCATAACCGTTGGTGCCGGACTCGTTGGCGTTAGGCATGAAGCGCAACTGGCCGCCGTCGATCTGGGCTTTGGTGAAGGTTTGGCCCGCGGTCACGTTGCTCCAGGTGGCGCCATCCGCCGCCAGGTATTGCAGTTTGCCGGCCACTGGCAGGTCGGTAATCTTCACGCCGAGGCTGGCTTGTGGCGAGTCCACATCGGTGACGCCGAAGTTGGCCCAGGTCAGTGCCAGCGCCGTGTCTTCGGTGCCGGTCACGGCACTGCCAGTGGCTACCGGCGGATCGTTGACGGCCACGACGTTAATCGTGGTGGTGGCGACGTTGGAGTAGTTGCCGCCATCGGTCACGGTCACGGTAATCACGCGCGGCGTGGTGCTCGGGTCGTGGCTGCTGTTGGTGAACGTGATGTTCTTGATCTGCTGCATGTAGTCAGCCAGCGACGCCGTGCCGGTCAATGTCAGCGTGATCTTGCCTGTAGCAGGGTCCGTGGTCGGGGTCACGGTGATGCCGGTGACGTTTGTGACGTTCAGCGAGTCGCCTTGCTGAGTGTTGGTCAGCACCACGGTGGCGCCGGTCAGTTGGGTGCTGTCCGGATCGGTAATCTTGATATCGGTGTCAGCAATCGACACGCCAGTGCCGCCTTCGGTGAACGACGTCTTATAGTCGGTACCCGTGGCGCCGCTGGAATTGTTGGCATCCAGGTCGATAACCGGCGGCGCATCGTTGTCGATGATGTTGGTGCTGACGCTGCCATTACCCACCACCAGGCTCTCGAAGTTGCCACCGGTGGTCTTGTCGATGGTGATGACAATCTGTTCCGTCGGCTCGGTGATCTTGTCGTCGATCGTGGCGATGTTAAACGGCACGCTGCTGGAGCCGGCCGGGATCTTCACGGTGTACACGCCGTTGAAGTCCGAACCGTCGGTGGCGGTGCCGCTGTACTTGAGCGTCACGGTCATATCGGTTTGTGCCGGGTTGCTCAGGTTCAGCGTGTAGTGCGCAGTGCCGCCTTCAGTGACCGAAGCGTCGCCGGTAATGCTGATGGTGGTGCTGTTGACTACATCCGTCACCTTGGTGACCACAGTGCTGCCGTCGACGATCAGGTGTTCGTACTTGTCGCCGCCGCTGACCACGCCAGTGATCTTGGTGCTGACATCATTGGCACCGACATACGCGTCGTTAGGCGCAACAGCCGTAACGGTACTGCTGGACGTGCCGCTGCCGATGGTGATGGTCGAGCCGTTCGCCAGCTTGATCACCAAGTCGGAACCGACGTTGTTCACTGCTGCACCATTCTTGTCGACCAAGGAGGCGGTGTAGACGATCTGGCCGCCCTCACTGACCGAGCCGGTGGCCTTGAGCGAAACCGTCACGTCATCGATGGTGTCGTTGATCGTGGTGGTCGCACCACCCGGGGTGATGGTCACACCCTCGAAGTTACCGCCAGTGGTACCAGTGATCTTGACGGTCTGAGTGCTCTTGTCGATGAACACGTCATCGCTCGGAGCAGGGACGGTCACGGTGCCCACGGTCGCACCTTGCTTGATGGTGATGCTGGCGCCGTTATCGAGCTGGACCACCATGTCGGTGCCGGTCTTGTTGCTCAAGGTGGCGGTGTAGGTGATCTGGCCGCCTTCGTTGACTGCGCTTGGTGCGGTCAGCGTAACGCTGGTGAGATCGGTGCTGCTCGGTGTGTCGGTGACGGTGGTATTTACCGGCGTAGTGCCCGGTACCAGGTTTTCGAAATGCTCGCCGCCGGTCACGCCTTTGATGACGGTGGTGACGGTCTGGTCGCCTTTGTACACATCGTTTGGCGCTACAACCGAAACGGTGCCGCTGGACTGATTCACACCGATGGTGATGGTTTTGCCATTGTCCAGGGTCACGGTCAGTGGGTTGGTGATGTTGGTCACCAAGGCGCCGTTTTTATCCACAAGGCTGGCGGTGTAGACGATGTTGCCGCCTTCGCCGACGGTGGTGGTAGCGGTCAGGACTACATCAACCTTGTCGATGGTGTCGTTGATCGTGGTGGTTGCGCCGTTACCAGCAACTTCAAGGTTCTCGAAGTTACCGCCAGTAGCGTCAGTGATTTTGACGGTCTGAGTGCTCTTATCGATGAACACGTCATCGCTAGGTGCTGGGACGGTCACAGTACCGACGGTGTCGCCGGCTTTGATGGTGATAGTCGAGCCGTTGTCGAGTTTCAGAGTGACGTCGGTGCCGGCCTTGTTGCTCAAGGTCGCGGTGTACGTAATCTGACCACCTTCGTTGACTGCGCTTGGTGCGGTCAGCGTTACGGTGGTGGTGTCCGCAGTGCCCGGTGTGTCGGTGACGGTGGTGTTAACCGGCGTAGTGCCCGGTACCAGGTTTTCGAAATGCTCGCCGCCGGTCACGCCTTTGATGACGGTGGTGACGGTCTGGTCGCCTTTGTACACATCGTTTGGCGCTACAACCGAAACGGTGCCGCTGGACTGATTCACGCCGATGGTGATGGTTTTGCCATTGTCCAGGGTCACGGTCAGTGGGTTGGTGATGTTGGTCACCGCGTTACCCGACTTGTCGACCAGCGACGCGGTGTAGACGATGTTGCCGCCTTCGCCAACCGTGGTGGTGGCAGTCAGTACGACGTCGACCTTGTCGATGGTGTCGTTGATAGTCGTTGTTGCGCCGTTGCCTGCAACTTCCAACTTCTCAAAGTTACCGCCAGTAGCGTCAGTGATCTTGACGGTCTGAGTGCTCTTGTCGATGAACACATCGTCGCTTGGCGCCGGGACAGTCACAGTACCGACGGTATCACCGGCTTTGATGGTGATAGTCGAGCCGTTATCCAGTTTCAGCGTGACGTCAGTACCCGCTTTATTGGAAAGCGTAGCGGTGTACGTGATCTGACCACCTTCGTTAACTACGCTTGGCGCAGTCAGCGTGACGGTGGTGGTGTCTGCAGTGCCCGGTGTGTCGGTCACGGTGGTGTTAACCGGCGTAGTGCCCGGCACCAGGTTTTCGAAGTGCTCGCCGCCGGTCACGCCTTTGATGACGGTGGTGACGGTCTGGTCGCCTTTGTACACATCGTTTGGCGCTACAACCGAAACGGTGCCGCTCGACTGATTCACGCCGATGGTGATGGTTTTGCCATTGTCCAGGGTCACGGTCAGTGGGTTGGTGATGTTAGTCACCGCGTTACCCGCCTTGTCGACCAGCGACGCGGTGTAAACGATGTTGCCGCCTTCACCTACGGTGGTAGTAGCGGTCAGAACCACATCAACTTTGTCGATAGTGTCGTTGATCGTGGTGGTCGCACCGTTACCAGCAACTTCAAGCTTCTCGAAGTTACCGCCAGTAGCGTCAGTGATTTTGACGGTCTGAGTGCTCTTATCGATGAACACGTCATCGCTTGGTGCTGGGACAGTCACAGTACCGACGGTGTCGCCCGCCTTGATGGTGATAGTCGAGCCGTTGTCCAATTTCAGAGTGACGTCGGTGCCGGCCTTGTTGCTCAAGGTCGCGGTGTATGTGATCTGACCACCTTCGTTGACTGCGCTTGGTGCGGTCAGCGTCACGGTTGTGGTGTCCGCAGTGCCCGGTGTGTCGGTGACGGTGGTGTTAACCGGCGTAGTGCCCGGCACCAGGTTTTCGAAGTGCTCGCCGCCGGTCACGCCTTTGATGACGGTGGTGACGGTCTGGTCGCCTTTGTACACATCGTTTGGCGCTACAACCGAAACGGTGCCGCTGGACTGATTCACACCGATGGTGATGGTTTTGCCATTGTCCAGGGTCACGGTCAGTGGGTTGGTGATGTTAGTCACCGCGTTACCCGACTTGTCGACCAGCGACGCGGTGTAGACGATGTTGCCGCCTTCGCCGACGGTGGTGGTAGCGGTCAGGACTACATCAACCTTGTCGATGGTGTCGTTGATCGTGGTGGTCGCACCGTTACCAGCAACCTCAAGCTTCTCGAAGTTACCGCCAGTAGCGTCAGTGATTTTGACGGTCTGAGTGCTCTTATCGATGAACACGTCATCGCTTGGTGCTGGGACAGTCACAGTGCCGACGGTGTCGCCCGCCTTGATGGTGATAGTCGAGCCGTTGTCGAGTTTCAGAGTGACGTCGGTGCCGGCCTTGTTGCTCAAGGTCGCGGTGTACGTAATCTGACCACCTTCGTTAACTACGCTTGGCGCGGTCAGCGTTACGGTGGTGGTGTCCGCAGTGCCAGGTGTATCGGTCACGGTGGTGTTCACCGGTGTAGTACCCGGAACCAAATTCTCGAAGTGCTCGCCGCCGGTCACGCCTTTGATAGCGGTGGTGACGGTCTGGTCGCCCTTGTAGGCATCATCTGGAGCTACAACCGAAACGGTACCGCTCGACTGATTCACACCGATGGTGATGGTCTGGCCGTTATCCAAGGTCACGGTCAATGGGTTGGTGATGTTAGTCACTGCCGTGCCGTTTTTATCCACAAGGCTGGCGGTATAGACGATGTTGCCGCCTTCGCCGACGGTGGTGGTAGCGGTCAGGACTACATCAACCTTGTCGATGGTGTCGTTGATCGTGGTGGTTGCGCCGTTACCAGCAACTTCAAGCTTCTCGAAGTTACCGCCAGTAGCGTCAGTGATTTTGACGGTCTGGGTGCTCTTGTCGATGAACACGTCATCGCTAGGTGCTGGGACAGTCACGGTACCGACGGTGTCGCCCGCCTTGATGGTGATAGTCGAGCCGTTGTCGAGTTTCAGAGTGACGTCGGTACCGGCCTTGTTGCTCAAAGTGGCGGTGTACGTAATCTGACCACCCTCGTTGACTGCGCTTGGTGCGGTCAGCGTGACAGTGGTGGTGTCTGCAGTGCCCGGAGTGTCAGTCACAGTGGTGGTGACTTTATCGGTACCTGGCACCAGGTTTTCGAAATGCTCGCCGCCAGTCACGCCTTTGATAGCAGCCGTTACGGTTTGGTCGCCCTTGTAGACATCGTTCGGCGCCACGGTGGTAACGGTGCCGCTGGACTGGTTCACACCGATAGTGATGGTCTGGTCGTTATCCAAGGTCACGGTCAGTGGGTTGGTGATGTTGGTCACCGCGTTACCCGACTTATCGACCAGCGACGCTGTGTAGACGATATTGCCGCCTTCGCCAACAGTGGTATTGGCAGTCAGAACCACATCAACTTTATCGATGGTGTCGTTGATCGTGGTGGTCGCACCGTTACCAGCAACTTCCAGCTTCTCGAAATTACCGCCAGCGGTGTCAGTGATCTTGACCGTTTGAGTGCTCTTGTCGATGAACACGTCATCGCTCGGCGCTGGGACCGTCACAGTACCGACGGTATCGCCGGCCTTGATGGTGATAGTTGAGCCGTTGTCGAGTTTCAGGGTTACGTCGGTACCCGCTTTATTAGAAAGCGTAGCGGTGTAGGTAATCTGGCCACCTTCACTCACCTCGGACGGAGCTGTCAGGGTCACGGTGGTGGTATCGGCGGTGCCCGGTGTGTCAGTCACAGTGGTGGTGACTTTATCGGTACCCGGCGCCAGGTTTTCGAAGTGCTCGCCGCCGGTCACGCCTTTGATAGCAGCCGTTACGGTTTGGTCGCCCTTGTAGACATCGTTCGGCGCCACGGTGGTAACGGTGCCGCTCGACTGGTTCACACCGATGGTGATGGTCTGGCCGTTATCCAAGGTCACGGTCAGTGGGTTGGTGATGTTGGTCACCGCGTTACCCGACTTATCGACCAGCGACGCGGTGTAAAGGATATTGCCGCCCTCACCAACGGTGGTGGTGGCAGTCAGTACGACGTCGACCTTGTCGATGGTGTCGTTGATCGTCGTCGTTGCGCCGTCGCCAGCAACTTCCAGCTTCTCGAAGTTACCGCCAGCGGTGTCAGTGATCTTGACCGTCTGGGTGCTCTTGTCGATGAACACGTCATCGCTCGGCGCTGGGACAGTCACAGTGCCGACTGTATCGCCGGCTTTGATGGTGATAGTCGAGCCGTTATCCAACTTCAGAGTGACGTCAGTACCCGCTTTATTGGAGAGCGTAGCGGTGTAAGTAATCTGACCACCCTCACTCACCTGCGACGGAGCCGTCAGGGTCACGGTAGTGGTGTCAATCGAGTCAGTAATCGTGGTGACCGCTGGTGTCGTACTCGGCACCAGGTTCTCGAAATTGCCGCCCGTCGCGCCCGTGATAGTGGTGCTGACAGTGCTGCCGTTTACGTAGACGTCGTTCGGCGGGGTGTCGACGATCACGCTGCCCACCGACTCGCCAGCCTTGATGGTAATCACCGAGCCATTGCTCAAAGTGACAGTTACCGGCGTCTGCGCAGGATTGGTCAGCGTAGCGGTGTAAGTGATCTGACCACCTTCGGTCACGGTATTGCCCGCCGTCAGCGTGACGGTGGTGGTATCGATCGAATCAGTAATTGTGGTGACCGCAGGCGTTGTGCTCGGTACCAGGTTCTCAAAATTGCCGCCGGTCGCGCCTGTAATCGTGGTGCTGACAGTCGAACCGTTGTTGTAGACGTCGTTAGCCGGAGTATCGACCACAACCGTGCCAACCGACTCGCCGGCCTTGATGGTAATCACCGAGCCATTGCTCAAGGTGACAGTTACCGGCGTCTGCGCAGGATTGGTCAGCGTAGCGGTGTAAGTGATCTGACCGCCTTCGGTCACGGTATTGCCCGCCGTCAGCGTGACGGTGGTGGTGTCGATCGAATCAGTAATCGTGGTGACCGCAGGCGTTTTGCTCGGTACCAGATTCTCAAAGTTGCCGCCGGTCGCGCCTGTAATAGTAGTGCTGACAGTCGAACCGTTGTTGTAGACGTCGTTAGCCGGGGTATCGACCACAACCGTGCCAGTCGACTCGCCAGCCTTGATGGTAATCACCGAGCCATTGCTCAAAGTGACAGTCACCGGCGTCTGCGCAGGATTGGTCAGCGTAGCGGTGTAAGTGATCTGACCGCCTTCGGTCACGGTATTGCCCGCCGTCAGCGTGACGGTGGTGGTATCGATCGAATCAGTAATCGTGGTGACCGCAGGCGTTGTGCTCGGTACCAGATTCTCAAAGTTGCCGCCGGTCGCGCCTGTAATCGTAGTGCTGACAGTCGAACCGTTGTTGTAGACGTCGTTAGCCGGAGTATCGACCACAACTGTGCCCACCGACTCGCCAGCCTTGATGGTAATCACCGAGCCATTGCTCAAGGTGACAGTCACCGGCGTCTGCGCAGGATTGGTCAAGGTGGCGGTGTAAGTGATCTGACCGCCTTCGGTCACGGTATTGCCCGCCGTCAGCGTAACGGTGGTGGTATCGATCGAATCAGTAATCGTGGTTACCGCAGGCGTTGTGCTCGGTACCAGGTTCTCAAAGTTGCCGCCTGTCGCACCGGTAATCGTGGTGCTGACAGTCGAACCGTTGTTGTAGACGTCGTTAGCCGGAGTATCGACCACAACCGTGCCAACCGACTCGCCGGCCTTGATGGTAATCACCGAGCCATTGCTCAAAGTGACAGTTACCGGCGTTTGCGCAGGATTGTTCAAGGTAGCGGTGTAGGTGATCTGCCCACCTTCGGTCACGTTTTGACCTGCGGTCAGCGTGACGGTGGTGGTATCGATCGAATCAGTAATCGTGGTGACCGCAGGCGTTGTGCTCGGTACCAGATTCTCAAAGTTGCCGCCGGTCGCGCCTGTAATCGTAGTGCTGACAGTCGAACCGTTGTTGTAGACGTCGTTAGCCGGAGTATCGACCACAACCGTGCCAGTCGACTCGCCAGCCTTGATGGTAATCACCGAGCCATTGCTCAAGGTGACAGTCACCGGCGTCTGCGCAGGATTGGTCAAGGTGGCGGTGTAAGTGATCTGACCGCCTTCGGTCACGGTATTGCCCGCCGTCAGCGTGACGGTGGTGGTATCGATCGAATCAGTAATCGTGGTGACCGCAGGCGTTGTGCTCGGTACCAGGTTCTCAAAGTTGCCGCCGGTCGCGCCTGTAATCGTAGTGCTGACAGTTGAACCGTTGTTGTAGACGTCGTTAGCCGGAGTATCGACCACAACCGTGCCAGTCGACTCGCCAGCCTTGATGGTAATCACCGAGCCATTGCTCAAGGTGACAGTTACCGGCGTCTGCGCAGGATTGGTCAGCGTAGCGGTGTAAGTGATCTGCCCACCTTCGGTCACGTTTTGACCTGCGGTCAGCGTAACGGTAGTGGTGTCGATGGTATCGGTAATCTGAGTAACGGCCGGATTAGGGTCGAGGGTCAGTACCAGGTTGTTGCCGCCGGTGGTGCCGGTGACGTTGACGGTGATCTGGCTTGCGTCGATGTATGGGCT
Source organism: Pseudomonas sp. AP19 (assembly GCF_001728855.1). NCBI lineage: Bacteria > Pseudomonadati > Pseudomonadota > Gammaproteobacteria > Pseudomonadales > Pseudomonadaceae > Pseudomonas > Pseudomonas sp. AP19. Next base: position 30,073 of record NZ_LXJP01000049.1, on the reverse strand, counting down.
GTCATTGGGTGCCAGCGGTACGTTGACGGTGCCGGTCAGTTGGCCGGCATTGATCGTGATCACCGCGCCATTGGACAGGGTGATGCTCAAGTCGCTGGAGGGCGCCTGCGTGACGGTGGCGGTGTAGGTCAGTACGCCGCCGGCTTCGGTAATGGTGGGGGTCGCGCTCAGGCTCAGCGTCGAGGCCTGCAGGGCGAGGTTGCCCGTGTTGGCGGCTTGGGCGCCCGTGAGTTGGGTCAGCGTCGAAGCGCCCTGGCCCAGCGGGCCGGTTGGGAAGCCGATTGTGGGATCGACACGGCCAGCGGTCGCATCCAGTACGACGAAGCTGTGGCCCCCGCCTGCAGCGCCGTTACCGGCTGCGGTCGGGCCGGCAGCAGTGGCTTCCAGGTCGGTGGTCGGGTCGGCACCTGCGACGATGGCTTGTTGCAGCTCGGCAACCGACGGCGCGGCGTTCTCAGCGGCAGCGGCCAGGTCGGTGCTGGAGTCCGGCAAATCGGCGCTCCACTGGGTATCGCGGCCCAGGTCCAGCGTACGGCCGTCGGCCAGCTCCAGGCTGACAGCGCCAGACAGGCCAGTGTCTACTTGGTCGCCCGCGAACAGACGGTCGCCCTCAACAAGAACTCGGCGCGTTCCTTCCGGAGAAATAACGAAAACTTGACCAACAATGCTTTTGACGATGGCAACAACACTGCTCATTAAAATTTTCTCCGGCGTTCCGTTCTGATGAAATCCATGTGGCAGCCCAAGTTAGGACGCCAGATAGTAGGGGGCGTAGTCTATGGTGTTAATGACGTCAAATATTTGGCTATATTTTTTCGCGATCTAGTTTATGCCAAACTATTGACCTTCTGGTCGTCATCCTAAACAATCGCCTCCGTAATGTCACATTGATATTTATGCGGCGAACCGTCCTACATGTGTGAAGCAGTTCCGCTTTTTGAACTTTCCGACGTACGGTCATAACGGTAGCCATTATCCGACGCAGCGAGGCCAATCGCTGTGATTTGAGACAAGAAGTCCTGGGGAATTTTTTAATGCGTCTGCACCTGTTTAAGGCAATACCGTTCGTCCTCGCCGCCAGTTTTGTACAAGCCCAAACATTGCCCCAGGCCATGCAACAGGCGCTGGATGTGCACCCGGAAATTCAAGCCGGTGTGAACAGCCGTATCGCCGCCGATTACCAATTGCGCGCCGCCCAAGGTGGTTACCTGCCGCGCGTTGACCTGAACGCCGGTTACGGCCGTGAAGGCACCGACAACTCAACCACCCGCGCCGCCAATGGCCCAAACGGCAACCACTGGGACACGCTCAATCGCGGCGAGTCCAGCTTGCGCCTGCAACAAATGATTTTTGACGGTTTCGCCACCTCCAGCGAAGTCGGGCGTCAACAAGCCAACGTTAATTCTCGTGCTTACTCGTTGCTGGGTACCTCCGAGCGCACCGGGCTGACCGTCGCCCAGGTGTACCTGGACGTGCTGACCCGTCGCGAATTCGTGCGCCTGGCTGAAGAAAACCTGCGCAACCACGAACGCATCTACGACCAGATCAAATTGCGCACCCAGCGCGGCGTTGGCAACGGCGCCGACCAGGACCAGGCCGAAGCGCGTCTGGCCCAGGCCCGCAACAACCTGATCACCGAGCAGACCAACCTGGCCGACTCGCAGGTCAACTACCTCAGTGCCGTTGGCCAGATGCCCGACCAGCTCGAGCGCCCGGCGCCGTTCATGGCCATGCTGCCGGCAGACCTGAATGAAGCGCGCCGCCAGATGCTCGACAACAGCCCGATCCTGCGTTCGGCCGAGTCGGACATTTCCGCCGCCGAAAGCCAGTACGAAGCCGCCAAGTCGACCTTCTACCCGCGTTTTGATGCCGAGCTCGGCACCAACGCCGACAACAACGTATCCGGCGATGCCAGCCACAGTAACGGCTGGGAAGCCATGGTGCGCATGCGCTTCAACCTGTTCGCCGGTGGCAGCAACAAGGCTGACCTGCAATCCAAGTCGTATCAGGCCAGCCAGGCACTGGATATCCGCAACAACGCCTTGCGCCAACTCAATGAAGAACTGGGCCTTGCCTGGAACGCCTTGAACAACGCGAATGCGCAGTTGCCGGTGGCTCAGCAATACGTGGATCACAGCACCCGTGTGCGCACGTCCTACCAGCAGCAGTTTAGTCTGGGCCAGCGTACCCTGCTGGATTTGCTCGACAGCGAGAACGAATTGTTCACCGCTTCCCGTCGTTTGGAAGAGATCAAGAACATTCAGTTATTTACTCAATATCGAATCAAGGCGACCATGGGCGAATTGCTCAAAAGCCAGGGCGTGGTCGCACCGATGGCCTCCGTCGTGCAGAACGACGTGAAGCCTAAAGTCCAACTGCCTGGGATGAATTGAGCCACCCCAATAGCCCCATCTGTTAGTCGAGAGTGCAGCGCGTGGAATCCGAAGTCAGTCGAGTTCATCTCAGTCATGATCCACGCACGCTGCACGACGACCCGTTACTGGACGGGTTGTTGGCGCTTTGTGCCCTGCATCAAAAACCCGCCAGCGCAGCCATGCTCACCACCGGCCTGCCGCTGCCTTCGCAGCGGTTGAGCGCCGAGCTGCTGCCTCGCGCCGCCGCGCGTGCCGGGCTGCAGGGGCGGTTGCTGCAACGCAAGCTCGAACAGATTCCGACAATTGCACTGCCCGCGCTGCTGTTGCTCAAAGACGGGCGCAGTACCGTGCTGGTGGGCTGGCAAGGCGAAGACGAGGCGCGAATCCTGCTCAGCGAAAGCGACGGCGGTGAAGTGCTGATCAAGCGTGAGCAATTGGCCGAGGACTACATCGGCAAGGTCTTCTTCGCCCAGCCTCAGCACAAATTCGACGTCAACCACGGCACCCTGATTCCCCGGGCGCGCTCGTGGTTCCGTGACACCCTCATGCGCTCGCGCTGGCTCTACACCGATGCCATCGCCGCGAGCTTCCTGATCAACATCATCGCCATGGCCGCGCCGCTGTTCGTGATGAACGTGTACGACCGTGTCGTGCCGAACCAGGCCACTGCCACCCTGTGGGTGCTGGCCGTAGGTATCGGCGGCGCGTACCTGTTCGACCTGATCCTCAAAAGCCTGCGCAGTCTGTGCCTGGACCTGGCCGGTAAAAAGACCGACCTGATCATCTCGGCCACGCTGTTCGAGCGCATCGTCGGCATGTCCATGAAGTACCGCCCGGCGCGGGTCGGCAGCTTTGCGCAGAACATTCATGAGTTTCAGAGCCTGCGTGATTTCCTCGCGTCGCTGACCCTTACCAGCCTGATCGACCTGCCGTTTACGCTGCTGATTTTCCTGGTAATCGCGATTCTCGGCGGGCACTTGGTGTGGATTCCGGTGCTGGCGTTCCCGCTTGCCCTCGGCATTGGCTACGCCCTGCAAAACCGCTGGTGGCGACCATGGAGCGAACCATGGCCCTGGCCGCCGAGCGCCAGTCGAGCCTGATCGAAACCCTCGCCGGGCTGGACGCGGTCAAGGTCAACAACGCCGAAAGCGAGCGCCAGTACGGTTGGGAGCAGACTATCGGCACCCTGAGCCGGCTTGAGTTGCGCGTGAAGTTGCTGTCGGGCCTGTCGATGAACATGACCCTGCTGATCCAGCAATTGGCCGGCGTGGTCATGATCGTATTCGGCGTGTACCAGATCATCGACGGCAACCTCAGCATGGGCGGCCTGATTGCCTGCTACATGCTCAGCGGCCGCGCCTTGAGCCCGCTGGCCTCACTGTCGGGCCTGCTGACCCGTTACCAGCAAGCCAAGGTCACCATGACCTCGGTGGACCAGATGATGGAGCTGCCCCAGGAGCGCAATTTCGAAGAGCGCCCGATGAGCCGTCGCACCCTGCAAGGCGCCATCGAGTGCCGGGGCCTGAATTTCACCTACCCGAACCAACAGAACGCCGCGCTGAAAAACATCAACCTGGTGATCAAACCGGGCGAGAAAATCGGCATCATCGGCCGCAGCGGCTCGGGTAAAAGCTCCCTCGCCAAACTGATTGTCGGCCTTTATCAGCCAGACTCCGGCGCCTTGCTGGTGGACGGCGTCGATGTGCGCCAGATCGATGTGAGCGAACTTCGCCACAACATCGGCTACGTCGCCCAAGACATCCAATTGCTGGCCGGCACCCTGCGCGACAACCTGGTGTCCGGTGCGCGTTACGTAGAAGACGAAATGGTCCTGCAAGCCGCCGAGCTGGCCGGCGTGCACGAATTTGCGCGCCTGCACCCCCAGGGCTATGAGCTGCAAGTCGGCGAGCGTGGGCAAAACCTGTCCGGCGGCCAACGTCAGAACGTCGCCCTGGCGCGTGCATTGTTGCTCAACCCGCCCATCCTGCTGCTGGACGAACCCACCAGCGCCATGGACAACACCGGTGAAGAACGCTTGAAACAACGCCTGCAAGCCGTGGTGCAAAGCAAGACCGTGGTGCTGGTCACCCACCGTGCCTCGCTGCTTTCTCTGGTGGACCGTCTGTTGGTCGTCGACCGTGGGCAGATCCTCGCGGACGGCCCGAAAGCGGTGGTTATGGAAGCGTTGAAAAAGGGGCAGATCAGTGTTGCTTAAGTCCATCAAAAGCGCGGTTGGCCGCTATTTCAAAGGCTCCGACTCCCTGCGCAACCAGCCCCTGCCCGAGGTTAACAAAGCCCTGATCGAAGATGCACCGCGGGTTATCCGCCTGACCATCTGGGCGATCATCGCGTTCTTCGTATTTCTGGTGGTATGGGCGGGTTTCTCCAGCATTGACGAAGTCACTCGTGGCGACGGCAAGGCGATTCCGTCGTCCAAGCTGCAGAAAATCCAGAACCTGGAAGGCGGCATCGTTTCCGAGTTGTATGTGAAAGAAGGCCAGATTGTAGAGGCTGGCGCGCCGTTGATTCGCCTCGATGACACGCGGTTTGTCTCCAATGCCGGTGAAACCGAAGCCTTGCGCCTGGCCATGCAACTGCGTGTCGAGCGTCTCAGCGCGCAGGTGGATGATCGCCCGCTGAACATCCCTGACGAGGTGCTCAAGGCCGCCCCAAGCCAGGCCGCCAACGAACGCTCCTTGTATGAAAGCCGTCGCCAGCAGTTGAAGGACGAAGTGGGCGGCTTGCAGGAGCAATTGGTGCAGCGCCAGCAGGAACTGCGCGAATTTACCTCTAAGCAGGGCCAGTACCGCAGCCAGTTGTCTCTGCAACGCCAGGAAATCAACATGTCCGAGCCGTTGGTGGCGCAGGGTGCGGTGTCGCCGGTGGAAGTCTTGCGCCTCAAGCGCGCCGAAATGGAAACCCGTGGTCAGCTCGACGCCACCACCCTGGCGATTCCCCGCGCCGAATCGGCGATCAAGGAAGTGCAGCGCAAGATCGACGAAACCCGTGGCAAATTCCGCAGTGAAGCGCTGACCCAGCTCAACGAAGCCCGCACCGAACTGAACAAGGCCGAATCCACTGGCCGCGCCCTCGAAGACCGCGTCAGCCGCACGCTGGTCACCTCGCCAGTGCGCGGTATCGTCAAGCAGTTGCTGGTCAACACCGTGGGCGGCGTGATCCAGCCGGGCAGCGACATGGTCGAAATCGTGCCGCTCAACGACACCCTGCTGGTGGAAGCCAAGATCCGCCCGCAAGACATTGCTTTCCTGCACCCGGGGCAAGAAGCGATCGTTAAATTCACCGCCTATGACTACACCATCTACGGCGGCCTGAAGGCCAAGCTGGAACGCATTGGTGCCGACACCATTACCGATGAAGACAAAAAAACCACTTACTACATGATCACCCTGCGCACCGACCGCAGCCACTTGGGCACCGATGAGAAGCCGTTGCTGATCATCCCCGGCATGGTGGCGTCAGTGGATATCATCACTGGCAAGAAAAGCATCCTGAGCTACCTGCTCAAGCCGATCATCAAGGCGCGGGCCGAGGCGTTGCACGAGCGGTAATCTCTATCGCCTGCCAGGGCCTCATCGCAGGCAAGCCAGCTCCCACATGTTGATTTGTGAACACATTCAAGTGTGGGAGCTGGCTGGCCTGCGATGGCGCCATCAGCTTCACTGCAGATCCCAACCCTAATGCATATCGATATTCGCTAACGGTATTTAAGCGTCCGTTCTTATATCTATAAAGTCACTCCCCTGTCCGACCGGGAGTGCCCTCATGTCCGCCACCTCTACTGTTCCAACAGCGACCTCTACCGCCCAAACGTTCGAGATTCGCCCGTTCCCCGGTAGCGTCGGCGCCGAGATTATTGGCCTGGACTTGTCCCGCCCGGTCAACGACACGGACTTCGCGCGCATTCACCGCGCGCACCTGGATCACCACGTCGTGGTGTTCCGCGACCAACGCATCACCCCCGAACAACAGATCGCCTTCAGCCGCCGCTTCGGTGTGCTGCAGATCCACGTGCTCAAACAGTTCCTGCTGGCCAACCACCCGGAAATCCTGATCGTCTCCAATATCATCGAAAACGGCCAATCCATCGGCCTGGGTGACGCGGGCAAATTCTGGCATTCGGACCTGTCGTACAAAGAGCTGCCGAGCCTGGGCTCGATGTTGCACGCCCAAGAGCTGCCTGCCGAGGGCGGCGACACGTTATTCGCCGACATGCACAAAGCCTGGGAGCAATTGCCCGAGCACCTGCGCAAAGCCGTGGAGTGTCGCAGCGCTGCGCACTCCTACACGGCGCGCTACAGCGAGAGCAAATTCGAAGGCAACTGGCGCCCGACCCTGACGCCCGAGCAACTCGCCCAAGTCGCGGAGGTGGTACACCCGATTGTGCGCACTCACCCGGAAAACGGCCGCAAAGCGCTGTTCGTCAGCGAAGGGTTCACCACCCGCATCGTCGACCTGCCGGAAGACGAAAGCCGCGACCTGTTGGCGCAGCTCTACGCCCACAGCGTGCTGCCGCAAAACATCTACCGCCACCCGTGGCAGCCCCACGACCTGGTGTTCTGGGATAACCGCTCGCTGATTCACCTGGCCACAGGTTGCCCAAGCCATCTGCGCCGCAAGCTGTTTCGCACCACCATTCAGGGCGACGCGCCTTTCTGAACCTTATTCCCGGCAAGAGAGATGAAATGAACGCGCCCCTGCAAGGCCACGCGGCCAGCAACCGGAACACCACCGTCGAACCCCTGTTGGCGGTGGATAACGTCAGCCTTGAATACCGTACCCCCGAGCGCGTGGTGCGGGCCACGCACCAGGTCAGCTTCGAGATCGACCCGGCCGACCGTTACGTACTGCTCGGCCCCTCAGGCTGCGGCAAGTCCACCTTGCTCAAATCCGTCGCCGGGTTTATCAAGCCCTGCGAAGGCGAGATTCGCCTGTTGGGGCAAAAGGTCGATGAGCCCGGCCCGGATCGCATTGTGGTGTTTCAGGAATTCGACCAACTGCCGCCGTGGAAAACCGTCAAGCAGAACGTGATGTTCCCGCTCCTGGCGTCGAAAACCCTGAAGCGGCGCGAAGCCGAAGAGCGGGCCCTGCATTACCTCGAAAAAGTCGGCCTCAGTGCGTTCGCCGAGGCTTACCCGCATACCCTTTCCGGCGGCATGAAAGCCCGCGTGGCCATTGCCCGTGCGCTGGCCATGCAACCGAAAATCCTGCTCATGGATGAACCCTTCGCCGCCCTCGACGCCTTGACCCGACGCAAGATGCAGGAAGAGTTGCTGCTGCTGTGGGAAGAGGTGCGCTTTACCCTGTTGTTCGTCACCCACTCCATCGAAGAAGCGTTGGTGGTGGGCAATCGCATCCTGTTGCTGTCGCCGCATCCCGGGCGGGTGCGGGCGGAAATTCACAGCCATCAATATGACCTGCACAGCCTGGGGGGTGTGGAGTTCCAGGCGTCGGCGCGGCGGATTCATCGCCTGCTGTTCGATGAAGCGCCCGAGGCCGAACGTGAGTTGGGTTTCGCCGATATCCGCATCGCCTACTGAAGGGGCACCCCATGCGCCAGGAATTTGAAGTCACCCTCGAACCGCTGCTCAGCGTCCCTGTGGAACGCGAGCTTCCCCTGCGTCAACGCCTGTGGCAACAAGGTTGGCTGCGTAAAGGCCTGATCCTGATCGTGTTGGCGATTGTCTGGGAGGCGGTCGCCCGCTATCAGAACAATGACCTGCTGCTGCCAAGTTTCCTGCAGACCTCTCACGCCCTGTTCGACGGCCTGCTCAGTGGTGAGTTGCTCAGCAAAGTGAGTATCTCGCTGGCGGTGCTGATCAAGGGTTACCTGATCGGCATTGTGCTGGCATTCGCCTTGACCACGCTGGCGGTGTCGACCCAATTGGGGCGCGACCTGCTTAGCACACTGACCTCGATGTTCAACCCGCTGCCGGCGATTGCCTTGCTGCCGCTGGCGCTGCTGTGGTTTGGCCTGGGGCAGAACAGCCTGATTTTCGTGCTGGTGCATTCGGTGCTGTGGGCCTTGGCGCTGAATACCTACTCCGGGTTCCTCGGCGTGTCGGAAACCCTGCGCATGGCCGGTCGCAACTATGGCCTCAAGGGCATGCGTTTTGTGCTGTTCATCCTGATCCCGGCGGCGCTGCCGTCGATCCTGGCGGGCCTGAAAATCGGCTGGGCGTTTGCCTGGCGTACGTTGATCGCCGCCGAGCTGGTGTTCGGCGCCACCAGCGGCAAGGGCGGCTTGGGTTGGTACATCTTCCAGAACCGTAATGAGCTGTACACCGACAAAGTCTTCGCCGGCTTGGCTGTGGTGATTCTGATCGGCCTGCTTGTAGAAAACCTGGTGTTCGACACCTTCGAGCGGCTGACGGTGAAGCGGTGGGGTATGCAGCGCTGAGCCCCTCATCCCTGCTACGATTGCGCCCAGTTCACTCCCCATTGGTCACGAGTGCTTGGCATGCAACTACCGGACATGAACCTGCTGGTCGCCCTCGACGCCTTGCTTGACGAGGGCAGCGTGGTGGGTGCCGCGCGGCGCATGAACCTGAGCCCGGCGGCCATGAGCCGCACCCTCACGCGAATTCGCGAAGCGGTGGGTGATCCGATCCTGGTGCGCGCCGGTCGCGGCCTGGTGCCGACGCCCAAGGCGTTGCAGTTGCAGGGCCAGGTTCGTAACGTGGTGGAGCAGGCCGCGTTGCTGTTTCGCTCGGCGGATCAGGTCGACCTCCGCACTTTGCGCCGCCGGTTCAGCGTGAGGGCCAATGACTTTTTTGTCGGGGTGTATGGCGGTCGGTTGTTCGACACCCTGGAGCGCATGGCGCCGCTGTGCGAGCTGTGTTTCGTACCCGAAGGCGATACCGACGACGATGCGCTGCGTGAAGGGCGCCTGGACCTGCGGGTCAGCAATACGCCGCCGGCCAGCCCTGAGGTGAAGGTGCAGAATTTGTTCTCAACCACCTTCGTCGGCCTGGCGCGGCAAGACCACCCATTATTCGACGAAGAAATCACCGCCGCACGTTTCGCCAGTTATTCCCACATCAGCATTTCGCGGCGCGGTATCGCCCGTGGTCCGATCGACACGGCGCTGAATGCCCAGGGCCTGGAGCGCCGTGTCGCGATGATCGCGCCCGGCTTTCACGGTGCGATGTTCATGCTGCCTGATTCCGACCTGCTGCTGCCGGTGCCCAAGGAAGCCCTGTTGAGCGCCAACCGCCTGAACCTGCCACTGCGCTCATTCCCGCTGCCGATCTCCCTGCCGACGCTGGTTCTGGCTCAATCCTGGCACCCGCGCTTCGACAAAGACCCGGCCCACAAATGGCTGCGCGAGACCATGCGCGCGAGTTGCCACGCCACGTGGCTGGAAGCCCAACCCACTTAAAAGGTGGGAGCTGGCTTGCCTGCAATCACCTCACCTTGGTCTGCCGGACAGACCGAGTTGCCTGCATCGCAGGCAAGCCCGGTGCCTAGAGCATTTCGTTGTTGTTAACAGTTGCGTCTGACGCACTTATAACCTGCCGATAAGTAACTTTTTTGTCATGTATTAGCCTGATTAAACTGCTCGGGTATTTCTAATGCCGAGTTACCTGTTCATGACGTCCCTCGCTGCCCCCGCCCTCCAGGCTGCAGCCAAACCTGTTGCGCTGAACCCGCCCGTGTTCGGCCCGCGCATCATCATCGGATTGGTCGGTGTGTTGCTGGCGGTGCTGGTTTCCGGGCTCAACGAGATGGTCACCAAGGTCGCCCTCGCGGATATCCGTGGTGCGCTGTACATCGGCTTTGACGAAGGCACCTGGCTGGTTGCGGCCTACACGGCCACCTCGGTTGCGGCCATGGCGTTTGCGCCGTGGTGTTCGGTGACCTTTTCCCTGCGCCGCTTCACGCTGTGGGCCATCGGTTTGTTCACGGTGTTGGGGATCCTGTGTCCGTTTGCCCCGAACTACGAAAGCCTGTTGGTGCTGCGTACTGTGCAAGGCCTGGCTGGCGGCGCGTTGCCGCCGATGCTGATGACCGTGGCGCTGCGTTTCCTGCCGGCCAACGTCAAGTTGTATGGCCTGGCTGGCTATGCGCTCACGGCCACTTTCGGGCCCAGCCTGGGCACGCCGTTGGCGGCGTTGTGGACCGAATACGTCGGCTGGCAATGGGCGTTTTGGCAGATCGTCGGGCCATGCCTGCTGGCGATGGCCGCCGTGGCCTACGGCTTGCCGCAAGACCCGTTGCGCCTGGAGCGATTAAAGCAGTTCAACTGGCGCGGCCTGCTCCTGGGGTTTCCGGCGATCTGCATGTTGGTGATTGGTCTGTTGCAGGGCAATCGCCTGGCTTGGTTCGAGTCTGGCCTGATCACATTCCTGCTAAGCGGCGGCACCCTGTTGCTGGTGCTGTTTTTGATCAACGAATGGTCGCAGCCGATTCCGTTCTTCAAGTTGCAGATGCTTGGCCTGCGCAACCTGGCGTTTGCCCTGGTGGTGCTGGCCGGCGTGCTGATGGTGCTGACCTCGGTGATCATCATCCCATCGAGTTTCCTCGCTCAGGTCCAGGGTTACCGGCCGCTGCAAACCGCGCCGGTGATGTTGCTGATGGCGTTGCCACAGTTGATCGCGTTGCCGCTGGTGGCGGCGCTGTGCAACCTGCGTTGGGTGGATTGCCGTTGGGTGCTGGGGATCGGCTTGAGCATGCTGGTGCTGTGCTGCATCGGCAGCGCACACCTGACCTCGGCGTGGATTCGCGATGACTTCTATGGCCTTTACCTGCTGCAAATTTTTGGTCAGCCGATGGCCGTACTGCCGCTGCTGATGCTGTCCACCGGCAGCATCCAGCCGATTGATGGGCCGTTCGCCTCGGCCTGGTTCAACACTGTAAAAGGCCTCGCGGCGGTGATCGCCACGGCCGTGATTGAGGTACTGACCACCCAGCGGCTGCACTTCCACTCGACGATGTTGGTGGACCGACTGGGCAATTCACCGCTGGCCGACGGCGACGCGGCGGGCCTGGCGCACCGCCTGCACCAACAGGCCGTGGTACTGACCTCTGCGGACCTCTATTACGTCATGGCCGGTGTCGCGGTGGCGTTGATCCTGCTGATTTTCTGGATGCCCACGCGGATCTTTCCGCCTCGCGCACCGACCTAGCCTCAAGGACTTCTCATGAAACGCAAAGACAAAATTGCCGTCGCCGTTATTGCTGTGTTTGCCGTCGGCGTGCTGGTTTATCGGGTCGCGCCAGGCGTGCTGGGCAGCCAGCGCCAGACCACCAACGATGCCTTCGTCGCCGCCGACTTCACCCTGGTGGCGCCGCGTGTTGCCGGCTTCATCAAGGAAGTGCTGGTGGAAGATAACCAGCGTGTCAAAGCCGGCCAATTATTGGCATTGATCGACGACCGTGATTTTCGCGCGGCCGCCCAAGCCGCCGACGCGGATACGTTGGTTGCCCAAGCCCAACTGAAAAACGCCACCGCCACCCTGGAGCGCCAAAGCTCGGTGATCGCCCAGGCCCAGGCCACCGTGTCGGCTGACCGCGCCGAAGTGGCCTTCGCCGAGCATGAACTGAACCGCTACAACCACCTCGCCGGCGTGGCGGCCGGCACCGTGCAGAACGCGCAGCAGGCCAAGACCCGCATCGACCAGGCCACCGCGCGCCTGGCCAGTGCCACGGCGGTGTTGGCCGCCGAACGCAAGCAAGTGGAAATCCTCACCGCCCAGCGTGATGCGGCCGCCGGTGGGCTCAAACGGGCCCAGGCTGCGCTGGAAATGGCCAGTTATCAGCTGTCATACACGCGCATCGTTGCGCCGGTGGATGGCATGGTCGGTGAGCGTGCGGTACGGGTCGGCGCCTATGTGACGCCAGGCAGCAAGATCCTCGCGGTGGTGCCCTTGGCCGAGGCCTATGTGGTGGCTAATTTCCAGGAGACTCAACTGTCGCATATGCACGCTGGCCAGGCGGTGCAGGTGCGTGTCGACAGCCTCGACGGCGAGTTGCTCAACGGCCATCTGGAAAGCCTGGCGCCCGCCACCGGCGTGACGTTTGCCTCGGTCAAACCGGACAATGCCACCGGCAACTTCACCAAGGTGGTGCAGCGTATTCCAGTGAAGATCATCCTCGAGCCGAACCAACCGCTGACCGAGCGCTTGCGCGTCGGCATGTCGGTGGAGGCCAGTGTCGACACCCAGTCGCTCGCGCAACCGCGTGAGGTGGCCCAGCAATGAAGTCATTTGTCTGGCTCAGCTTGAGCCTGATCAGCCTGAGCGCGTGCACCGTCGGCCCGGATTTCCAACGGCCTCAAGGTCCACACGTCACGCAATGGAGCGAGCCTCAAGGTCGTCAGGCCGCCAGCCGCGCCGTCACCGAGCCGTTGCAGGAGCGCTGGTGGGACGTGTTCCACGATGCGCAACTCTCGGCCCTCACACGCCGTGCCGTCACCGATAACCTCGACTTGAAACTGGCCAGCAGCCGCCTGCAACAAAGCCGCGCGGTACGCCAGGTGACCACCGCCGAGCGTTACCCCGACGTCAGCGCCACGGGTGACTACCGGCGCCAACGCAACAGCGCCAAAGGCCTGAACGACCCGTCTGGTGAGGGTGGCCGGTCGGCTTACAACCAGTGGGACACGGGCTTCTCTGCGGCCTGGGAGCTGGACTTCTGGGGCCGCGTCAAACGTGAAACCGAAGCCGCCGACGCCACCCTGCAAGTCGCCGAGAACGACCGCCGTGCGGTGCTCTTATCGGTACTCGCCGAGACCGCCCAGGACTACATCCAACTGCGCGGTGTGCAGAACACCCGTGCGGTCACCGAGCAAAACCTCGACGTGGCCCGGCACAGCCTCAAGCTCTCGCAACTGCGCTTGGCCGACGGTGTGGCGACAGACCTTGACGTGGCCGAAGCCGCTGCCCAGGTCGCTGCCATCGACGCGCGCCTGCCGGATTTGCAGCAGCGCCAGGACCAACTGATCAACGCCCTGAGCCTGTTGATGGGCGAGCCGCCGCAAGCGCTGCACGCGCAACTGTCCAAAGACGCCGCCGTGCCGCAAACCCAGCGCCAGGTCGCGATCGGCCTGCCGTCGGAGTTGGCCGAACGCCGCCCGGATATCCGTCAGGCCGAGGCACGCTTGCACGCCGCCACCGCCAACATTGGCGTGGCCCAAGGCGATTTCTACCCGCGTATCACCCTGTCCGGCAGCCTCGGTTCCCAAGCGCTGCAATTGTCAGATTTCGGTTCGTGGGGCTCGCGCGCGTTCGCCTTCGGCCCGCAGTTCAGCCTGCCGCTGTTCAACGGTGGGCGCCTGCAAGGCATGTTGAACCTGCGTGAGGCCCAGCAGCAGGAAGCGGCGCTGGCGTACCAGCAAACCGTATTGCGCGCCTGGCATGAAATCGACGACCAATTGACCCGCTACAACGCCAGTCAACTGCGCCGCGACAGCCTCGCCGAAGCGGTGCGCCAGAACCAGATCGCGCTGGCGACCGCGCAACAGCAGTACGTCGAAGGCGTGGTGGATTTCGTCAACGTGCTCACGGTGCAAAGCGCGCTGCTGGCGACGCAGGAACAGTGGGTGGAAAGCTCCACCGGCGTGTCGTTGGCCATGGTCGGGTTGTACAAGGCGTTGGGCGGCGGGTGGCAATCCGTCTACCCTGAAACAGCCTCCCTTCCTGCAGGCTGAAGACCTCTCCCTGTGGGAGCGGGCTTGCCCGCGATGAGGGCGGATCATTCAACACCACGTTGACTGGACTGACGCTATCGCGGGCGTGCCCACGCCCACAGGGAGTACTGCGTGATCACCGGTTCTGCAAAAACACCACATACCCGCGAAACCACTCGCTGCCCTTCAAATACCCCGGCTCGTCCCACACGCCACCCTGAATCAGCCCAATCTTGAATGGCAGCCCCAGCCGGTTCATCCGGGGCAAATACGCCGCGTAATCCGGAATGCTGTGGCGCCCCTGATAGGTCTGCACCACCACTTCATCTACCACGCCCTTGAGCTGGGCGATGGCGGCCGGATCGGCGTTGCTGCTCCAGTCCATAAGCCCCGTGATGCTTAACTTCAGGTCGGCGCGCAGGCGCTGGCGCAGGTCACGCAGGAAGCGTGTGTACTCGTGCAGGTATTGGGTACGGGCGTCGAAATCAATCTGGATGCCAACCACCGGGTTGCCCGCCTCGCGCCAGCGTTGCACCTGGCCGAGCAGTTGGGTGTAGACCTGCTCCGGCCAGTGCAGGGTGTGGGCGCGGTACACCACCCAGACGTCGCCCTGGGTGATGCGCGGAACGCTGATGCCTTGGGCGATAAACTGCACGCCAAGCTGGGGCGCGCGCCGGGTGGAGTTGATTTGGCCCTGGAGGATGTAGAGGGTTTTTGCCTGTTTGAGTACCGGCTGTGGGGTGACGCCGCTCCACAGCCAGAAGGCGTCATAGTCGCGGGCGTCAACAGCGCCAAAGGCCGGGCTTGCCAGCAATAGCAAGCCTAGCCACAGGTGTTTCACCAGTAATACTTCAGGGACTCGGCCCACTCAGTGTCGGCAAACCCGGTTTTCAGCTGGCGGAACCAGCCTTTGCGCACGGATTTATCCACATCTTCACCGCCGCAATTGTTGTAACCGGCCCGCGCATAGCAGTTGATCGCACGGAACAGCGCATAGGCCTTGTCGTTATGCGCTGCCTTGGGGTTGGCGATGACCTGCCGGTAGCCGTCGAGCCGTGAGAAGGTCTCGCCTTTGAACAGCGAGGCCGTGCTGCCCAGGCTGCCCGCCGCGCGCGCCTGGTCCAGCGGCATGCCATCCAGATGGTTACGCAGGATGAACTCACCCAGGCAATTCAGGCCCTTGGGGTTTTTCGGATCGGCCTGCAGGGCGCTCGCGATTTGCGCAATGCTCGGGCACGCGTAGCCGTCTTCAGGTTTATCGCCGTTCCACTGGAACAGCTGCAACGAGCGACCATCGCCATAGACATAACCCAGGCTGGTACTGAGTTTGTCTTGTGGCACGGATGCCGGCAGTTGCTTGAAGTCTTCGGCGAAGGTGGCGTACTGGCCGCGCATCAGGTCTTTGTACAGCAGCACAAACTGCGCAGTTTCACGCTCGGCCGGGTCGCTTGCCTGGGTAATCTGCTGGCGCAGTAAATCCTGGCCTGCGATGTTGCGCAGCAAGATGTAGCGCACCTGTTTGGCGCTGATCGGCGAGTCGGTGGCAAACACCTTGGCCAGTTGCCCGCTGCGCTCGTAATTCATCGCCAGGGCCAGTTCCAACTGGTCACGCTGCAAGGGCTGCTTGGCCAGGGGCAACAGTTTCAGCCACAGCGCTTCGGCGCCTTTCCAATCATTCTTGGCTTCCAGGGCGAGGCCGCGCAGGGTCTGTTGGCTGAACGCCAGGTAGCCCAGGTTGGCGGGTACGTCCTGAGGCAGCAGTTTCAACGTGCTGTCGGGTTGATGCTCGACGTACAGCGCAAACGCTGCTTGCACGTAGTCGTACAGCGCTGGCTCCTCGGCGAACACCGGCTTCTGCGCGGCCAAAGCGTCGCGGGTCAATTTGGGCGGGTTGCCGGCACGCATCCACATCAAGTCGTTGAGGGCCAGCATCAGCGGGTTGGCCGCAGGCTTGTTGGTCGCGCTCAGCAGCTTATTGTCGGTTTCCTGCACCAGGTCGTCCAACGACACGTTGCGCTGCTCGCTGCTCAGTTGCGCGGCCAGGTCATTTGCCAGCTTGTCGGTATCGCCCGCCAGCCAATGCACCCGGCGCAACAGGCCTTGAGCGGAAGCTGCGTATTCGCCCTGTGGATAAGTTTTCAGGTACAGGTTGAAGCGGGTATCCGCATCGGCCAACACGGCCTTATCCACATGCTCCAATTGCGGCATGCCGTATTCGTCGAACGCGTTTTCCTGGGCCTGGTTCAACTCGGTGCGGGCGATCATGTACAGCGCCGTTTCCTTGACCCAGGGCAGGCTGGCGCTGGCGGCGGCGACAAAGCCGCGCTGTGCGTCGCCGAACCGGCCCCTGTAGAAGTCGCCAGCGGCTTGAAGATACGTGCGCAGCTCGCGGCCTGCGGCGGACTGGATGTGCTCCGGGTCACCCAGGCTTGCGCCCTCCCAGGTACAGGCGCCCAGCAGACTCAGACGGCCAGTGACCAAAAGTCGGCGTTCCGCTTCAGGCAGGTCGGCGCTGACCACCTGGCTGATAAACGCCGTGGCGCTGCTGTCATCGTTGCTGCGGCAGCGACTGCCTTCGCCGGTCAGGAACGCGTCACCCGCCGCTTTGTCGTTTTCACGCTGAATGCCCAGCGGTGCGAGCAGCTCATCGAGTTTGCTGGGCGTAGGCGCCGCCTCGGGTTTTTCGACGGCTGCGTCGGTCATTGGGGTGAGGCGATACACCGGGAACGGCACCGGGCCGAAGCCTTCCTCAAGGTCAGTTTCGCTCAATGCACTTGGCGTCAGCGGCGCGACTTGCTTGTCCGCTAGCAACAGGCGCAGGTTGACCCGGCTGTCATTGCCCGGGCTCAGGAAGGGCAGGTTGCTGCACCCTTCAAGGCTGTCGCGCGACACCCGCCAATCGGGGTAGCACGAGTCATCCCCGCTGGCCTGGGCTTGGAACGAAAGGCCGGCGAGCAATGCCACGGCCAGAGGTGACAGAAAACCGATGCGCATGAGCGTGTCCTTGATCCTGGATCCTTGGAAGGCCGCAATAATAACGCACACCTGCAAATACGTCGGCGGCGCCCTACAATAAATTCAGATTTGTCGGCTGTGGGTAGTGGCAATTTGACCTTGCTGCCCTAGACTGCCGGCATCATCAGGGAGTGGTAAACGTATGGAGCAGTTGCGTAGCTGGATGTTTGGGATTTCGTGTCTGATTGGCGTAGCGCAACTGGCGATGGCGGACGATCCGCTGTTGGATCACCCGCCCGAGGCGAATGCCGGCAACGGCAGTGAAGCACGCGGAGTGCTACGGGCTCGCGACCAGGCGATGCTGGCCAGCGAGTTGTCGGGGCGTATTGTCGAACTGCCGTTCAGTGAGGGCGAGTCGTTCAAGAAAGGCGACACCCTGGCGCGTTTCGATTGTTCGGCTTACCAGGCCCAACTGAATGCCGCCCAGGCTGCCAGCCGCGGCGCCAATGAAGAGCTGGCCCACAACAAGCAATTGGCGGCGCTCAATTCGGTTGGCCGGTTTGAAGTGGCGCGTGCCGAAGCCAAGCTCACCGAAACCCAGGCCCAGTCCCAGGTCTACCAAGTGCAGGTCAAACGCTGCAGTGTGCTGGCGCCGTTTGACGGCCAAGTGGTGCAACGCAAGGTGCAGCGCTATGAAAGCGTGTCGGCCGGGGCGCCGCTGCTGGAAATCGTCGACAACCACAGCCTTGAAATCCACCTGCTGGTGCCGTCGCGCTGGATGGGCAAACTCAAGCCCGGCCAGACCTTCGAGTTCACTCCAGACGAAACCGGCAAGGCGTTCAGCGCCACCGTCAAACGCCTTGGCGCGCGCATCGACGAGGGCAGCCAAACCCTGCTGCTGGTCGCCACGTTGCCCAGTGCCACTGGCTTGATGGCCGGCATGAGCGGCACCGCCCACTTTGCGCAACTGCAATGAACGCACCGATGCCGGGGCATATCGAGCGGGTGTTCGCGCAGTTTCTGGAGCTGGAACGCCAGACTCGCGCCGCACGCACGACCGAGCAACTGGCCTACAGCCTGGTCAATGACGGCCAGCCGCTATTTGGTTATCGCCATGCGGCGCTGTTGATCGCCGGCAAGATACAGGCTGTGACGGCGGTGAGCAGCGTCGACCCGAACGCGCCGTTTGTGGCTTTCGTCGAGCAAGCGGTGGCGCAGTTGCATAAGCAGGCGCTGGGCCAGACTGCACGTGTCGTTCCCGCCGAACAGTTGAGCGGCGCGGTGCAGGCCGACTGGCAAAGCCTGTCCGCCGGGCATGTGTTCTGGCTGCCGTTGATCGATCCCCACGGCCGGGTGTTCGGCGGCTTGTGGCTGGCGCGGGATACGCCGTGGGCCCCGGCCGAGCAGGTGTTGCTGGCGCAATTGGGCGATACCTACAGCCACGCCTGGCACGCGTTGCAACCGCGTCAGCCGTGGCGGTTGCGCCTCACGCGCAAACGCCAGGTGCTGGTGGTGGTCGCCTTGCTGTTGCTGCTGCTGATTCCCGTGCGCCAATCGGTGCTGGCGCCTGCCGAAGTGGTGCCGTTGGCCGGGCAAGTGGTGGCGGCGCCGCTGGACGGGGTGATTGCCGAGTTTCTGGTCAAACCCAACCAGGCGGTGAAAACCGGCGACCTGCTGCTGCGCTTCGAAAGCACCACGCTCACCGCCCAGGCGGATGTGGCGGCACGCGCACTGGGCGTGGCCGAGGCTGAGCTCAAGGCCAATTCCCAGCGAGCGTTTGCGGATGCCGAATCAAGCTCGCGCATCGACCTGCTGGCGGCCAGGGTCGAGCAAAAACGCGCCGAACGCGACTACGCCCGCGAACTGCTCAAACGCAGCGAGGTACGCGCCGAGCGCGACGGCATCGCCGTGTTTGCCGACGCCGAACGCTGGACCGGCAAACCCGTGCAAACCGGCGAACGCCTGTTGCAGATCGCCGACCCGGCTCAAGCCGAGTTGCGCATCGAGCTGGCCGTGGGTGACGCGATTGCCCTGGCGCCCAACGCCCAAGTGGCGCTGTTCCTCGACAGCGACCCGTTGCAACGCCATCTGGCGACCCTGCAACGTGCGGCGTATGAAGCGCAGCCCACGCCCGGCGGCCAGCTTGCTTATCGACTCGATGCACAGTTTGATCAAGCGCCGCCGCGTATCGGCCTGCGCGGCACGGCAAAAATCTATGGTGAGCGTGCGCCGCTGGCCCTGTATTTGTTACGTAGGCCGCTGGCGGGCCTGCGCCAGAGCGTTGGCCTCTGATGAGCCTGCCCAAACTGCGTGAAGACCTGCAGCTGTCCAGTGCCGGCGCGGCCCTGGACGGCTCGCCGCGCTGGACCCTGGCCGACCCGGTACGCGGGCGCTATTTCAAACTCGGCGCGACCGCCATTCGCCTGCTGCGCCACTGGTCCCTGGGCGACCCGGAACACGTCCTGCAGGCGGCCAACCGAGAGCCGGGTTTGCCGTTGGGCGGCAGCGAAGTCGAGGAGTTGCTGAGCTTTCTGCGCGCCCATGACTTGATCGCCGCCTTCGACCCGCAGCAGCGCGCCAGTTACCTCCATAAAGCCGCCGCGCAAAAGCGAAGCCTGTGGCAGGTGTTGCTGCACCAGTATCTGTTTTTCCGTATTCCGCTTTGGCGCCCCGACGCGTTTCTCAACCGGGCGTGGCCTTGGCTGGCGCGGTTCGGGCCGGGGCTGTTGCGTTACGGCCTGCCGATCATCCTGGGGTTGGGGGTGTTTCTGGTCGCGCGCGACTGGCAGCGTTTTCTGGCGACTTTCCCGCACCTGTTCAGCCTCGGCGGCGCCCTGGCGTTTGGCGTGGCGCTGTTCTTTGCCAAGCTGTGCCATGAGTTCGGCCATGCCTTTATGGCCAAGCGCGCCGGCTGCCGGGTGCAGAGCATGGGGGTGGCGTTCATGGTGTTGCTGCCGATGTTCTACACCGACGTCAGCGATGCCTGGCGGGTCAATGATCGCCGCGCACGGTTGATGATCGGCGCCGGTGGGGTGATGGCCGAATTGCTGCTGGCGAGCATTGCCTTACTGGCCTGGTCGCTGTTGCCCGATGGCCCTGCGCGCACGGCGGCGTTCATGCTGGCCAGCGCCACGTGGCTGACCACGCTGGCCATCAACCTCAACCCCTTTATGCGCTTTGATGGTTACTTTTTGATCAGTGATTGGTGGGGCGTCGATAACCTGCAAGGCCGTGCTTTTGCGCTGTGCCGCTGGCGCTTGCGTGAGCTGTTGTTCGGCTATGGCGAGCCGGCGCCGGAGCCGTGGTCACCGAAGATGCAACGGCGACTGCTGGGCTGGGGCTACCTGGCGTGGTTGTGGCGGGCGGCGCTGTTTTTGGGGATTGCCCTGGCGGTGTATCACCTGTTCTTCAAGCTGCTCGGGATCTTCCTGATGCTGGTCGAGTTGGTGTGGTTCATCTTCCTGCCGATTTTCAAGGAGTGGCGCGAGTGGTGGAGCCGCCGCACCCAGGCCTATGCTCCCCGCGTGCTGCTCAGCGGCCTGGCGCTACTGCTGATTGTACTGGCGCTGGTGCTGCCGTGGCGCAGCGCCGTGGAGTTGCCGGCCATGCTTGAGGCCGGGCGCTCCAGTGCGCTGCATGCGCCGGTGGCAGCGCGGGTCAAGGCCTTGTCGGTGGTGGACGGGCAGGTGGTGAGCCAGGGCCAGGTGCTGATTGAGCTGGAATCGCCGGACCTGGATGCGCGGCAAAGCATCGTGCGCCGCGAAGTGGACATCCTGCAGTTGCAGATGCGCCGCCAGGCCGGGCGCAGCGAAACGGCGGCGGACGCCGGGATCAATGATCAGCGCCTGTCCCAGGCGTTGGCCGAATACCGAGGTTTGGCGGCGCAGCGCGAGCGCCTGCTGTTACGGGCGCCTCACGCCGGCACCGTACGCGATTTACTGCCGCAATTGAGTGTGGGCCGCTGGCTGTCGCCCAAAGACCCGCTGGCGCAAGTGGTGGAAGAGGGCGCGCGGCTGCGTGGTTACCTCGCCGAAGCCGAACTGTGGCGGGTGGCGCCGGGCGCGACGGGACGTTTTATCGCCGATGACCCCATGCGCGCGGCGATCCCGGTGGAGTTGACCGACATCGACGCGAATGGTGTGGCCTATCTGGATCAAGAGGCGCTGACGTCCGACCACCACGGGCCGATTGCCGTGCGCCGCGATGAAAATCAACGCCCGCAGCCGTTGCAGGCCCAGTACGGCGCGCGCTTGAAAAGCCAGCAACCGATCGATACGCCCCATCAGCCGTTGCGTGGTTTGGTGGTGTTGCAAGGCCGCAGTGAGTCGGTGCTGGGCGTGGCCTGGCGACGCGCCGCCGCGTTGGGTGTGAGGGAAAGCGGGTTCTGACAGGAGTTGAACGCAATGTTGAACAAGGATGGCGCCTTGGCGCAAGGCTTGGTGGTACGCCCGTCACGCAGCAGCGACGGGCCGTTTTTGCAGCGCCTGTACCGCTCGGCGCGTGCGGATTTGCAGTGGATCGACGGCGAGCAGGCGCTGGTGGAAGAAGTGATTGCCCAGCAATTCCACGTGCAGGAACAGGGCCTGGACGCGCATTTCCCCGGCGCCCTGCATTACGTGATCGAGAAGTTGGGCACGCCCATCGGCGCTTTAAGTGCGGATTTTGGCGCCCATGAAATCCGCGTGTTGTACCTGGCATTCATCCCCGCCGCGCGTGGCCAGGGCTTTGGCCGTGCGGTGCTGCAAGGTGTGCAGCAGGCGGCCACCCAGGTGTTTTGCCCGGTGGCCACGGTGGTTTGGGCGAGCAACCCCCATGCGCGCCAGCATTACCTGGCGCTGGGGTTTTGTGTGGAAGAAGAAACGCCCGCTGCGCAGCGGTTGGTGTGGTACCCGTCTCAGTTGAACACGATGCAGAAGTAACCGCGTTGCTCATCACGGCCCATGGCGGGCTCGCGGGAAACGAACACCTGTTCCAGGCAGGTGTCCACCAACGGCAAACGGCATAAACCGTCGACGAAGTCGGTGGGCCCAAGGCTTTCGAACAACACACTGAATGCCCCGCGTGGGCTGCCCGGCAGGGTGGCCTTGGGGGCTTCGGTCAGGTGCTGGATCTGGATCGGCAGCGCCGAGCCGTCGGGCAGGTACAGCATGCTGCTGCAATTGAGCAGCGGTCGAAAATGCTCAGAGGTGACCAGGTTCAACATAGAAGGCTCCCGTTCAAAAGCGCCGAGGCCCGTGAGCCCCGGCCGAGTATTTAGCCGCGTGATGGAAAGAGTCCGGTCAGGGCAATGCTGAAGTTGATCACCAGAAACGGATTCATCGTGCCCATCGGCAAGCCCTGGCCTGCCGGCGCAATCGTGCCGGTCAACGTGGTGTTGACGCCTTTGAGCGCCACCGGGTTGGCGCCTTGTTGGTCGGAGTAGATCGAAGCACTGCCGGGGCCGGTGCCGGATGCACCGATGTAGGCGTTGGTGGCGGTCGGTGTTGTCACCGGGTTGCTGACGGCGCTGGTCAGTTGCACTGAGGTACTGGCCGCCAGGGTTGTGGTGGCGTGGGTATGGACGGGCAGGTTGGCCTGGGTGGCGGTGACGCTTTCGGTGCCTGAAAACTCACCGATAACACGCGGTGACAGGTTTACGCCGTTGCCCTGGCCGATGGGCAAGCGGCCTTGCAGGTTCGGCAACCCGAAGTTTTGGCTGCCGTTGCCGCCGTAAGTGGTGCCAATCAGGGCGAACAGCGCCTGGTATTGATTGAGTGAGAGGATCTGACCTTCGCACAAGGCCCAGCCTTGCGGGGCAAAGTTAAACGCAAAGGGTTGAATGGTACCGATGAATACTTCCATGCTCTTTCATCCTTGTGGTGGGATTTGCGTGGGTGTGACGCCAATCGATCTGGTGTCATCGCAGAGCGTAGTCGGCGGTTTTGCGCGGCGCCTGGCGGTTGTAAAACAGCGAGCGAAACCGGGGCGTTTGTCCTAGAGTGGCGCTTGTTTGCGCGAGCGCAGGTTTCGCCCCGGTTAATGGGCGGTATGAGGGGATTTGAGGTGCGACGGTCTGTGGTAGAGCAAGACGACAAAGTGGGGGCATTTCCCGCAGTCAATCGCCTCTCGGCCGCCTGGGAGGGTGCCGGTTGGCTGGCCCGCTTATGGTGGGTGCCGATCCTGGCGCTGGCGATGGCCGTGCGTTTCTATGGCCTGACCGCCTCGGCGATCTGGGCCGACGAAGGCTCAAGCCTGTTGCTCAGTGAATACGCCATGGATGACCTGTGGTTTCACGCGGCCCATGACGTGCACCCACCGCTGTACTTTTTCATGCTGCGCGGGTGGATCGGGTTGTTTGGCGATGGCATCTGGTCGATTCGCGGTATGAGTGCCATTCCCGGCGTGGTGGCGGTGGGCCTTGGCATCGCGCTCACACGACAGTTATCGACCCGTCGCGCGGCCGTGCTGGCGGGTGTCCTGCTGGCGCTGTTTCCGACGGCAGTGCGTTACAGCCAGGAAGTGCGCATGTATTCGCTGCTGGCCGTGTGGCTGCTGGGCGCCACGCTGGCGCTGGTGTATTGGGTCCGTCAGCCTCAACGCACACGCTACCTGGCGGCCTATTCGCTGCTGATGGCGGCCGCTTTCTACACCCATTACTTCACCGCGTTGTGCGTGCTGGTGCATTGGGCGTGGCTGGGCGTGTTGTGTACGTCTCAAGCGCGGGGCCAACGCCTGATACTTCGTCCGTCCTGGTGGTGCGCTAACGCGTTGATTGTGGCGTTGTACCTGCCCTGGCTGCCGAACCTGCTAGACCTGATCCAGCATGTCGAGCAGCTCAAGGTCGGCGGTGACATCGGCTGGGAAGACCCGGTTTCACTGATTTCGGTGCCGTCGATGGTCTGGCAGTTCGTGCTTCAGGACGAAGGCATCGGTTTCTGGCCGCCGTTGTTCTGGCTGTTCCCACTGCTGTTGATCGCCGTGGTGGGTCTCACCGCCTGGCGTGACCGCGAGCGTTATCGCCCGGCTTGCCTGCTGGCCGCGTTCTTTCTGCTGCCGCTGCTGCTGGTATACGGTGTGTCGTTCATCTCACCGGTCTTTATCGAGCGCTACCTCACGGTGTACGCACTGGGTTTGCCGATCCTCGTGGCAGTGGCCATCGACCGCCTGCCGACGCGCCTTTCGTGGCTGGGGGCGGCGCTGTTCGTGGTGTTCGCAGGCGTGGAATTGTTGGGGCTGAAGAACAACGCCACCGTGGACGTGCAGGACCAGTTCAATGTCCCGGTGGAGTTCATCAACCGTAATTACCAGGAAGACGACCGCATCGTCCTCAGCGACATGTTGTGGTACCTCAGCTATGTGTATTACGACCAGACCGACGCCCAATTGCAGCTCTACACGCCGCCAAAACCGGATGGCACGTCGACCCGACCCAACGCTTATGGATTCGGTACGCTGGTCGACCAGGACGGTGGGCGTATTTACCTTGACCGCCTGTCGGCATTACCGGCCGATACGCGCCGTGTGTGGCTGGTCAGCAGCACCGAGCCGCCGGATGATTTCGCACCGATTCCTGATGGCTGGCGCGAGCTTCTGCGCCAGGATGGCGGCGGGGCACGCGCGCGGTTGTTTGTGCTGTGCCGCGGTCCAGAGCCTTTGCAACCAGAGGGTTGCCACTAATTTCTAATCGGCATTGGACGAATGCCGAAATGGTGGCAAATAACCACTAGTCGACACTGTAATCCTCAGCTACGCTTCGCCCATAAATGGATTTTCGTCCTACAAAGTGGTGAACGGATTGCAGTATCACTTTATCTCCGGATTACCGCGTTCCGGTTCGACTTTGCTGTCTGCGATTCTGTTGCAGAACCCGCGGTTTCACGCCGGCATGAGCAGCCCCGTAGGCACCCTGTTCAACGGCGTGCTGGGGCAATGCAGCGCCGGCAGTGAGTTTGGTTCGGTGATTGACGCCGACACCCGGCGCCGTTTGCTGCGCGGCCTGTTCGATTCGTACTACGCCGACAAAACCGCTCTCCCGATCGTCTTCGACACCAACCGCCAATGGTGCGCGCGCATGCCCGCGCTGCATGACCTGTTCCCCCAGGCCAAAGTGATCGCCTGCGTGCGCAATGTGGCCTGGATCATGGACAGCCTTGAGCGGCTGTATCGCGCCAACCCGTTCGAGAACACCAAGCTGTTCAACGATGACGTCGAGCGCAACACGGTCTACAGCCGTGTTGAAACGCTGGGCCAGCGCAATCGCCTGGTGGGCTATGCCTGGTCGGCGCTCAAAGAGGCGTACTACGGGGAAAACGCCGATTCCATGCTGGTCGTTGACTACGACTTGCTGTCCCAGGCGCCTGAGCGGGTGATGCGCCTCGTCTACGAATTTATCGGCGAGCCGTGGTTCGAGCATGATTTCGACAACCTCAGTTATGACGCACCGGACTTCGATGACGCCTTGGGCGTCAGCGGGCTGCATCGGGTCAAATCCAAGGTCGCGTTGCAGCCTCGGCGCACCATCCTGCCGCCTGACCTCTTCGAGCAGTATGCGCACATGGAATTCTGGCGGGATGGCTCGTTGAGCGCCGCCAATGTCATTCGTACCAAGGCCGACGCCGCAATCAGCTGATTGCGGCTTTTTTCGTTTCGAGTAACAGTCTTCGACAAGCGGGTGAGCAGCATGTGGTGGAGCAAAGGTAAGGCACGGCAGGCAACAACAGGCGCCACCACCCCGGCATCGCCGATGATCATGTTCCTTGAACCCCGCATGCTGTTTGACGGCGCGGTCGCGGCCACAGTGGTCGATGCCGCCCAGGCGGACAGCCATGCCACTGCGGATGCGGCGGCCAAGGCGTCGACGGCGGATCACGCGACGGCCAGCCAGGACACCCACGCGCAAACCGACGCGCCGGCCACACCGGCACCGGTTGCCGTCCCAGGCCAGGCGGTGGTGTTCGTCGATGCGCGCGTGAAGGACGCCGCCGACCTGCTCAAAGGCGTCGCTCCCGGTACCCAGGTGGTGCAGCTGGATGCCAGCAAAGATGGTCTGCAACAGATTGCCGACTACCTGGGCAGCCACCAGGGCGTGAGTTCGGTACAAATAGTCGCTCACGGTAATTCGGGCGACTTGTGGTTGGGCAGCACTTACCTGTCGGCCGATAACGTCGCGGCCCGCAGCGCAGTGCTGGCGCAGATCGGTCAGGACATGAATGTTGGTGGCGATATCCTGATCTATGCCTGTAACACGGCAGAGGGCGATAAGGGCATCAGCTTTGTCGACTCCCTGGCGAGCCTGACCGGACGTGATATTGCCGCGTCCAGCAACCGCACCGGCGCGGGCGGCGACTGGACGCTGGAGATTGCCACGGGCTCTATAGAGAACCACACCGCGTTGTCGTATCAGTCGATGTCGGCGTATCAATACGGCCTGGCGACGATCACGGTGACCAGCGGGGCGGACAGCGGCATCGGTTCGCTGCGCACGGCCCTGGGCAGTGCGGTGGCGGGCGATACCGTTACCTTCAACACGCCAGGCATGACGGTCAATCTCAACTCGCAGTTGGTGATTACCAAAAACCTCACCATCGAAGGCGACCTCGACCACAACGGCACGCCGGATGTGACCATCAGCGGGCAGTACAAGACCCAGGTGCTCACGGTCAATTCCGGGGTTACCGCGACCCTGGACGGGCTGGTGATTACCAAGGGCCTGAAGGCCGGCGACGGCGGCACTGGCGGTAGCGCGACGACGGCGGCCAATTTGCTCGGGGCCGGGATCAGTAACTTCGGCAACCTGACGTTGAATAACGTCACCGTGACAGCCAACGCAGCCTCGGGTGGCGGTGGCGGTGGTGGTGTGGCCGGTGGCGATGTCGGCGGTGGTGGCGGCGGGGGCGGCGCAGTGGGCGGCGGCACCGGTGGGCATGGCGGCATTACCAGCAACGGGAGCGGTATCTACGCCGGCACCGCGGGCACCGCCAACCAGGGCGGTACGGGCGGTGGTTATCGCACCATGGGCGGTATCGGCGGTTCGAGCACCGGCGGTGCCGGTTCGACCGGCATCTACGGCTATACCAACGGTTCCGCTGGCGGCACAGCAGCCTCTGGCGGCTTGTCGATCGGCGGCGGCGGCGGTGGTTCCGGCTGGAATGCGGCCGGTGGCAAGGGCGGCGCAGCGGCCGGCGGTATTTACAACGCCAGCGGCGCCACCTTGACCATCGTCGGCACCAGCTCGATTACCGGTAACATCGGTGCCGGCGGCGGCGGTGGTGGCGGTTCGGCGGCAGGCAGCGGCACGACGTTCAATGGTGGTGACGGTGGCCTGGGGGTCGGTGCCATTTGGAACAAAGGCGCGGTATTGATCACGGCGGCTAACTTCGCGACCCTGGGGGGGACGTCCAACACCGGTGCCAGTGGCAACGGTGGCTTGGCCACCGCCGCCTCGCCAGGCAACAAGCCGACAGCCGTCAACGGGCTGTTCAACGATATCGGCGCAACCGCGAACACGGCTTACAGCCCGGCGCCGACGGCGACCATTGTGGTCGGCACTGTTGCCCAACATATCGGCAGTACGTCACCGGTGACGATTACCTTCAACCAGGCCGTAACCGGGTTCACCAACGCCGACCTGACGATTGCCAACGGCACCCTGAGTGCGGTCAACTCCCTCGACGGCGGCATCACCTGGACGGCGACCTTTACCCCGAGTGCGGGTACCACCAGCGCCACCAACCAGATTGTCCTGGACAACACCGGTGTGAGCAGCGTTTCGACGAGCACCGCGGGGGTTGGCACCACCACGTCCAACAACTATGCCATCGATACCGTGCGGCCGACCGCGACGCTCTCGGTCAGCGCTCCTACGCTGAGCACCACGGCCAACGGCACGGTGACTATTACCTTCAGCGAAGCCGTGGCCGGTTTCAGCCTGTCTGACATGACGGCGTCCAACGGTACCCTGAGCAACCTGACCACCAGCGACAATATCCATTGGACCGCCACCCTGACGCCCACCGCCGGCAACAATACCAGCGGCAACGTCATCACCCTGGACAACACCCTGTATACCGACGCGGCGACCAACGCTGGCAGCGGCACGACCACGTCCAACGCGTATGTCATCGACACCGTGCGGCCGACCGCCAGTATCGTGGTGGCCACTACCGCGCTGAATATCGGCGGTACCTCCCTGGTGACCATCACCTTCAGCGAGGCCGTCACCGGCTTTACCTCGGCTGATTTAACCGTTGCCAACGGCACCGTCAGCGGGCTCAGCAGCAGCGATGGCGGCGTAACCTGGACCGGCACACTCGCGGCCACCGCGGGCATCACCGACACTACCAACGTGATTACCCTGGCCAACAACGGCGTCAGCGATGCGGCTGGCAACACCGGCACCGGCACCACCGACTCCAACAACTACGTCATCGACACGCAGCGGCCGACCGCAACCATTGTGGTCGCCGACAACGCATTGAAGCTCGGCGAAACCTCGCTGGTGACCATTACCTTCTCCGAAGCGGTCACAGGTTTCACCAACGCCGACCTGACCATCGTCAACGGTACCTTGACCGCCGTGAGCAGCAGCAACGGTGGCATCACCTGGACCGCGACCTTCACACCGACCAGCAACATTACCGATACCACCAACCTGATCACCCTGGATAACACCGGCGTCAGCGACGGGGCCGGCAACACCGGCGCCGGCAGCACCAACTCCAACAACTATGCGGTCGACACGCAACGGCCAACGGCAACGATTGTGCTGGCCGAAAACGCGCTGAAAATCGGCGTCACCTCGCTGGTGACCATCACCTTCAGCGAAGCAGTCACCGGCCTCACCAACGCCGACCTGACCATCGCCAATGGCACCTTGACCGCTGTGAGCAGCGCCGACGGTGGCGTCACCTGGACCGCGACCTTTACGCCGACCAGCAACGTCACCGACAGCACCAACCTGATCACCCTGGACAACACCGGCATTGCTGACCAGGCTGGCAACGCCGGCAGCGGCACGACCGATTCCAACAATTACGCCATCGATACCCAGCGCCCGACCGCGACCATTATTTTGGCCGACCCGACGCTGAGCGCGGGCGAAACCTCGTTGGTGACCATTACCTTTTCCGAAGCGGTCACCGGGTTCACCAACGCCGACCTGGCCGTTGCCAACGGCAACTTGAGCGCGGTCAGCAGCGCCGACGGCGGCATCACGTGGACCGCGACCTTCACGCCGACGGCGAATATCCGTAGCACCACCAATATCATTACGCTGCAGAACACCGGCGTGAGTGACCTGGCGGGTAACGGTGGGTTTGGCACATCCAACTCCGGCAACTACGTGATCGATACCAGGGCCCCGACTGCAACCATCGTGGTCGCGGACAATTCGCTGACCATCGGCGAGACCTCGCTGGTGACCATCACCTTCTCCGAGGCTGTCACCGGTTTCAGCAACGCCGACCTGACCGTCGCCAATGGCACCTTGACGGCGGTGAGCAGCGCTGACGGCGGTATCACCTGGACCGCGACGCTGACACCGACCAATGCCATCACCGACACCACCAACCTGATCACGCTGGACAACAGCGGCGTACAAAACGGCTCGGGCAATGCGGGCGCCGGCACCACCAACTCCAATAATTACGCGATCGATACCCAGCGACCCACGGCCACCATCGTGGTCGCCGACAGCGCATTGGCGATTGGCGAGACGTCACAGGTGACCATCACCTTCTCCGAGGCGGTCACCGGTTTCACCAACGCCGACCTGACCATCGCCAACGGCACTCTGAGCGCGGTCAGCAGCAGCAATGGCGGTCTCACCTGGACCGCGACCTTTACGCCGACCAGCAACGTCACCGACAGCACCAACCTGATCACCCTGGACAACACCGGCGTCACCGACCAGGCGGGCAACGCCGGCAGCGGCACCACCGACTCCAACAACTATGCAATCGACAGCCAGCGGCCCACCGCGACCGTCGTGATTGCCGACCCGACCCTGAAGGCCGGCGAAACCACCCTGGTCACGGTGACCTTCTCCGAAGCGGTGACCGGTTTCGACAACAGCGACCTGAGCGTCGCCAACGGCACGTTGAGTGCAGTCAGCAGCAGT
>NZ_LXJP01000048.1:0-56464 GCF_001728855.1 Pseudomonas sp. AP19 | reverse complement strand
TCCCGCGCCGACCCGGCCAGCCTGGTGCTGCCGCCGATCATGGACCCGCAGTACGGCTACCTGTCGGTAAACGTCGAAACCCAGGCCCAGGACCCGCATTCGCTGCTGAACTGGACGCGCCGCATGTTGGCGGTGCGCAAACAGTCCAAAGCCTTTGGCCGCGGCAGCTTGAAAATGCTCTCGCCGAGCAACCGCCGCATTCTGGCGTATACCCGCGAATACACCGGGCCAGACGGGCGCAACGAGCTCATCCTGTGTGTGGCCAATGTGTCGCGCAGTGCCCAGGCGGCTGAGCTGGACCTGTCAGCCTTTGCGGGCATGGTGCCGGTGGAAATGCTCGGCGGTAACGCGTTTCCGCCCATCGGTCAGCTGAATTTCTTGCTGACCCTGGCGCCGTACGGGTTCTACTGGTTCGTGCTCGCCGCGGAAAACCAGATGCCGAGTTGGCACGTCGCGCCTGCCCAGAGCATCCCTGACTTCACCACCCTGGTATTGAAACAACGTATGGAAGAGTTACTCGAAGAACCGTGCCGCACCACGCTGGAGCACACCTCGCTACCGGCCTGGCTGCCCAAGCGGCGCTGGTTCGCCGGCAAGGACACGGCCATCGACAGCGTGCGGATTGCCTACGGTGTGCGCTTTGGCGATCCACAGCATCCGGTGCTGCTCAGTGAACTGGAGGTGAGCAGTGGCGGCCAGGTCAGCCGCTATCAGCTGCCGTTCGGCTTCCTGGGTGAAGACCAGTTCACCAGCGCGTTGCCCCAGCAATTGGCCCTGGCCCGTGTACGGCGCGCCCGCGAGGTCGGCCTGGTGACCGATGCGTTCAGTCTTGAGCACTTTATCCGCGCCGTGATCAAGGCCCTGCAGGCGGGCACGGTCTTGACGACCGACGACGGCGATTTGCGCTTTGAGGCCACTTCGCACCTGGCCAACCTGCCATTGAACGACGAGTCGCAAGTGCGCTACCTGGCCGCTGAGCAGTCCAACAGTTCGGTGGTGGTCGGCGAGAGTCTGGTGCTCAAACTGATCCGTAAAGTCAGCGCCGGGGTGCATCCGGAACTGGAAATGAGCGCTTACCTGACCGCCGCCGGGTATCCGAACATTTCGCCGCTGTTGGGCTCGATGATTCGCCACGACAACGCAGGGCAGGACAACCTGCTGATGATTGCCCAGGGCTATCTGAGCAACCAGGGCGACGCCTGGAGCTGGACCCAGAACAACCTCGAACGCGCGATTCGCGACGAACTCGCAGAGGCGATTTCCGAACAGGAACAGCACTACAACGCGTTGGGTGAACTGGCCGACTTCGCCGCGTTGCTCGGCCGGCGCCTGGGTGAAATGCACGGGGTATTGGCAGCGAAAACTGCCAATACAGACTTCAAGCCTGAAGTCACGACGGCCAAGGATACCCAGGCCTGGGCCAAGGATGTCGGGGCACAGATCGAGCGTGCGCTGCAATTGCTCAAGCTTCATCAAAACCAATTGAACCCTGCCGATCAGGCGCTGGTCAGTGAGTTGCTGGCACACAAAAAAGCCATTGGCAGTCACGTGCAGGCCCTGGCGAAAGCCACGGCCGGCGGGCTGCGGATTCGTGTCCACGGTGACTTGCACCTGGGCCAGGTACTGGTGGTCAAGGGCGATGCTTACCTGATCGACTTTGAAGGGGAACCGGCGCGGCCGTTGCATGAACGACGTGGCAAGCACAGCCCCTATAAAGATGTGAGTGGCGTGCTGCGCTCGTTTGATTACGCCGCGGCGATGGCCCTGAATGTGCAAGGGGTGGATCATTCGCCCGAGGCGGACACTGCCCGCAAGCGTGTGACGGATCGATACCTGAGTGAAGCGCGTGCGGCTTTTACGCAGGCTTATCATCAGGCTACGTCTACACTGGCGCATGACTGGCAGGAGGCCGACGGCCAGAGTGCCGCGCTGACGTTGTTCAGCCTGGAGAAGGCCGCGTACGAAGTGGCTTACGAAGCGGAAAACCGCCCGACCTGGTTGCCGGTGCCGCTACAAGGTTTACACGGCCTGCTCAGCGGGCTTACACCTATATCGAAAACTGCACGCGGTGGGGAGACGTCATGAGTTTTACACATAGAGAACCGCTGCAACCGAAATTGACTGCCATGCCGGCACCCAAGGACATTGAAGCCCTGGTACGCGCCGAGCACCACGATCCATTCTCGATTCTCGGCCCGCACGACGATGAGCAAAATGGCCAGTTCATTCGCGCCTTTTTGCCGGAGGCCTTGAGCGTCCAGGTATTGGCACGCGACAGCGGTGAGCCGATCGGCAGCCTGGATGCGACCCAGGTGCCGGGCTTGTTTGTCGGGCACTTCAACACCCGCCAGGACTACCTGCTGAAAATCCAGTGGGCCGGCGGTGAACAGATCACCGAAGACCCTTACAGCTTCAACCAGTTGCTCCTGGGTGAAATGGACCTGTACCTGTTTGCCGAAGGCAATCACCGCGACCTCAGCAGCTGCCTGGGTGCTCAGGTGACCAGTGTCGATGGCATACCGGGCGTGCGCTTTGCCGTCTGGGCGCCGAATGCCCGGCGTGTGTCGGTGGTGGGCGATTTCAATATCTGGGATGGTCGTCGCCACCCGATGCGCTTGCGTCACCCCTCCGGCGTGTGGGAAATCTTTATCCCGCGCCTGCAACCAGGCGCGGCCTACAAGTACGAAATCCTTGGCGCCAACGGGATTTTGCCGCTGAAGGCCGACCCGATGGCGCTGGCGACTCAACTGCCGCCGGACACCGCTTCGAAAGTCGCCGCGCCGTTGCAGGTGGATTGGCAAGACCATGCGTGGATGCAGGCGCGGGCCGACAAGCAAAAGCCCACTGCGCCGTTGTCGATCTACGAGTTGCACGTAGGCTCCTGGCAGTGCGAGCTGGATGAGGCCGGTGAAGTGTCCCGTCAGTACGGCTGGCGCGAACTCGCTGAACGCTTGATTCCGTATGTACAGCAATTGGGTTTCACCCATATCGAGCTGATGCCGATCATGGAGCACCCCTTTGGTGGCTCCTGGGGCTACCAGGCGTTGTCGCAATTCGCACCGACTGCGCGTTTCGGTTCGCCGGAAGACTTCGGGTTTTTCGTCAATGCCCTGCACCAGGCCGACATCGGCGTGATCCTCGACTGGGTGCCGGCGCATTTCCCCACCGATACCCATGGTCTGGCGCAGTTCGACGGCACCGCGCTGTACGAATACGCCAACCCGCTGGAAGGCTTTCACCAGGATTGGGACACGCTGATTTACAACCTCGGCCGCACTGAAGTTCACGGGTTCATGCTGGCCTCGGCGTTGCATTGGCTTAAACACTTCCATATCGATGGTTTGCGTGTGGATGCGGTGGCGTCGATGCTGTACCGCGACTATTCGCGCAAAGCCGGCGAGTGGGTGCCCAATCGCTATGGCGGTCGTGAGAACCTCGAAGCCATCGACTTCCTGCGTCATCTGAACGATGTGGTCGCCCTCGAAGCGCCGGGTGCGTTGGTGATTGCCGAAGAATCCACGGCATGGCCCGGTGTCAGCCAGAGCACCCAGCAAGGCGGGTTGGGCTTCAACTACAAGTGGAACATGGGCTGGATGCACGATTCGCTGCATTACATCCAGCAAGACCCGGTGTACCGCGCCCATCATCACAATGAGCTGAGCTTCGGCCTGGTCTATGCCTGGTCCGAGCGTTTTATCCTGCCGATCTCTCACGATGAAGTGGTGCACGGCAAACACTCGTTGATCGACAAGATGCCCGGTGATCGCTGGCAGAAGTTTGCTAACCTGCGCGCCTACCTGAGCTTCATGTGGATGCATCCGGGTAAAAAACTGCTGTTCATGGGCTGCGAATTCGGCCAATGGCGCGAGTGGAACCACGACCAGCAATTGGACTGGTACCTGCTGCAGTACCCCGAGCACCGGGGCGTGCAAAAGCTGGTGGGCGACCTCAACCGCCTCTACCGTGAAGAGCCCGCGCTGCACGAACAGGATGATGCGCCTCAAGGTTTCCAATGGCTGATTGGCGACGACGCAATCAACAGCGTTTATGCCTGGTTGCGGTGGAGCAAGGACGGCAAACCGGTGCTGGTGGTCGCCAACTTCACCCCGGTGCCGCGTGAGGCGTATTCGGTAGGGGTGCCGTTTGCCGGGCGCTGGAGCGAGGTGATCAACAGCGATGCCGACACGTACGCCGGCTCCAATTACGGCAATGGGGGAGAGGTGTTTACCCAGGATGAACCGCAGCATGGGCAGCCGGTATCGCTGTCGCTGAATTTGCCGCCATTGGGTGTGCTGATTTTGCGCCCGGAAGCGCTTTAAAGGCTCTAGCAACCGGATTCTGTTGTCCGGGGTACTGGCAGGGTGC
This sequence comes from Pseudomonas sp. AP19, assembly GCF_001728855.1. NCBI lineage: Bacteria > Pseudomonadati > Pseudomonadota > Gammaproteobacteria > Pseudomonadales > Pseudomonadaceae > Pseudomonas > Pseudomonas sp. AP19. Next base: position 52,099 of record NZ_LXJP01000048.1, on the reverse strand, counting down.
CACAATGGCACCTTTGTTGCGGCAGTTGAAGCAGGCGTATTTCATGAATGGCCTTGGGCTTGGGCAGGACCAGGATTGTTTTATCGAAGAGCAGGTGCGAACTGACCGTTTGCACCAGCTGTTTCGCCAGTCGTTCGCTGCCATTTTCGGCAGTTACCTGGGCGCCGGCATGCTCTGCTGGCTGTGCTGGGACCGGTTTGATCACACGGTCATGCGCACCTGGCTGGTGGTGCTGGGGGTGACGTCACTGCTACGGCTGAAGATGTTCATGGACTGGTTTCGTTGCGCGAACAGTCTGCGTACGCCGGCGCGTTGGGAGCGCCGCTACTGGGTGACGTTGATGCTCTCCGCCGCGACCTGGGGCATTGGCGCATTGGCTGTCATGCCGCCGGACGACCGTGTGTCCCAAGTGTTGGTGATTCTATTTGCCGTGGGTATGTCGGTCAGCGCGGTCTCCTGTTATTCGGCCTACCGTTATATGACGTTGGGCTCCATGTCTCTGGTGTTATTGCCGAGCACGCTGTGGTTACTGTTTCAGCCCTCGCCCATGCAAGTGGGCGTGGCGATTGCTGTGCTGGTGTTCTCGACTTTCGTGGTCAGCGCCACGCGCAAACTGTCGGATGCCCTCGAAAAAGCGTTTCGCCTGACCCGGCAAATGGAGCGCGCCCACACCATTTCCACACGCGCCGCTCAGACTGACGAGCTCACCGGGTTGATGAATCGTCGCGCGTTTTTTGAACATGCCCACCTGTTGTATGCGCAGTGTCGCCAACACCGACAGCCGCTGAGCGCGCTGATGCTGGACATGGACCACTTCAAGGCCATCAACGATACCTACGGCCACCAGGCCGGCGACCAGGTTTTGCGCCAGGTTGGCGGGGTGATCAGCGCGTCGTTTCGCCAGGCCGACGTGTATGGTCGGCTTGGCGGCGAGGAATTTGCCGTGTTGTTGCCCAATACGACACTGGAGACTGCACAGGGCATTGCCGAACAATTGATCACGGCGATTGCCGGCCTGGCCTCCGAGCCGGTACAGGGGCTGACCGCGAGCCTGGGGGTGGCCACCACCCGCAACCCCGATCAGGACCTGCACAGCCTGATGAACAGCGCCGACAAAGCGCTGTATCGCGCCAAAGCCATGGGCCGCAATCAGGTCGTGGTGGCGGAGTAGGCGGGCTGAGTAGGGTTCAGTCTCGCCGCATCGACCTGGCCAGTACGCGCGCCACCTGGTCGGCCGAGTAGGGCTTTGCCAGGAAGTCGACGCCCTCGTAGGCGCTGTCGGCCAGCTCTTCGCTGTAGCCCGAGGTCAGTACCACCGGCAGGTTGGGGCGCCGTTGGCGCAGCAGCCTGGTCATTGCCACGCCGGTCATGCCGGGCATTACCACGTCCGAGAAAATCGCGTCGAACCCGCTCACGTCCGGACCGGCCAGCGCCAGTGCCTGTTCGGCGTCGGTTGCCCACGTGGTCTGGTAACCCAGGTCCTGCAGGATCTGGTTGGCGAAACGGCCCACTTCGAGGTTGTCTTCCACGATCAGGATATGCCGCAGTGTGGTGTCAAGCGCCGGGCTGGGGGCTTCCTCGGCTGGGCCGAGCTGCCCGGCCACAGGCTGCGCCTCGGGCAAATACAGGGTGAACACGCTGCCCTGGCCGAGGGTGCTGGTGACATCGACGTTGCCTCCGGACTGCTTGGCAAACCCGAACACCTGTGACAGCCCCAGGCCAGTGCCTTTACCCACGGCCTTGGTGGTAAAGAATGGTTCGAAAATACGCTCGACGGCGTCGGCTTCAATGCCGCTGCCGGTGTCGGCCAGCGCAATGCTTACAAACGGCTGGTGTGCGTGTGCATCGCCACGGATGCGCGGTAGCGCCGCCACACTCGCCACGCGCAGGGTCAGGGTGCCTTGACCCTCCATGGCATCGCGGGCATTGAGCGCGATATTGATCAGTGCGGTTTCAAATTGGCTGGAGTCGACGCACACATAGCAAGCCCGTTCCGGCAATTGGACCTGCACCTGAATGCGCGCACCGGTCACGCTTTCGAGCATCTCACCGATGTTCTTGACCCGCTGGCCAACGTCAAAGACTTCCGGGTTGAGCGGTTGCCGGCGGGCGAAGGCGAGCAGTTGGCTGGTGAGCTTGCTGGCGCGTTCGACGGTGTCTGACACGGCGCCCATGTAGCGTTGGCGGCGTTCTTCGGACAACCCCGGCTGGCGCAGGAAGTCCACCGAAGAGCGAATGATCGTCAGCAGGTTGTTGAAATCGTGGGCCACACCGCCGGTCAGCTGGCCGATGGCTTCGAGCTTCTGGGACTGGTGCAACGCGGCTTCGGCCTGGGTCAAGGCGCTGGTGCGTTCTTCAACGCGTTGCTCCAGGGTGGCGTTCAGTTCGGTGATGGCGGCCAGGCCCTCGCGTACGGCGGCGTCGGCGCGCACCCGTTCGATATGGGCCCAGGAGCGCTCGGTGACTTCACCCACCAGTGCCAGGTCATACGGCGACCACACGCGTGCGAATTTGTGGTGCACGGCCATCAGCGCGGTCAGGCGGCCGTTCTTGATCAGCGGGAAGCACGCAGTCGCCGTGACGCCCAGTGCCTGAAAGACAGCGGACACCTCGGCGGGCATTTCCAGGCGGTTGTCGCCAATCACAAACGGCTCACCTGCGCGCAGGCGGCTTACGGCCAGCTCGCCGAACGCTGCCAGGCTGTAACGGCCGACGATACTGGGCGAGCCCGGCGCCGACCAATTGTCGCGAATGGTGAAGCCGTCTTCATCGGCCTCCATATCGGCATAGGCGCAAATCGACACCTGCAGGTGTTCGGCCAACAGACGCGTGGTGGTGGTCATGATGGCTTCGGCATCGCTGCAGTGGGTCACGGCGCTGCCAATTGCATCCAATACGGCCAGGCGGCGAGAGAGGAATACGGTCGCGGTGTTTCGGTGACGGTGTCGAGCATGCCCACGACCCGGCCTTGCGGGTCACGCACAGGGCTGTAGCAAAACGTGAAGTACGCTTGCTCCGGGCCATTGCCACGCTCAACCACCAACGGGTAGTTTTCGATGTAGGTCGGGTGCCCCTCAAAGGCGGCGTTGGCGATAGGGCCGATGTCATCCCACGCCTCACGCCAGATTTCGCTGAACGCCCGCCCAAGCGAATCAGGTTTATCGCCAAGAATAGGAATAAACGCATCGTTGTAGAGCGTGATCAGGTGGGGGCCCCAGATGATGGACTGGGGGAAGCTTGAGGCAAAACACAGCGCAACCGTGGTTTTGAGTACGTCGGGCCATTGCTCCAGCTCGCCGAGCGGCGTACTGGCCCAATCATGCTGACGGACGCGCTCAGCCATCTCGCTGCTGCCTTGCAGCCAATTCATCATTGGGTGGATACCTTATTGCCACGGTCTTCAGGGGGAGCGCTGATTATATCAGCGCATCCAGCTACAGACCGGAATCCCTGCGGCCAGTTCAGCGGAATCAGCGCGGGGATGGCAATTTGATGTTCCACCCCATTGTACCGATCGACCTACCCGGCGCAGAGGCGCCCCCGGCCGGCTATTGCGTGCCGAACACTGCGGTCCAATAAATCCCCGCGTCACTCTTCGGGTCCATGGCATAGGCTGCCCCCAACTCGCGAAATTGCGGGTTCATCAGGTTGGCGCAATGGCCCGGGCTGGCCAGCCAGCCGTCCACGACCTTGCGTGGGGTATCGAGGCCGGCGGCAATGTTTTCGCCGATGTTCTTCGCGATATAACCGGACAGTTCCGCACGGTCGCCGGGTGTGCGGCCGTCATGGTCCAAGTGGTCGAAGAAATTGCCGTTGGCCATATTGCGTGTGTGGCTGTTGGCGGCATTGGCCAGCGCGTCGTTCCACGACAGCGGTGTGGTCGCGGTAAATGCCTGGGTGCCGCACTGGCGTGGTTGTTCCCGGGCGGCGTTGACCAGGTTGAGGATTTGCTTGCCTTCGGTCTGCCAATCCCCGAGTCCGCTGGACAGCAGCGGGCGGGCCAGCACGATGCGCCAATCCTGGCCGCTGTTACTCACGCCGATGTCGACAAATTGCGGGTCGAGCACCACGCGACAGAAACTTTCGCGCACCGCTTTCATGGCCGCGTCGGCGTTTTTGGGGCCGGAGAGGCTGATGGCTTGCACATTCACCATCGGGTACGCGGCCCGCGCCAGCGCTTGCTGCAAGTCGCCGACATTGGTCGCCGGCAGCACCAGCCGCGTGTCGCTGGCCAACGGTGGCAGTTCCTGGGAACCCTGGTTACCACAGCGCTGTACCTGGCTGCGGTATTCGTTGATCTGTTGCACTAACTGACTTTCTTCATTCGCCATCGCGCTGGCGCAGAACGCCAGACTGGCGGCCAGCGTCGTAAGACCCATCATCAATGACAGCACGCGCATGGACGTTACCCTTGAGCTTGAAAGTGCCCATGATGCGCGATGTAACCCGGTCTGGCGCAACGCCTTTTTTGTTTTTTTGCCTCAACGGACGTTCTGCGGGCAGTTCTCGGCGCTATTGCGGCGCCAGGCAAAGGTGCTCGCAGTGACGATCAGCGCGAGTGCCACGCCGAAGGTTACGTGCAGGCCATTAGCCACGGTTTGCGCGGTCGCATGGGTCACGTCGGGGCTGGCCCAGGCAAAGACTGCGCCCAGCGCCCAGGCACCGAAAATCAGCCCGAGGTTGCGTGACAGGTTCAACAGGCCGGAGACCGTGCCACGGCGTGCGGGCTCGACATCACTCATCACCGCGGTGTTGTTCGCGGCCTGGAACAGGCTGTAGCCCAGGGTCAGTAGAATCAGTGAGCCAAGGTAGGCGATCAAGCCCGAAGCCACCGCCAGCAACAGCGCGCCGAGCCCCATGACGCCCAAGCCCGCGCGAGTCATGCGCTGGCTGCCCAGCCGGTCGGTAAGCTGGCCTGCCGGTAGGCCATTGAGCGCCGACACACAAGGCCCGACGGCCATTGCCAGGCCCATCCAGGCAGCATCCAGCCCCAGACCACGGGATAGATAGAACGGCCCGACCACGAAGGTGCTCATGATCACCGCCGACACCAACGCACTCATTGCCAACCCTGCGCGCAACGCCGGGTCCTTCAATGGCCGCCAGAACCCATCGCCCGAGGTGGCCGCGGGGGCCTGCCGATCAGCCGGCAAATAATGAAAGGCGAGGGCCGCGGCCAACATGCCCAACGGTGCTCCCACCAGAAACAGCGCACGCCAGCCCCACAGGCTGAGCAGCATCCCGCCGACGCTGGGACCCATGGCGGTGCCGACGGCCGACATCGTGCCCAGCCAGCCCATCACGCGGCCGGTGCGCTCTCGGGAGACGGTTTCGCCGACCATCGCCAGTGTCATCGCCATCATCACCGCTGCACCCAAGCCTTGCAGGACCCGTGCGCCAATCAGCCAGGGCAATGACGGTGCGACAGCGCACAGCGCGCACGCAGCGGCGAACAGCAGCAAACCGCTGAGCAACAACTGACGGCGGCCGAGCCGATCCCCCAGGCGGCCGGCGTTGACGATAACTGCGGTGATCGCGAACAGGTACGCGAGCACCACCCACTGCACCGCGTGGAAGGATGCATTGAAGACGTGCGCTAGCGCCGGTAAGCCGACGTTGGCGATGCTGGTCCCCAGCGAGGCCAGCAACATGGACAGGGACAGGCAGACAAGACCGCCGCGAGAAGAGGTGTGCATGGAGGAATCCTTGAGTGAACGGTGCTGTCACAAATCTACGTCGTCGCCTAACATGGCGGAAGACGCATGGGTTACAGCCAATACCTGCAGCGAACGCCTGATAAGGAGCGCCAATGCCCGACCTGAACTTGCTGATTACCCTGGATGTGTTGCTCACCGAAGGCAGTGTCGCGCGGGCCGCCAAACGCCTGCGCTTGAGCCCGTCGGCCATGAGCCGTGCGCTGGCACGGCTGCGTGAAACCACCGGCGACCCGTTGTTGGTGCGTGCCGGGCGGGGTCTCGTGCCGACCCCGCGTGCGCTGGCGCTGCGTGAACAGGTCAGCCGCTTGGTTCAAGACGCTCAAGCGGTGCTGCGGCCCGCGCAATCCCTGGACATGCGCCAGGTGGTGCGTACCTTCACGCTGCGCTCCAGTGAAGAATTTGTCGAAAATCTTGGCCCGGCGTTGCTGGCGCGCATTGCCCAGGAGGCGCCCGGCGTGCGGCTGCGCTTCGTCAACAAGACGGACAAGGACAATGCCTTGCTGCGCGATGCCAGCGTAGACCTGGCCATCGGCGTGGTCGACGCCACGGCCAGCCCCGAGGTGCTGACCCAGGCGTTGTTTCGCGATCGCCTGGTCGGCGTAGTGCGCAGCGGTCATCCGCTGAGCCACGGCGCGGTCAGCGCCGAGCGTTTTGCCGAGGGCCAGCACGTCTACGTGTCACGGCGCGGGTTAGACCGTGGCGAGGTCGACGACGCGCTCGACGCCCAAGGCCTCAAGCGCCACATCAGCACCATCGTCGCCGGGTTTGCCACGGCCATCGCCCTTGCGCGCGACACCGACCTGATCGCCAGCGTGCCCGAGCGCTACACCACCAATCAGCGCGCGGGTCTGTATAGCTTCGCGTTGCCGCTGGCACTATCGACATTTACCCTGTCCATGCTCTGGCATCCACGCCTGGATGGCGACCTCGCCCATCGCTGGCTGCGTGGTTGTTTGCGTGAGGTGTGCGGGCACTGAACCGGCCGCAGCAGGTACAATCGCGGCTGCCTTGACGCGAACCCCCAGGAATTTGCATGTTCAGCCTTACCCGCTATACCGCGCCGTGCCCCGAATCGATCAACAGCCAGATCCTGCAGAGGGTGGTGGACAACCTCACCGACATCAGCAGCGTTGCGCTGGCACCGAGTAACTTGCTCTACAACATCTATCAATACGCCATTGGTTTTGAGGTGCACCTGTACCTGGAGGCACTGGATGGGTCCAAAGGGGTTGCGGTTGAGTTAGTTGTGGCGATGGAGGAGGAGCAGCTGATCGGCTTTTGCCTGTACCTGCCCGTGAAGGATGATCCGCAGGCCTGCGGTATTGCCTTCATGGCCGTGCAGGCAGGTTTCCGGCGTCAGGGGGTGGCGCGCGCGATGATGCGCGAGGTATTGGCACGCTATCCCCATGCCGAGTTGGCGTGTGCCGTGGAAAAGGTGCCGGCCTTCGCCGCCATGGGCTTTCAGGTACGCGGCGCGCGGGGCACTCAGGTGTTGATGAACACACGCGATTACGGCACGGATGGCTTGATGGCGGTGCTGGACGTGGCAGCGATATACAGCTCGCTGGAGGTGCGGCAGATTCATACCTACCTGCTGCAAAAGCACGGCAAGCGTGCCATGGTCGACGCCGAGAAACAGCGCGATCGGCATCTTGATCAGCTGACACGCAAGGTTCAGCGGTTTGTAAGTGAACACCAGGCCTGAAGCAAAAAACCTCCCAAGGGAGGTTTTTTTATTGCTGCGTCAGATGGCCGGGCGTGGTCACGCGCCCGTTGCTGGCTGCCGTCATCGCGGGTCATCACGCTGTAGCCGTCGGCATCGGCGTCAAGAATGATTCAAGCGCGCGCCCGGTTGACCATCGCCAGAATCGTCGCCAGCAACTCCTGCTGCGCCTCTTCGCGGCTGATCTCGCCACTGGCCGCCGCATGGGACAAGGCCTCCGCCGCGCCGAGCATGGCGCGCATGGCCGCCTGGGAAACAGTGGCGCCGGCTGCAAACGGCGCCAGGGCGTCCCGGCATTTATCGAGGAAGATCGCCTCGTATTTGCGCTTGAGGGTTTCCAGCTCCGGCGAGCTGCTCAAGGCGGCAATCACGCCGGGGATTTCCCGGCCTTGCAATAACACGCAATCGACATAGGACGAGGCAATCACCCACGCCCGGTCCGCCAATGTTGCGGCGCTGGCGTCCAGGGCATCGGCCAGCACCTGGTTCTGGCGCCTGTCGAAGTCCTCGTAAAGCGCCGCCAGCAACCCGGCGCGGGTGACGAAATGGTCATAGACCACCGGTTTAGTCACGCCCGCCAGTTCCGCGAGGCGGCCAAGGGTCAGCGCTTCGGTGCCTTCGTCGCTGACCAGTTGCCAGGCCACGTCCAGCAATTGGCGAAGGCGATCTTCGCGTGCAAGGCGTCGACGAGGGGCAGGGGATTCATCGCTTGACATGCTTATATACCAAAAGTAACTTAAGGGTCGTAACTTACTAAAAGTAGCTTAAGCGCAGACTAAACTGAAACGGAGTCAATGTCATGCACGCACTGCTCGTTGTTGCCCATCACGACCCCAAATCCCTGACCCACAGCCTCGCCGTGCAAGTGGCGGCAGGGCTGACTGCGGCCGGCCATACGTACGAGATCGCCGACCTCGCCGCCGAAGGCTTCGACCCGCGCTACACCGCCGCCGACCATCGGGTTCACCGCACGCACGCCGAACCGCCCGCTGATGTGCTTGCCGAACAGGCCCGTATCGACCGCGCGGATGCCTTGGTGCTGGTATTTCCGATCTATTGGTGGTCGCTGCCGGGCCTGCTCAAAGGCTGGGTCGACCGGGTGTTCGTCAACGGCTGGGCGATTGATTACGGCCCGGACAGCCCCGTGGTGAAAAAACTGCGGCATGTGCAGGTGCATCTGCTGGCAGTTGGCGCAGCGGACGCAAGCGCGTTTGAACGACATGGTTATGCCAAAGCGATGCGCACGCAGATTGACTACGGGATTTTTGATTACTGCGGCGCGCAGGTGGTGACGTCCAAGTTGCTGCTGGAGTCGGAAAGCGGCACGGCGCAGGCGCATTTGCACACGGCGAAGGCGCTCGGGCAGGGCCTGTTTGCAAACGAGACGGTCGCCGGGTAGTCAGCCTTCGCGAAACAAATCGTGGGCGTCGAGCAGGCGGTAGGCAATTTCCGGGCGTTTTTCCATGCCTCTGCGAATCGCCGCCGGAATGGCTTGCCGGGTTTTACGGCACATACCGGGCAGCTCATCGAGGGTGATCAGAATCCCGCGCATGCTCTTGACCTCGGTGTGCCCCGGCGCGACATGCACGCGGATACCCAATAGCTCGTACATCCGCTGTTGCATGTGCTCCAGGTCCTGCAGGCTTTTGAGGTCTTCAAGGCGTTCGATCAGCTTTTTCTCTTCCTGACGCGTCAGGCTGAGGACGCGCAGGTCGGCGTCAGGGGTTTGCAGCAGTTGTTCGCGATCGCAGACACACACGCCGGGTGGGCAGGGTTGGCGAATTGTCATGATCACTCCCTCCCCATGCCGACGCGTTGGATCAGTAGCTCAGCGCAACCCCAAGACTGCCCAGGGCCTTCCAGTATTCAGGGTAGGTCTTGGCGACGCAGTCCGGGTCTTGAATACGCACCCCGGAGACCTTCAGGCCTGCCAGCGCAAAGCACATGGCAATGCGGTGGTCGGCGTGGGTGTCGATCAGCGCGGTGCACGAGGTGCCGGCCAACGCAGGATCGCTGGCGACGAGCAGGTCGTCACCTTCGATGCTCGCCAAACCTGGGCGGATTTGGTTAAGGCCGTCGTGCAGCGCCTGTACGCGGTCACATTCCTTCACGCGCAGGTTGGCCAGTTCGGTGAAGCGCACCGGAGTATTGTTGAATGCGGCCAGCACTGCGAGGGTCGGGATCGCGTCCTGCATTTGTGAGCCAACGACGCTGGCCGGCATGTGTGGGAACTGGGCAATCACGGCTTGCGCCTTGGCGTCCGGCTGGGTGAAGTCTTGCGCGGCGACGCCAATGTCGATGTGGCCGCCGGTCAACACTTCAGCGGCCCACAAGTAGGTGGCGGCGGAGGCGTCGGGTTCGATCAGGTAGTCATGGGCGGTGTAGCCGGTCGGGGCGACGCGCCAGCGGGCGTCGTCAACCACCTCCACTTGAGCGCCGAACGCGCGCATGCAGTCCAGGGTCAGGTCCACATAGCCACGGGCGCCAATGTCTTTGCCGGTCAACGCCACTTCAATCGGCGCTTCGCCGCATGCGGCAAGCATCAGCAGGGCCGATACGTACTGGCTGGACAAGCCGCCATCGATTTCAAAACGTTTGGCCTTGACCTTGCCCACGCCATGCACGGTCACTGGCGGGCAACCGGTTGGGCTGTCGACGCGGATACCGTTCTGGCCAAGGGTCGCCAGCAGCGGGCCAATCGGGCGTTTTTGCATGTAGTCATCGCCGTCCAGCACCACCGTGCCTTCGACCGTCGCCACCGCCGCGGTGAGAAAACGCATCGCGGTGCCAGCATTGCCGAGAAACAGCGGTTGCGTGGGCAATTGCAGTTTACCTGAGCCGGTGACCACGAAAGTGGTGTCGTCCGGCTCGTCGATGGTCACGCCCATCTGGCGCAGGGCCACCGACATGTGGCGGGTGTCATCACTCTTCAACGCGCCGCTCAGGCGGCTGGTGCCCTTGGCCAGGGCTGCCAGCAACAGGGCACGGTTGGTAATGGATTTGGAGCCGGGCGGCGCGACCTTGCCGTTCAGGGGGAAATTAGGCGGTGTAACGGTCACGGTTTTCTGCGAACTCAAGGTACAAGGCTCCTGATCAAGGCAAGGTGGTGCGCAGTGGCGCGACGGACGGACCGAATAATCAGCCAAACACGCCACGCTTGTCGAGCAGGGATCGTTGTACGGCGCGTATTACGGCGCCATCAGCCGATTCACCTGGCGGTGGGTAGCGCTGCAGTCGGCGACCTGGCGCGCCACTTCGATCTTGCGCGCCAACAGGCCGACACTCCCTGCATTGGCGTCGAGTTGGCGACTTATCCCTGCCTCAGCGTGTAGCCGTACCGCGCGTTACCGAGTAGGACAAGTGACAAAATTGATGCAGGACAAAGGCCTTTACTCCGCGAAACGCAGGCGAAGTATGACGTTTCCGAGAGAAGCGTCGGCTGGACAATAAAACGCAGCGAGGTAAGTTCGAAGCGTGCCCCATGACGGGGCTTATTCAATCAAGGAGTGAATGAAATGAACAAACCCGAGACTCAACTCAGACATGGTCGCGTCGTGACACCGGCCAGCCGTGGTTCCGTGGCAGTCGAACGCGGGCTGTTGGGCAACTGGCAAGTCAACGAGATGGAAGGTGGCAAGAACTTCCCGGCACTCACCGCCGGGCCGTTCCCTGCCCCCTATGAAACCGATGACCCCAGCGTCACGCCACCTGGCGATGGGCATATCCTGAGCGGCGGTAAAACCGACGACCGTGACTGTATTAACTTCACCGACGAGGAAATGAGCAAAAAGCTCAATACCCCGTTTAACTGGCCGTTGCTGAATGTCGAGGCGGGCCAGGTGTTCAAGGTGCAGTGGGAATACACCGCCGCCCACGTCACCCGTGGCTATCGTTGGTTGATCACCAAGGATGGCTGGGACCCCAAACAGCGCATCAGCCGCGCTCAACTGGAGGCCAAGCCATTCTTTGAAGACTTCTACACCCAAGTGCCTTACTACCAGCACTCCGGCGAAATGAAAGCCAAGGTCGAACACCAGGTCACCCTGCCTAAAGGCAAGAAGGGCCGGCACGTGGTGGTGTTGATGTGGATCGTGGCCAACACCGGCAACGCGTTTTATCAGGCGTTTGACCTGGACTTCAAGTAAGCCCGATTAACGTTGGCTCAACCAGTAATCATGTAACGCCCGCACGGCCGGTTCGATTTCGCTGACCCGCTGTTGATGGGCGTTTACATCCAGGTCCGCCGGCAGCTCGAAGTTATCCTGCTCGGCGCACCAGGAAATTTTCTCCCACTGCGCGGCCTGTTCGGCGGGCAGTTCCGGCCAGTTGCCAATCGCGGCACCGCGGATATAGCCAAAGCACCATTCTTCGGCAAGCGTGACGGCTTGGCCCTGATGTTCGGTGTCATCAAAGCGGGCCTTGAAGGTGTGCGCGTCGGTTGCCAGTTGCGCCGCCAGGCTATTCATATGGCGCACGCACAGTTCGAGGAAGCGCTGGGCCTCTTCAACCTGTTCCCAGGCCGGGTTCTGCCCACCCCAGATCGCCGGGAACCACTCAGCGACTTCCACTTGAGCCGGGCTGGACACCAGCGCGGTGAAGTAGCCGTCGAGTTCGGCCAGGTTCAGCACCGAGTGATCGTCGCCGTACTTGAGCAAGGTGTCGTCGATGAATTCGAAATCGGCAGGGGCGAGAGGTTGGGCGTGCATGGCATTTCCTTTGAGCGTCGAGCGCCGCTGCTGGGCGGCTTAAAGCGCGAAGAATGGCGCCTGGGCGAGCTTTTTTCCAGCGTTTTTACCGGGACTTACCCGCGACGTTGGCACAGCTTGCTCACGCACATTGCACCCACCACGGCGAGAATGATCGGCACCAGAAAGTCATGGTCGATGCGGGTAAATTCCGCCACCAGCACAATCGCGGTCAACGGCATACTCATGCTGGCCGCCAGGAACGCCGCCGCGCCGATGATCGCAAACGCACCCAGCGGCACGCCGGGCCACAGCAGGCTCCAACCACCGCCGAGGATGATCGCCAGCAATGCGCCGTTGGCCAGGCCCGGCGTCAGCAGGCCGCCTTCGGCCCCGGCGCGCAGGCTGCTGGCGGTAATCAGTACCTTGACCAGCAGCAGAATGGCGGCCAGGCCGATGCTCAGTTCATTGTCGAAACCCAATTGCGCCGGGCCTTTGCCATTGCCGAGTATCTGCGGCAGCAGCATCGCCAGCCCACCGATAATCGTGAAGTTGATTACCGACAACACCGGCAAACGCCAGCCGCGCGCGGCATTGGCCCTGGCGGCGCCGGTCAGGCGGGTAAAGCCATAGGCGGCCAGGCCAAACACCGGCCCGCAGACCAGCGCCCAGGCGATCAATGCCGGGCTCAGCACAAAATGCGGCACCTCATATTGCGATTGCGCGCCCAAACCGATCCACGCCACGGCCGCGCCCAGCGCCGAGGTCGTCAGGGCAATCACCGCCGCCGGCCAACTGAATGCCCCCACCAGCACTTCCAGCACAAATATCGCACCGCCCAACGGCACGTTATACACCGCCGCCAGCCCGGCGCCCGCACCGCACGCCACGATCAAACGGTGCATGTCCGGTTCAAGTCGCGCACGTTGCGACAACCACGTCGCCGCCAACGCGCCGACTTCACGCGGCGCCACTTCACGCCCGAGTGGCGAGCCAAGGCCCACGGTGATGATCTGCAGCACGCTGTGGGCGAGGGTGGTCTTGGGCGGCATGCTCGGCATACTGGGAGAGACCGCCTGCTTGATACTGACCAGCGGGCGACCGTAGCGATAAATCGTCCACCAGCCCAACCCGGCCACCACGCCGCACACCATCAGCACCCACAGCCGGCGTTCCGGCGGCGCAGCGGTTACGCCCCATAAAAAGGTTTCATGGCTGAGCAGGCTGTCGAGGCTGTAACCGTAGGCCAAATGCTGGATGGCATGCAGCAGCAACGCCAGGAGCATGCCGCCCAGGCCCGCGCCGATCCCGGTCAGCACGACCACCAGGGCCAGCATCAACGATGAACGCAACGTGGTCGGCATACACGGCTCCAGGCAAGGGCCCTGATTTATAGCCGATATGGCGCGCTTTCGGGATGAAATGTATCGGCGCTGCGTGAACCTGCCGCCCACACCCTTTCATTACCTTTGCCAGTCCCGTTTTTGGCCGATGCGCCGTCGCGCTCCCTTGTTATAGTTCGGTCCTTATCACTCGCCAGTCAGGGATCACTGCCATGTCCGAATACCAAGCCTTCCTCGTCGAACTTACCGGCAATGTTGCCCATGTGCAGATCAACCGCCCGGAAAAGATCAACGCGATGAACGCGGCGTTCTGGACCGAAATCATCGACATCTTCCAGTGGGTCGAAGACACCGACGCGGTGCGCGCCGTGGTGCTCAGCGGCGCAGGCAAGCATTTCTCGTCGGGCATCGACTTGATGATGCTCGCCTCGGTGGCCAATGCCTTCGGCAAGGACGTAGGCCGCAACGCACGCCTGCTGCGCCGCAAGATCCTGGAACTGCAAGCGTCGTTCAACGCCGTCGACAACTGCCGCAAACCGGTACTGGCGGCGATCCACGGCTACTGCATTGGCGGCGCTATCGACCTGATCAGCGCCTGCGACATGCGTTACGCCGCCGAGGATGCGCAGTTTTCCATCAAGGAAATCGACATCGGCATGGCCGCCGACGTCGGCACCTTGCAGCGTCTGCCGCGCATCATCGGCGACGGCATGTTGCGTGAACTGGCGTATACCGGCCGTCAGTTTGGCGCGGAGGAAGCGCGCAGCATCGGCCTGGTCAATCGGGTGTATGCCGATCAGGAAAGCCTGTTGGCCGGCGTGATGGATATCGCCCGGCAAATCGCCGCCAAGTCGCCGATCGCCGTGACCGGCACCAAGGCCATGATCAGCTACATGCGCGACCATACGGTCAATGATGGTTTGGAATACGTTGCCACCTGGAACTCGGCTATGTTGCAATCCAACGACCTGCGTGTGGCCATCGCGGCCCACATGAGCAAGCAGAAACCCGAATTCGTGGATTGACCGACATGACCCCAGGCTGGATTACCACAACGCTGCTCGACAACGACGCCCCTGGCGGCTGGGCCGTCGCCCGCAGCCGCGAAGGCTTTTTGCATGACACCAACGGCCCGCTATTCCCCAGGGAATGGCTCAAGCGCCAGGACCTTTCGGTATTCGCCGAACATGGCATCGGCCACCTCGATGGCGAACCGGTGTACTTGCTTGAACTCAACTCGGCCAGTGATGTGCCGGGTTGCAGTTGGCAGGGCTTGCGCGGCTTCATGCTGCAAGGCGACCACACGCTGTACAAAGTGTTGGGTTACGCCGCGCAGATTGGCACTTGGGCCCGGGAGCACCGGTTTTGCGGCAGTTGCGGCCAGGCCATGGTCCAGGTGCCACGGGAGCGGGCGATGTATTGCCAGGCGTGTGACCTGCGCAGCTACCCGAGGATTTCGCCGAGCATGATCGTGCTGGTGACCCGTGGCGACGAGATTCTGTTGGCCCGCTCGCCGCGCTTTGTCAGCGGTGTCTACAGCACCCTGGCCGGGTTTGCCGAGCCGGGTGAGTCCGCTGAAGACTGCCTGATTCGCGAAGTCCGCGAAGAAGTGCAGGTGGAGGTCAAGAATATCCAGTACATGGGCAGCCAATGCTGGCCGTTCCCACACTCGATGATGCTCGGGTTCCATGCCGAGTACGCCGGCGGTGACATCGTGCCCCAGGCCGATGAGATCGAAGACGCGCAATGGTTCAACATCCACGACCTGCCGCCGTTGCCGGCGTCACGCTCGATTGCGCGTTACCTGATCGACCTCTACCTGGCCCGACGCTTAGGCCACGCTGAACCAGTGCTGCCAGGCTAGGCGCACCGTCAGGCCGAGGACCACGGTGATAAACACCGGGCGAATGAATTTGGCGCCGCCGCTGATCGCGCTGCGTGCGCCAAAGAACGCGCCACCCATTACCGAGAAGCCCATCGCCAGGCCGACGATCCAGTCCACCGAACCGTTGAAGATGAACACCGACAGCGCTGCCGCGTTGCTGACGAAGTTCATGCTGCGCGCCACGCCGCTGGCTTTGACCAGGTCGATCGGGTGCAGCAGCATTGTGCTCACCGTCCAGAACGCGCCCGTGCCGGGGCCGGCCACGCCATCGTAGAAGCCCAGGCCGAAGCCTTGAGTGGACTGCCATTTCTTCTTGATGGGTGCATCGGCATCCAGCGGCGCCTTGGGCGTGCCGCCGAACAGCAGGTACACACCGCAGCCGAACACGATCACCGGAAGCATTTTGTTCAGGGTTTCGGCGGGCAGGTAGTGGGCGACCACCGCACCGGCCAGGGCCCCGATCAGGGTGCCGACGATGGCATGCACCCATTGGCGCGGGTGAAACAGTTTGCGCCGGTAGAAGGTGAAGCTCGCGGTGGCGGAGCCGAACGTCGAACTCAGCTTGTTGGTGCCCAGTACCAGGTGCGGCGGCATGCCGGCGGTCAGCAAGGCCGGCGTGGTGAGCAGGCCGCCGCCGCCGGCGATGGCGTCGATGAAACCGGCGATGAAGGCAACGACGGCGAGAATGGCGAGGGTGGTCAGGTCAACGCTGAGTTCGAAGGGCATGGGCAGGGCTTATTATTGGCAGGGCGCAGCGAAGGGGCTGTACCGAAGGCCAGTATCTTACCTGTCTGATCAAGGCAGAACCAAATGTGGGAGCGGGCTTGCTCGCGAAAACGGAGTATCAGTCAACACATCTGTAACTGATCCACCGCTTTCGCGAGCAAGCCCGCTCCCACCTTTTAAATCCTGCCCACTTTATTAACGGTGTGTGCCTAACCATTCCAGCGCGGTGCGCCACACACAAATCCCGAGGAAGTAAGCCGACATCAGCGACCACAACCCGAACGTCCACGGGTTGGTATTCGGATAATCCACGACCATCAGAAAGCTGCACAGCAACCAGATGGTGGTGACCGCGATGTTGATCGGCATGAACCGCTTGACCCGGAACGGGTGCAGGAACTTCATCGGTGTCACCGTCAACAGCGCCAGGCCGATCACGGTCAGCAAGGTGACCCAGGCTTGCGGCTGGATGATGTAGACGCACAGGGCAACCACGTTCCACGCGGCGGGGAAGCCGACAAAGTAGTTGTCCTTGCTCTTCATATTCACGTTGCAGAAGCAGAACAACGACGACACCAGAATCACCGATACCGTGAACAGGTGCGTAAAGTCCGGCAGGTCGATATAGCGGTAGATAAACAGTGCCGGAATAAACACGTAGGTCAGGTAATCAATCACCAGGTCGAGCACCGAGCCATCAAAGCTCGGTAATACCGTGCTGACATTCACTCGGCGCGCCAGCGAGCCGTCGACACCATCGACCACCAGCGCGAGGCCCAGCCACAGCAGGCAAGCCTTGGGTGAGTTTTCCAGCAGTGCCAGGGTGGCCAGGAAGGCCAATACCACACCGGTGGCGGTAAAGCCGTGGGCGCCCCAGGCTTTGAGTCTGGCTACATGCAGGGTCGATATCACGGGCGGTTCTCCAAAAGGTGAAACGGGGCAGCCGACAACGTAACGCCGTCGAGTCTGGCCAGGGAATGCAGGTATCGACCGGGAAGAGAGGGATAAGGTTCACCTGCCCGGCGTATCACTTAGCGTAGCAAGCGTAAGACGTTTCGGCATCAGCCCTGACGGAACACCAGTGCCTTCAGACCACTTTGTGGGTCGATATCCGCAAATTCCGGTGGGTTCTCCAGCCGCTCGATGAAGCGCAGGCCCGGTGCTTCGCGGGTGACGCCGTCAATCAGGAAGTCTTCGCCGAAGGCCGGGTCGTTCATACAAGCCAATACCGTGCCTTGCGCCGTGAGCAAATCCGGCAGGCGGCGCAGTACGCGCTGGTAGTCCTTGGTCAGTAGAAAGCTGCCTTTCTGGAAGGAGGGCGGGTCGATGATCACCAGGTCATAAGGGCCGCTGTTGGTGACTTTGGCCCAGGACTTGAACAAGTCGTGGCCCAGAAAGCTGACCTTGCTCAGGTCGTGACCGTTCAGGCGATGGTTGTCGCGCCCGCGGCTCAGGGCACCACGGGCCATGTCCAGGTTCACCACATGGTCCGCGCCGCCTTCGATGGCAGCGACCGAAAACCCACAGGTGTAGGCGAACAAGTTGAGCACGCGCTGCCCCTTGGCCTGCTCGCGGACCCAGTTGCGGCCGTAGCGCATGTCGAGGAACAGCCCGCTGTTCTGCTTTTTACCCAGGTCGATCAGGTAACGCAGGCCGCCTTCGGTGATGGTCAGCTCATCAATCGCAGCGCCCACCAGCCATTCGGTGGTGCTCTGCGGCAGGTAGCGGTGTTGCAGGGCGACCGTATGCACACCGAACTGCGCCCAATCAATTTGCAACAGGTGCTGCTTCAAACCCTCCAGATGCGCCGTTTCTTTGAACAGGGCAACCAGCACCACGCCTTGCAGCCAGTCCACCGTCAGTTGTTCCAGGCCCGGCCAGCAGCGGCCGCGGCCATGGAACAAGCGCCGGGTTTCAGCGGGTGCGCTGGCCAGGGCGGTGAGCAAATGGGCGTGCAAGGTAGCGAGTGCGTCTGGGTTCATCATTGAGCGTCGTTCTTTGAGCGGGCGGCATTTTAAACACAGTTACGGGTTTCAGGGGACTTCAGCACAACGTGCTGGAAAAAAGCGGATTGGCAGTGATTCATGCTCAAAGTGCGCAAGCGCACGGCGGATAACAGTCAAAAAAACCTCTGGCACCGACATAAACTGGAAAAAAAGCCCGGAGGTGCCCATGAACGGTTTCGCGCGTGCAGTCAGTCACACGGCTGTGGATCAAGTAGAACAGGACGAATGGCGTGACGCTCTGGCGTCGCTGGTGGCCAATGCCGGTCCGGCGCGGGCGCGGCAGATTCTCGACCTGCTGGCACGTGAAGGCAGCGCCCCGGCTATCGATTGGAAACCGCGCCACGGCACGCCGTATATCAACAGCATCAGCGTCGAGCAGCAGCCGGCCTTTCCCGGCGACCTCGCCACCGAAGAGCGCGTGGCCTCGCTGGTGCGTTGGAATGCCCTGGCCATGGTGGTACGGGCCAACCAGGCGTATGGCGAACTCGGTGGGCATATCGCCAGTTACGCCAGTGCGGCGGATTTGTTCGAAGTCGGCTTCAACCACTTCTTTCGCGCCCGCAACCATGGGTTCGGCGGCGACCTGGTGTTCTACCAACCGCATTCTGCGCCCGGTATTTACGCGCGTGCCTTTCTCGAAGGGCGCTTGAGCGAAAACGACCTGGCCCATTATCGGCAAGAGATCGGAGCACCAAAAGCCGGCGCGCGCGGGCTCTCCAGCTACCCACACCCGTGGTTGATGCCCGACTTCTGGCAGTTCCCCACCGGTTCCATGGGCATCGGCCCGATCAGTTCGATTTTCCAGGCGCGATTCATGCGTTACCTGCAGCATCGCGGCTTGCTGGACACCACCGACCGCCACGTGTGGGGCGTATTCGGTGACGGCGAAATGGATGAGCCGGAAAGCATGTCGGCCCTGACCCTGGCCGCCCGCGAAGGCCTGGACAATCTCACTTGGGTGGTCAACTGCAACCTGCAACGCCTCGACGGCCCGGTGCGCGGCAATGGTCGCATCATCGACGAGCTGGAGGCGTTATTTGCCGGTGCCGGCTGGAACGTGATCAAACTGGTGTGGGGTTCCGACTGGGATGCCTTGCTCGCCAAGGACAGCGACGGCTCACTGGTCAATACCCTGTCGCAAACGGTCGACGGGCAATTCCAGACGTTCGCCGCGAAAGACGGCGCCTATAACCGCGAACATTTTTTCGGCCAAAGTGCGTCTCTGGCCAAACTGGTCAAGGGCATGAGCGACGAACAGATCGACCGCCTGAAGCGCGGTGGCCACGACATGGTCAAGATCCACGCCGCCTACCACGCCGCGCGCCGCGTCAAAGGCCAGCCGACGGTCATCCTGGCCCAGACCAAAAAGGGCTTCGGCATGGGCGAAGCCGGGCAGGGCAAGATGACCACTCACCAGCAGAAGAAGCTGGATCGCGAGGCGCTGCTGGCCTTTCGCAATCGCTTCCAGCTGCCGCTGTCGGATGCGCAGACCGAATCGCTGAGTTTCTTTAAACCGTCGGATGACAGCCTTGAATTGCGCTACCTGCGTGAGCGTCGCCATGCGCTGGGCGGTTATGTGCCCAGCCGCAGCCAACGCGCAGCGCCGGTAAACGTACCCCCGGTGATGGCATACGCCGGTTTCGCCACGTTGGCGGCGGGCAAGGAAATGTCCACCACCATGGCCTTCGTGCGCATGCTCACCAACCTGCTCAAGGACAAGGCCCTGGGCCCGCGTATTGTGCCGATCGTCGCCGATGAGGCGCGCACCTTTGGCATGGCCAACCTGTTCAAGCAGATTGGCATCTATTCCAGTGTCGGCCAGTGTTACGAGCCAGAAGACATCGGCTCGATCCTCAGCTACCGCGAAGCCACCGACGGGCAGATTCTGGAGGAGGGTATCAGCGAAGCCAGCGCCATCAGTTCCTGGGTGGCGGCGGCCACCAGTTATTCGGTGCATGGCCTGCGCATGTTGCCGTTCTACATCTATTACTCGATGTTCGGATTCCAGCGCGTCGGCGATCTGATCTGGGCCGCCGCCGATCAACGTGCCCGTGGCTTCCTGCTCGGTGCCACCGCCGGGCGCACCACCTTGGGTGGCGAAGGGTTGCAGCATCAGGACGGCAGCAGCCATCTCAGCGCCGCCGCCGTGCCCAACTGCCGCGCCTACGATCCGGCGTTTGCCGGCGAGTTCGCGGTGATTCTCGACCACGGCATGCGCCAGATGCTCGAACACGACGTGGACGAGTTCTACTACGTCACCCTGATGAACGAAAACTACCCGCAACCAAGCCTGCCCGCAGGGGTAGAGGCGGCGATTATCAAGGGCATGTATCGCCTGGAGGGCGGTGTCGACGCTCAGGTGCGCCTGCTCGGTTCCGGCACCCTGGTGCGTGAGGCGCAGGCAGCCGCGCAGTTGTTGGCCGAGGATTGGCAAGTGGCTAGCGAGGTGTTCAGCGTCACCAGTTTTAGCGAGCTGGCGCGCGAAGCGCGCGACGTCGAGCGCTGGAATCGCCTGCACCCGCAGGCCGCCAAGCGTTGCAGCCATGTCCAGGACTGCTTGCCCCACGGCGCACCGGTGATTGCGGTGTCCGACTATGTACGCGCGGTGCCGCAGATGATCGCTTCGTACCTGGACGCCAGCTACACCGTGCTCGGCACCGATGGGTTCGGTCGCAGTGATACTCGGGCGGCGTTGCGTGATTTCTTTGAGGTCGATCGGCACCACATTGTGCTGGCGGCGCTGACGGCGCTGGTGGAGCAGGGAAGCCTGGAGGCGCGGGTGTGCCAGGAAGCGATTGCACGCTATGGCTTGCAGACGGAGCGGGATGCGTCCTGGGTTGGCTGATTGGCGCACACCAAAGTGGGTACGGGCTTGCTCGCGAATGCGCTGAATCCGTCAGCTGATTTATTGACTGACAGACTGCATTCGCGAGCAATGTTGCGGACTTTCAACCTTCAAGTGTACGGCTTGGCTGTTCTCCTCAGTGCTGCAGGTAAATGAAGGGCCTGAATTATCAGCCAGCTTATTTCCAGATCTGTCTGTCAGCTCATCGTGACAACGCGTAAATGCTGTGTGACAAGTTGGGCCAGCCCCCACATTTCACTTTAGGGAATCCAAAGGTGGCTGTCTTGAAAGCGCTTCTCAAAATGACCTGAGTACCTACTGAACAACCTAGATTGAGTTTTTATAGGGGGAAAAAAGAGCGGCAGCCGGCCGCTGTTTGAAACGTCGGTGACTCACGCCTCACCAAATCCAATGATAGCTTTGGTTTCAAGGTACTCTTCAAAGCCGTGTACACCGTACTCTCGACCATTGCCCGAGCGCTTGTAGCCACCGAAGGGCGCCATTGGATTCCACGCGGGGTAGTTCAGGTGCACTTGACCTGCACGAATGCGAGAGGCAACAGCCCGTACAAGATCAAGGTTCTGCCCCTGAACATGGGCGCCCAGCCCATAGATCGTATCGTTTGCGATAGCGACCGCCTCATCGACCGTCTCATACGCAATGATGCACAACACGGGACCAAAAATTTCCTCTTGAGCGATCCGCATTGCAGAGTCCACCTCGGAGAAAACAGTCGGTCGGGTAAAAAAGCCTTTCTCAAAACCCGGCACGCGTCCTGGCCCACCGCAAACCAGTTTTGCACCCTCGTCCAGGCCCAGCTTGATCATGGCTTGAACGCGATTGAATTGTGCCTCGTTGGCAATGGGGCCCAGTATCGTGTCTTCCGATTGCGGGTCACCCACGATGATTGCATTGGCGGTTGCCGCAGCCAGCGACTCAACTTCTGCCAGGCGGTTTTTTGGAACGATCATTCTTGTCGGCGCGCTGCAGGATTGCCCTACGTTGCGAAATGCAGACATCACCCCCAAGGGCACGGCTTTGGCGAAATCGGCGTCGGGCAGCAGAAGGTTTGGGGACTTGCCTCCCAACTCCTGTGTAACGCGTTTCACCGTGGGCGCCGCCGCTTGCGCAACCAGTGCGCCAGCGCGGTTAGAGCCGGTGATTGAAATCATATCGATATCGGCATGCGCCGCCATGGCCGCGCCGACCTCGGAGCCGCTTCCGTTCACCAAGTTGAAGACACCGGGCGGGAGGCCTGCGTCGTGTACCAGTTGGGCAAAAAGAAGGGCGCTCAGGGGGGGCAGTTCGCTGGGTTTCAACACCACTGTGCAACCGGCAGCTATCGCCGGGGCGACTTTCGCGGTGATTTGATAAAGCGGCCAGTTCCACGGCGTGATGAGGCCGCAGACACCGATGGGTTCGCGTTCAATCGCGGTGCCGCCTTCAACCGTTTGGAAACGATAGCTGGACAGCAGGTCACGCGCGACACGCACGTGTTCGGCCGCCAGTGGAACTTGCATCGCCCGGGCGAAACCGATGGCTGCGCCCATTTCGAGAGAGAGGGCCTGGGCAAGCAGCTCTTTTCGTTCGAGGATCAGCTCGTAGAGCTTGCCAAGCACACGCGCACGCGCTGCTGTCGAGGAAGCAGACCAACCAGGAAATGCCGCACGCGCCGCGGCCACTGCCCGATCGACATCTTCGGTAGATCCGCGGGCGACCTGTGCAACAACCTCTTCACTTGCAGGATTGACCACCGGCAAACTAGCTGGGATCGCCGGGCAACACCAACGGCCGTTGATATAAAACATGAGAGAGGTTTGCGGATCAACGCCATGGCTATTCGAAGATTGCGTGGTCATCCAACTAGCTCCTTAGAGCGGTAATAGGCGCTGCGAACAAGCGCGTCGCTGTAGCGCCCCGTAAATGCTTGGGGCCGTGTCGTCTTAATAAGCTAACAAAACGGCCCTGCAAAATATGCCGTTGTTCGCGTCTGCAAGGGATATTCTGCTGTATCTGGCGGGCTTACTTTGCATTAATGCAACGGAGCCTTTTGCACCGTATAAAACGCTTGCGGCCCGCCGGGATCGCTAGCCGATTGCTTGGGTAACCAGAGCAAACTGGCTGACCCCGTCGATTGATTTCGGGGGCGCGCCCAGAACCATCCGCGGCGCTCTATCAACGCATGGCAGCCCCAGACGCTCCAGCCAGACGGCCAACCCACAATCGGCAAGAATGTCGAAGCGCACGAAGGCGCCAGGTATCAACCGCAGCAGGTGGGTAATCAGGTGTTGGGCTTGCTCCTGGCTCTTTGCAACAACCGGTCCAATGATATGGCCACGGCCAAAGCGACGCAGGAGGGCAATGCCTTGTAGTTCCCCATCCACGTCAATACCGACCACAGACTCGGCCATCGGGAGCAAATCATTGAGCACCGCTGTGCGGTCCAGGCCACTGCCCGCATTGGCCAATTCAATCAGCCGAGGGTAATCCGCAGGATGCAATGCACGACACTGCGAGCCCTTGATCAAAGGCATCTGCTCAGGCGCCTGTGGCACCCCTTGATGCTGCTGGATACGCGCGAAGTCGACGAACCCCATGCTTGCGTAGAGCGGTGCGCCCGACTCGGTGGCATTGAGAATCGGCGTGCGTGGTGCAGTGGCTGCCAAGCACAGGTTCATCAGTTGACGCCCGATCCCCTTTCCTTGGTGCTCATCACTCACGATCACCAGGCCGATGGACGAGTAAGCGCCTTGATGGCAAGTGAACGCGACACCCACCAACTGCCCTTTATGCTCGGCGACAAAGCCTTGCGATGTGCGCTGCACCATGGCCCAGTCTGCTTCTCGATGAGGCCATTTCAGGTGGGCCGAGAGCGCGTGTGCTGCGGGCATATCCGCCGCGGTAACAGCACGGTACCGATAGGTAGAGCCTGACGTTACGGACATGCAACCTCCTTGAAGTTGAGGATTTTGGGTCGGGCAGTCAGGGCGTTGTGGCACGCGACTCATATAAGTTTGCCTGTGTTGAGGAGGCTTGCCGATAACGGCATTTCAATCGCGCTGGGGTTCGTGAACCGGCGGATATCGAATGGGCTGATCAAGGTGCTGGTACTGCCGGTGCTGATCAGTTCGGCCATCACATCGCCGACGCCCGGGCCAAGCTGGAAACCATGACCACAGAAGCCGAACGCATAAAATAAGCCATCGACGGCCCCGCTGCGGCCGATGACCGGCAGAGAGTCCGGCGTGTAGCTTTCGATGCCGCTCCATACCCGGATGATGTTCAGCTTCTCGGCGCCCGGTAGCAGGCGGCGCATTTGTCGCATCTGGTTGAGCAGGCTTTCGGGCTTGAAGAAGGCGCGCCGGTTGAGCATGTCCGGGGTGCAGCGGTTGCCGCCGCCGATGATGATGTTGCCGCGCGGGATCTGGCGGAAGTAGATCACCTCTTCCTTGATCTTGGTAAATACGCCGATCACCGTCGGCAAGGCGTAAGGAACCGGTTCGGTCACCGACATCTGCGGGCCATTGGGTTCCAGCGGTACGGGTTCTCCGAATTGCTCAGCCAGTTTGGCGGCCCACGCGCCCGCGGTGATCAGCAGTTGCTCGGCGACGAAGCGTTGGCCATCGGTGGTCGTGACGTGGAAGTGACCGCCCACTTTCTGCACCTCGATGACTTCGATACGCTCTTCGATCCGCGCACCCAGGCGCCTGGCCGCCCGGGCAAACGCCGGCGCCGCCAGGCGTGGGTTCGCGTGGCCATCGTGAGGGGCGTAGGAGCCACCTTTGACTTCCGGGCCCAGGAACGGAAAGCGGGTATGCAAGGCTTTGCCGGTCAGGATCTGCAAACCCAGCTCACGGGCCTCGGGAGCCTCGGCGTAGGCTTGCAGCTCAGCGATCTCGTCCTCGCGGTAACACACGCGCATATGGCCACTGGCGATGAACTCAAGGTCGTCGTCGATCAGCTCCGGCAGGCGCTTCCACAAGGCAAAGGAGCGGTTAGCCAGTTGCAACTGCCCCAGGTAACGCCCCTGGCGCCGCACGTTGCCGAAGTTCACGCCGCTGGCGTACTGGCCAATCTGATCACGCTCCAGCAGGGTGACGGAGTGTCCACGCCGGCTGAGAAAAAACGCTGACGCCGACCCCATGATGCCGCCGCCGATAATCAATACATCGCTTTTTTGCGGTTTCATGAGGGCGCCTCACTGTGGTCGAGAGCAATACGCATCACCTTAAGACTACCAACCATGAAGGCGACTCCATGTGTGTACGGCGCCCTCGACGTCAAGGGCGTGATAATCCGGAAACTGCGCGCCGGTGGCGCAGGCATGATTGGGCAGAATGCGCAGACGACTGCCAATAGGGAAGCGCCCGACCATGTCAGCACTCGGGGTGCCGAGGGTGATGATGCCATGTTCCTGATTGGCCCCTGTGACCAGCGCGCCTTCGATCCAGTCGCCCGCTTCGGTACACACTTGTCCATAACCAAAGTCCTGGCGCTGACGTTGTGTGCCACGGTCGCGACTCATGGCCATCCAGCCTGCGTCGGTGATGATCCAGCCTTTATCCTGCTGATGGCCAATAACGGTGGTCAGGACGCTCAACGCCAACTCGTCTGCCCGGCACACGCCAATGTTGTGCATGACCAGATCGAAGAACACATAGACGCCTGCCCGCACTTCAGTAACGCCGTCCAGGTTCAGTGCCGAGAGGGCTGTGGGGGTGGAGCCGATGCTGACCTCGGGGCATGCCAAGCCGGCTTCGCGGATTATTTCGGCGGCGCGTACACAGAGTAAGCGTTCCTGTTCCGCCAGCGCTTGCAGGGCTTCGAGGCGGTCCAGCTCGTAACTGGACCCCGCGTGGGTCATCACGCCGCGCAGTTGCATGCCGCCTTCGCTCAGGGCGCGTGCGACGGCTACCAGCGCATTGTCTTCAACGGCCAGGCCTGAGCGATGGCCGTCGCAATCGATTTCAATCCACACCTCGAAGCGTTCGTCGTGCTGCTGTGCAAAGTCGACGATCGCTTGAGCGCCTGCGACGCTGTCGGTGAGTACGCTCAGGTTGCAGCCTTTGCGCCGGAGGGCTAGTGCCGCGGGTAATTTGCCCGGGGCTATTGCAACGGCATAGAACACGTCACTGATGCCTTGCGCGAAACAGTGCTCAGCTTCCTTCAAGGTAGAAACCGTGACACCGCGGGCGCCAGCAGCCATCTGTGCCGTGATGACGGGCAGGCACTTGCTGGTTTTGATGTGCGGGCGCAAACGTACGCCGAGGGTGTCCATACGTTGCTGCATACGCTGGATATTGCGCTGCATTTGCGCGACATCGACTAGCGCAACGGGCGTGTCGAGAGAGGCAATCGGCGTTGACATGGCAGAACTCAAGTGGCTGGGTACAGGCTGCACTCTACTCAGCTATCGTTAACCTGTGGTTCAATGAGAAATCATCAATCATTAAGTAAAATTGAATGATTTCCATCGAAGACCTGCGCCTGGCAGTTACGCTTGCCCGCTCTGAGTCGCTGAGTGCCGCTGCCAGAGCCCTGAATGTTTCACCTCCGGCGCTTTCCATGCGCCTGCGTAAACTGGAGGCGCTGCTGGGGCTGACCCTGGCTAACCGCGACGCACGGCGGCTCAGCCTGACGGCCGATGGTGAGCGGTTCTCGCGCGAGAGTGCGGTCTTGCTGGAACAACTGGAGTCGCTTCCAGAGTCTTTCAAGCAAAAGGACGAAAGGCTGGTTGGCACATTGAGGTTGGCGGCCCCGTTTGGCTATGGTCGACAGCGCATTGCACCATTGTTGGCACGTTTTGCAAGGCTGCATCCGCAGCTTTGCCTGCACCTGGATTTGCGCGAGACACCCTGGCCTGATCGCCATGACAGCGACGCAGTCATTCACATCGGCCACCTCAACGACAGCCTGTGGACGGCCAGGCAGCTCACGCAAAACGAGCGATGGTTATGCGCCAGCGAAGCCTATCTGCACGAACAGGGTGTGCCGGTGTCGCCAGACCAGCTCGCTGCCCATCGCTGCATTTGCATCCGTGAAAATGATGAGGATGTCACGCTCTGGCATATGCGTAAGGGGCAGGCGCGTAAAACCCTACGCATCGAACCGGTATTGTTGAGCAATGATGGAAGCGTTGCCCGGCGTTGGGCCGAGCAAGGCTTGGGGTTGGTGCTGCGTTCGCAGTGGGATGTCAGTGATGCAATCGCCAGCGGCAGCCTGATACGGGTACTGCCGGAGTGGAGCTTCGACAGCGCACCGGTCAACTTGCTGGTGCCTTCGCGCAAACTGCGCAGTTCGCGTGTGCAGGCTTTGGTGGCTTTTCTGGAAGACGCGTTGAAAACCTGACAACCGACTGAACATGCCGGCTCACTTCACTGCATAGACCTTGCGTACATAGACTGTGCTGGTCCAAGCGCACGGCGCGCCTTTTGCCACAAACACCGTGTCACCGGTGTTGATCGTCACCTCGCCACCCTCGGCATCTTGCAGGGTGACGCTACCTTCAAGCAGATACATCAACTCATGCAGTTTGTGCGGGCGGCCGTGCCGGGCGTAGGGCGTCGAGTCCCAAATGCCGACGCGCAGTTCTGTGCTGGCATCATCAAACAGATTAAGCGCCCGGCACTGTGGGGGAGGGCCGATCAGGATTTGCGGTTCCGGTGCGGCAGAGGGGTTGAGCAGGGCGCGCGGGTCGAGCCACGTCAAGCCGTGCTGCCGGGGGGCATCGGCCAGGTCGACAGCGCAGAACGCCCATCGGCTGCCCGCGCTCGCCTGCACCGAGAGGCGTGTGCCACGGCCGATCACGGCACTGTCGCCGACCTTCAGGTCTACGTGCTGGTCTGCCGTGTGCAGCACTACATGGCCGGCGTGAACCACCAGCGTCTCGCTGTGGGGGAAGTCTTCGATCGCGGCGTCGCCGCTGAACTGCACCAAGCCGGCGGACACCCCATCGTCGCCCAGCCAG
Organism: Pseudomonas sp. AP19; assembly: GCF_001728855.1. NCBI lineage: Bacteria > Pseudomonadati > Pseudomonadota > Gammaproteobacteria > Pseudomonadales > Pseudomonadaceae > Pseudomonas > Pseudomonas sp. AP19. The sequence continues at coordinate 24,202 of NZ_LXJP01000048.1, read as the reverse complement.
GCGAGTTGGCGCGCATCGCCGAATGGATCGAGCGCGCTCAGGGCAGCCGTGTTCAACGGCGTGGTAACGCGGCTACCGTCGGCGCGCGCCAACAGCAGGATACGGGGAGATGACATGGGCACTACTCCATAAGGAAAATCAGCCGATCGCTTGGGTGATCAGCGCAAAAGGGTGTACGCCTTGGCTGGCCTGGGGCGGTTTGCCCTTGGCCATCTGGGTGACGGTGTCGATGTGCTTCAAACCGGCTTGTTCGAGCCAGTCACTGAGGCCGCAATCGGCGGGGATATCGATGCGTACGAAGGCGTCCGGTACCCGCGCCAGTAATTCGCTGATCAGGTGTTTTGCCTGCTCGAGGTTTTCTGCCACCACCGGGCCGATGCAGCGTCCACGACCAAAGGGGCGCAGCAGGGCAAAGCCGCGCAACTTGCCCTCGCGATCAATCCCCATGGCGTGCTCTACCTGCAGTTCCGGCAACACTTCACGGCGGTCCAGGCCGCTGCCGGCATTGGCGAGGGCCAACAGCGTGGCATGGTCATCGGCGCGTAACGCACGGCAGGTTTCGCCAGCGTCCAGGCCCTCCAGGGCGGGCACGCGCACTTGGCCTTGATGCTGCTGCACCTGCCCAAACTCGACAAACCCCTGGCTTGCATAAAGTGGCGCACCCGCGAGGGTGGCGTTGAGAATCGGCGTGCGCGCCTGGCAGGCGTCGAGCGCCTTTTCCATCAAGCGGCGTCCAATGCCCTGGCCTTGGTAGTCATTACTGACGATCACCAGGCCAATGGTTGCGTAATCACCCTGAGGGCAGGTGAAGGCGCTGCCGATCAGGCGCTCGCCGTCCAGCACCACGAAGCCGTCGCTGACCCGTTGCAACATCGCCCAGTCTTCCAGGCGGTGGGGCCATTTGAGCATGACCGATAAGGCATGGGCGGCCGGCAGGTCGGCGACCGTCATCGGACGGTAGACATAAGCAGGGTGTGGCAGGGCGGACATGGCGAGTCTCCATGGAAGGTTGTTTTTTGCATCATGAGCGCGTCTGTATCCCACCTGCCATACAGGCTGGCAAGAGGGCCTGGAATATTCGGCAGATTCCGTGTGCGGCACCCCACATCACCACAGTTACTACTTAATTGCGTCGCGAGGTCAGCAGCAAATGCCAGGGGTTTTTCCAGGCGCGGCCGGCCGGAATTCAGGGGCGAAGCGGCTGGTATCGGCGCAGGCTTGCGCTCTTCTCTATAGCGCACTGTCCATTCGCTGACGCGCGTGATCGGCCAACCGCACAAAATACTGCTTGCAGCACAGTGACTGCTGCCCGCCATGCCCTTTCTTGAGCCTCGCTACCTCCAAAGGCCCATAAAAGCGCATAAAAGCGGGGCCTGCCCAAGCCTGGCGCGCACCGCAAACTCTGCTGAGGCCAGCCACCAAAACGGTGGTTTGTATTGAGCGCAGGTCGTTTTAGACGTCATATGCTGATTTCACAGTGGTGTAATGAAGCTGTGCTGCAACGAGGCCGACGTGCCACCAGGGCAGCGAACGCTTGTCACAATCAACGAACTTCAGGACCGCACTCAATGAGCTTTCTTCGCCCCAAATTCATTACGTTCGACTGCTACGGTACGCTGACCAACTTTCATATGGGCACCATGACCCGCGAAATTTTCGCCGACCGCATCACCCCAGAGCAGATGGACCAGTTCGTCAAGGATTTCTCGGCCTACCGCCTCGATCAGGTGATGGGCGACTGGAGGCCGTATGACGAAATCCTCAAGACGGCCCTGGCCCGTACCTGCAAGCGCTGGGGTATCGAGTATCGCGAGGAAGGCCAACTGTATTACGACGCCGTGCCGACCTGGGGCCCTCATGCGGACGTGCCGGCCGGCCTGTCGAAGATCGCCGACAAGATCCCCCTGGTGATCTTTTCCAATGCCAGCAACAGCCAGATCATGTCCAACGTCGACAAGCTCGGCGCGCCGTTCCACAAAGTATTCACTGCCGAACAGGCCCAGGCTTATAAGCCGCGCCTGGCCGCTTTCGAATTCATGCTCGACAACCTTGGCTGCGGCCCGGAAGACATCTTGCATGTGTCTTCGAGCTTCCGTTATGACCTGATGCCGGCCCATGACATGAAGATCAAAAACAAGGCGTTCGTTGCCCGTGGCCATGAAGTGCCCGGCAATGCGTTCTACGGTTACCAGCAGATCCCCGATATCGGCGGGCTGCCAGCGTTGGTCGGTCTGTAACAGCACACCAAGGGGTAAGACATGGGCAGTGAATCCTATTGGCTCGACACCGCACCGGCGTTTACCGGGGCCCGGCTGGGCGACTTGCCCAAGCAGGTCGATGTAGCCGTGGTCGGTGGAGGGTTCACCGGCCTGGCGGCGGCGCGGGCGTTGGCGCGTAATGGCGCCAGTGTGGTCGTGCTGGACGCCGGCCGGGTGATCGGCGAAGCCTCGGGGCGCAACGGTGGGCAGTGCAATACCGGCGTGGCCCAGGACTATGCCGGGTTGCACGCCAGCCTCGGTGCCGCCAAGGCGCGTGCTTATTACCAGGCCTATGAAAGTGCGGTGCAGACGGTGGTTTCGCTGGTCGAGCAGGAAGGGATCGCCTGTGACCTGGTGCGCAACGGGAAGCTCAAGTTGGCGGCCAAGCCCCTGCATTACGAAGGACTTGCACGCACCTGTGAGCTGATTCGCCAGGAGGTCGACGCCGATGTTGAGTTGCTCAGCGCCGAACAGACGCACGCTGAAGTCAACTCGGCGCAGTTCCATGGCGGTTTGCTGCAACGCAACGGTGTGCAAATGCATGTCGGCCGTTTTGGTGTCGGCTTGGCCGAAGCGGCCGTGCGGCGTGGCGCAATGATTTATGAGCACACCCAGGTCAACCACTGGAAGGCCCAGGCGGGCGGCTATCAAGTCACTAACGCCAAGGGCTCGCTGCATGCCGGGCAAGTCTTGCTGGCCACCGGTGCTTGCCAGCATGGCGACCTCGGCTGGTACCGCCGGCGGATTGTCCCGGTAGGCAGTTTTGTCATCGCCACTGAAGTCTTGTCCCAGGCCCTGATCGACCAGTTGCTGCCACAGCATCGGGCCTATGTGACCAGCCGCATGATCGGTAACTATTTTCGCCTGACGCCGGACAACCGCTTGCTGTTTGACGGTCGGGCACGGTTCGCCATGTCGGACAGCGTCTCCGATGCCAAGAGCGGCAAGGTGCTGCACGCCGCGATGTTGAACATGTTCCCGCAGTTGGCGGGCGTGAAGATCGACTACTGCTGGGGCGGTTTGGTGGACATGACGTCCGATCGCCTGCCCCGCGCAGGCCAGCATGGCGGGGTGTTCCATTCGATGGGCTACAGCGGCCATGGCGTGCAGATGTCGGTGCACATGGGCCAGGTGATGGCAGAGGTGATGGCTGGCAACGCAGCCGCCAACCCCTGGCGTGAGCTCGAATGGCCGGCGATTCCCGGGCACTTCGGCAAACCCTGGTTCCTGCCGTTCGTGGGTGCCTATTACCGCTTCCAGGATTATTTGCACTGAGTTGCCGTTGTTGCGTCACCGTCGTTTGTTTTTTCAGGACGCTCCGGACATCCGTGAGCACTCGATTCTTCCGATTATCGACAGGTAGCTTTGATATGACTGACAACAAAAACACCCCCGAGCTGATCTCCGGCCAGGAGAGCCTGCGGGTATTCGAAAGTCTCAACCGTGGTATGTCGCGCCGCAATGCCCTGCAAATGCTCGGTGTTGCGGGTGTGGCCGCCGCCGGTGCCGGCAGTCTGTTCAGCGCCGCCGGTAAGGTGTTTGCCGATGACGCGCCTGTCGCAGGTAAAGGCAAGCCGGGGGGCAAGATTCGTGTCGCCGGTATGTCCACGTCTACCGCCGATACCCTTGACCCCGCCAAGGGCGCGCTGTCTACCGACTATGCGCGCCACTACATGTTCTATAACGGCCTGACCCGATTCGATAAACACCTGGTGCCGCAATTGGAGTTGGCCGAGCGTATCGAGAATACCGACGCCACCCTGTGGACCATCACCCTGCGCAAAGACGTGACCTTCCACAACGGCAAGACGCTGAGCGCTGCCGACGTGGTGTTCACCCTGAACCGGCACAAGGACCCGCTCACTGGTTCCAAGGTCATGCCGTTGATGGAGCAGTTCGCAGAGATCAAGGCCAGCGGCCCGAGCGAAGTGCAGATTCGCCTCAGCGCGCCAAACGCCGAGTTGCCGTCGATCCTGGCGGTGTCGCACCTGTTGATCGTCCCTGAGGGCACCACCGACTTCAATAAAGGCATCGGTACCGGGCCGTTCACCGTGGGTGAATTCAAACCGGGGGTGCGTTCGATTGCCGTGCGCAACAAGAACTACTGGAAACCGGGCTTGCCGTACCTGGACGAAATCGAATTCATCGCTATCGCCGACGAGCCGTCGCGGGTCAACGCGCTGCTGTCGGGCGACGTACACATGATCAACGAGGTCAACCCACGTTCCACCACACGTATCGCTGCCAGTGCCAAACACCGGGTCGTGGATGCGCCGTCCGGCAACTACACTGACTTGATCATCCGCCAGGATCAGTTGCCCGGCAAAAGCCCGGAATTCACCCAGGCGATGAAGCTGCTGCTGGACCGTGAGCAAGTCAAGTCCGCAGTGTTCCGTGGCTTTGCCGTGGTCGGCAACGATCACCCGATTGCACCGGGCTCGCGCTACTTCAACAGCGACTTGCCGCAGACGGTCTACGACCCGGAAAAAGCCAAGTTCCTGCTGAAGAAAGCCGGTATGGAAAGCATCACCATGCCCGTGATGGCGTCACCCGCTGCGACCGGTTCGGTGGACATCGCCGTGCTGTTGCAGCAGTCGGCGAAACAGGCCGGGCTCAAGCTTGACGTCAACCGCCTGCCCAGTGACGGCTACTGGTCAAACCACTGGATGAAGCACCCTTTGAGCTTCGGCAACATCAACCCTCGGCCGAATGCCGACGTGATGTTTTCGCAATTCTTCCAGTCCAAGGCGCCGTGGAACGAGTCCGGCTGGCAGAACGATCAATTCGACCAGTTACTGATGTTGGCACGTGGCGAGACCGACGACGCCAAGCGCGCCAAAATGTATGGCGACATGCAGACCCTGGTTCACGACCACTGTGGCATCGGCGTGCCGGTATTTATCAGCAACATCGACGGCGTCGACCAGCGCATCAAAGGCTACGACACCAACCCGCTGGGTGGTTTCATGGGTTACATGTTCGCCGAGCAGGTGTGGTTGGACGCTTGAGGAGGGCAGTGCGATGAATAGCCATACACTGTGGTTGATCTGCCGGCGCTTTGGTGCCGGTGCGGTGACCTTGTTGATCGTGTCCATGGTCGTTTTTGCGATCACGGCAGTACTGCCGGGGGATGCTGCACAACAATCCCTTGGCCAGTTCGCGACCCCTGAACAGGTGGCGGCGCTGCGCCTGAAACTGGGGTTGGACCAGCCTGGTGTGTTGCGGTACTTGCACTGGTTGATGAGCCTGCTCACCGGCGACATGGGGGTGTCGGTGTCCAATGCGATGCCGGTGGGTGAATTGATGGCGGGACGAGTGCCCAACACCCTGATGTTGGCGGGTGTCACGGCGCTGGTTTCGGTGCCGTTGGCGCTGGTGCTGGGCATCGGCTCGGCGATGGGCCGGGGTGGGCGCATCGACAGCTGCCTGAGCTTTGTCACCCTGGCGATGGTTGCGGTGCCGGAGTTTCTGGTGGCAACCCTGGCCGTGCTGATTTTCGCGGTCAACCTCGGTTGGTTATCGGCACTGTCGTATGCCAGCGACATTACCTCACCCCTGCAATTCATGCGTACCTATGCCTTGCCGGTGATGACGCTGTGTTGCGTCATCATCGCGCAAATGGCGCGCATGACGCGCGCTGCGGTGATCGATCAGCTCGACAGCCCCTACGTCGAAATGGCGCGCCTCAAAGGCGTCAGCCCCATACGTATTGTGCTGCGCCATGCCTTGCCCAACGCCATCGGCCCGATTGCCAATGCCATCGCCCTGAGCCTGTCGTACCTGTTGGGCGGGGTGGTGATCGTCGAAACCATCTTCAACTACCCCGGCATTGCCAGCTTGATGGTCGACGCCGTGACCAACCGCGACATGGCGCTGGTGCAGGCTTGCACCATGTTGTTCTGCGTGGCCTACCTGGGCCTGGTGCTGCTCGCCGACCTCTGCGCAATCCTGTCCAACCCGAGGCTGAGAAACCAATGAACAATCTCATTGCCAAGTCAAAGCCTGTGTCCTCAGCCCTGGCACTCGCCAAAGTCTCCAGCGCTCCGTCGTGGTTGGGGCTGGTGGGAGCATTGGTGTGCGTGGCCTGGTTGCTGGTGGCGCTGTTTGGCCCCTGGCTGGCGCCACACCCTGTGGGTGAAGTGGTGTCCGATAACATTTTCGAAGGCTTTAGCCTCGCCCACCCGTTTGGCACCGATTACCTGGGCCGCGACATGCTTAGCCGGGTGTTGGTGGGCGCCCGGTTCACAGTCGGGCTGGCGCTGGTCGCGGCGTTACTGGCCAGCGCCCTGGGCACCGGTTCTGCGTTGTTGTCGGTGGTCGCACCCAAGTGGCTGGACGAAGTCATCAGCCGCATCATGGACGCGTTCATTTCGATCCCCAGCAAAATGCTTGCACTGATCATGGTCTCGGCCTTTGGGTCGTCAGTGACGCTGCTGATCTGCACCGCCGTTATCAGCTATATCCCGGGTGCGTTTCGCGTCGCCCGCAGCATGGCGGTCAACATTGAAGCCCTTGAGTACGTGCAAGTCGCCCGTACCCGAGGCGAGCGCCGGTTATACGTGGCGTGCATGGAAATCCTGCCGAATATGCTCAACCCCGTATTGACCGATCTGGGGTTGCGCTTCGGCTACATCGTGCTGTTGCTCAGCGGCATGAGCTTTCTGGGCCTGGGCGTGCAACCGCCAGACGCGGACCTTGGCTCCCTGGTACGGGAAAACATCGGCGGCCTCAACCAGGGCGCGCTGGCCATCATCATTCCAGCGCTCGCCATTGGTACGTTGACCATTGGTGTGAATTTGCTGATCGACCATCTGTCGTCCCGGCGTAGTCGACGTATGGGAGGCCATTGAAATGAGTGAATTGATTCGCGTTGAAGACCTGCGGGTGGTCGCCTGTGGCGAGCGTGGCGAGGTTGAAATCGTCAAAGGCGTGAGTTTTTCCCTGAAAAAAGGTGAAGTGCTGGCGTTGATCGGTGAGTCCGGCTCGGGCAAGACCACCATCGCCCTGGCGCTGCTCGGTTACGCGCGGCGGGGCTGTCGCTTATCCGGCGGAGTGGTGCAAGTCGGTGAGCACGACATGCGTGCCCTGAGCGAAAAGCAGCTGCAAGGCCTGCGTGGCAACCGGGTGTCCTACATCGCGCAAAGCGCTGCGGCGGCGTTCAATCCGGCGAAAAGACTCATCGACCAAGTCGTGGAGGGCGCGTTGATCCATGGCCTGGGCACTCGGGCCGAACTGCAAGCCAAAGCCATCGGGCTGTTCCGCGACTTGGCGCTGCCCGACCCGGAGCGCATCGGCCGACGCTATCCGCATCAGGTCTCTGGTGGGCAACTGCAACGGGTGATGGCGGCGATGGCGCTGATCAGCGACCCGCTTCTGGTGGTGCTCGACGAGCCCACTACGGCGCTCGATGTGACCACCCAGATTGACGTGCTGCGCGCCTTCAAGCGGGTGGTGCGCGAGCGGGGTACCACGGCCGTGTATGTCTCTCACGACCTGGCCGTGGTGGCGCAAATGGCTGACCAGATCGTGGTACTCAATGGTGGGCAGATCTTCGAACAGAGCGCCACGGCGCCGCTGCTCAAAGCCCCGACCCATGAGTACACGCGCAGCTTGCTGGCAGCCGCGCGCCCTGACACCACCATCCGTCCGCCGTGCGGGATTGCCGAAGATGTACCGCTGCTGACCATCCGCGGCCTCACCGCTGGCTACGGCAACAAGAACCTGCAAGGCATGCCGTCGATCCGGGTACTCGAAGACATCGACCTTACCGTGCGACGCGGCCAGGCCATTGGGGTGATCGGCGAGTCGGGCTCCGGCAAGTCCACCTTGGCCCGCGTGGTTGCGGGGCTGCTGACCCCGGCCCTCGGCGGGCTGACATTCGATGGCCAGCCCTTGGGTGGCAGCCTGTCCGAGCGCAGCCCCGAGCAGTTTCGACGGATTCAAATGGTGTTTCAAAATGCCGACACCGCACTGAACCCCATGCACAGCGTGGCGACCATACTCAGTCGGCCGCTGAAGATGTATTTCGGCCTCAAAGGCGCGGCGTTGCAAACGCGGATTGGCGAACTGCTCGATCTGGTGCGCCTGCCCCGCGCAATGGCCGAGCGGCGCCCCAATGAGCTGTCTGGAGGGCAGAAGCAGCGGGTCAACCTGGCGCGGGCGCTGGCCGCCAAGCCCGACCTGATCCTTTGCGATGAAGTGACCTCGGCCCTCGACACCGTGGTGGGCGCGGCGATTCTCGAACTGCTGCGCGACTTGCGTCAGGAGCTTGGCGTTTCCTACCTGTTTATCAGCCATGACATCTCCACGGTACGTGCGCTGTGCGACGACATTGTGGTGATGTACAGCGGCCATAAGGTTCAGGCCGGCAGCCGCCAGTCGTTTGCCGAGCCGCCGTTTCATCCCTACACCGACGTGTTGATCCACTCGGTACCTGAGCTGCGCCAAGGTTGGCTGGAAACCTGCGGCGCCTCCGGTGGCGCGTTGCCCCCCATTGGCGCGCGCGCCAATGTGCCGGAACTCTGTACGTTCCTCAATCGCTGCCCGGTGCGGGTCGACGGCTTGTGCAACCTCACCGCGCCGAGCCGCCGCAGCCTGGAGAACGGTGGTGAAATTCTCTGCCATCACGACACGGCCCAATTGCTGAACACTCAGCAGGGTATTAACACCATGACGTTGGGAGCCTATGCATGAAAGGGCGTTTTGTGAGGTTGGCCGAACAGGCGCGGCCGACGGTCAGCCTGACCGTGGATGGCGCACCCATCGAGGCTTTGCAGGGCGACACGTTGATGGTCGCCTTGCTGACGCAGGGCAGCACGTTGCGGCAGTCGGAGTTCGACACCGGCCGTCGCGCAGGCTTCTGCCTGATGGGGGCGTGCCAGGACTGCTGGGTGTGGACCCGCAGCGGCGAACGCTTGCGTGCCTGCTCTAATGAGGTCCGCGAGGGCCTGGATATTGTCACCACACAACCGGAGGCGAAATGGCCACTGCACGGGTAGTCATCGTGGGCGCGGGTCCGGCGGGCATTCGTTGCGCCGAGACGCTGGTGAACGCCGGCATTACACCGATCCTGATCGATGAAAATCGCCGCGACGGCGGGCAAATCTATCGCCGCCAACCCGAAGAGTTTACTCGCGACTATACGACGTTGTACGGCAGCGAAGCCGCCAAGGCCCAGGACTTGCACCAGAGTTTCGATCGCCTGCGCGGCGCGATTGATTACCGCCCCGACACGTTGGTGTGGAACCTCACGCCGGGGCAATTGTGCTGCGTCAGCCAGGGCCGCCATAGTACGGTGGATTACGACGCGTTGATCCTCTGCACTGGCGCTACCGACCGCTTGATGCCCATTGAGGGCTGGCAACTGGCGGGTACCTATAGCCTCGGAGGTTCGCAGATCGCGCTGAAAAACCAGGCGGTATCGATTGGCCACAACGTGGTGTTCATGGGCAGCGGGCCTTTGCTGTACCTGGTCGCCAGCCAGTACGTAAAGGCGGGCGCGACGGTGGCGGCGGTGTTGGATACGTCGCCGATGCGCCTGCGTATCAAGGCTCTGCCCAAGCTGCTGGCGCGCCCCGGCTTGCTGTTCACGGGAATCAAGCTGCTGGCGCAACTGTACCGGGCCAAGGTCACGGTGCACCTGGGTATCAAGCCGTTGCAGGTCCTGGGCGATGCCGCAAGCGGCGTCAGTGGTGTGCGGTTCAACACCGCCAACGGGCGAACCCTGACCGTGGAGGCCGACGCTGTGGCGCTCGGTTATCACTTGCGCCCGGAAACCCAACTGGGCGACCTGGCCGGCTGCAAGATGGCGTTCGATGAGCCTTCAAGCCAATGGTGGCTGTCGGTGGATGAAGCCGGACGCACTTCCGTAAAGGGTGTGTACGCGGCCGGCGACGGTTCGAAAATTCGCGGCGCCGATGCGGCCGAGCACGCCGGGCGACTGGTGGCGCTGACCTTGCTGGAGGATTTTAAACACCCTTTCGATACAGGGCTGCGCGACGCGCAACGCCTGGCGCTGGATGTGATGGACCAGTTTCGCCTTGGGTTGGCGCAGGCGTTCCCCTGGCCCAGCGAACAGGCCAAGGCCCTGCCCGACAGTGCGATTGTGTGTCGCTGCGAGATGATCAGCGCCGGCGATTTACGTCGCGTAGTCAGTGAAAAAGGCGCCTGTGAAGTGAACCGCGCCAAGGCGTTCAGTCGGGTTGGCATGGGCCGTTGCCAGGGCCGTTATTGCTCCCAGGCGGGGGCGGAAGTGATCGCGGCCGCTGCTGGCGTACAGGTTCGGGAGGTGGGCCGCCAGCGTGGCCAGGCACCCGTCAAACCGTTGTCGATGCTCACCGAGGAGGTCGCTCCATGAGCGTGCAAAAAGCAGACGTGGTGATTGTGGGTGGTGGCCTGATGGGCGCGGCGAGCGCCTTCTTTTTGCGCTGTCGTGGCCAATCGGTAATCCTGCTGGAGCGCGATCAGATCGGCCAATACGCCAGCGGCGTCAACTTCGGCAACGTGCGGCGGCAAGGGCGCTTCCTCGGCCAATTGGCCCTGGCCAACCGTTCCTGGGCGCTGTGGAAACGTTTGCCCGAACTGATCGACGACGACCTGGAATTCATCGCCAGCGGGCACATGCGCGTGTGTTATCGAGAAGATGAAATTGCTGAACTTGAGGCCTACGCTGCCGCACCTGAAGCGGCGCAACTGGACCTGAAAATCTATCGCGGCGCCGAACTGCGCCAACGCTTCGGCTTTCTTGGCGCGCAGGTCAAGGGCGGCTCCTACGCGCCCCACGACGGTCATGCGAACCCGCGTTTGGCCGCACCGGCGTTTGCCCGCGCGGCGAGGCGCCTGGGTGCGCAGATTGAGGAGCGCACTGAGGTCGCCGAGGTCCAGAAGGTAGGCGGCGATTTTCACGTCACCACCACCGACGGCCGCCAGTTCCATGCCGCGCAGTTGTTGATCACTGCCGGTGCCTGGGGCCAGAAACTCTCGGCGCAGTTCGGCGAACCGGTGCCGCTGGATACCCATGGCCCGCAAATGGCCGTTACCGAGCCGGTGCCGTATGCGTTGCCGACCGTGATCGGCGTGTACACCAAGATCCCTGAGGAAGTGATTTACTTCCGCCAGATTCCCCGTGGCAATATCGTTATCGGCGGCGGTTACCGCAGCAAGCCGGACATGCTCAACCGTCGTGCTCAGGTCGAGCCGCGCAGTATTCTCAACCAGGTCAACCAGATGCGCCGGCTGCTGCCCGGTGTCGGCAACCTCAACATCATCCGCGTATGGAGCGGCATTGAAGGCTACCTGCCAGACGCGTTGCCGGTGATGGGCCCCAGCGGAACCGTCGATGGGCTGTTCTACGCCTTTGGTTTTTGTGGCCACGGGTTCCAATTGGGCCCAGGGGTCGGCGATGTGATGGCCGAATTGCTCAGTACCGGCAGCACCAGCACCCCGATCGAGCCATTCTCCATCACCCGCTTTGCCCACCTTGCCGCACAACGGAGCCAGGCCTCATGAAACCGCGCGTTCTCGAGATTCTCACACAGCTGATGGCGTTCGACACCGTGTCGTCGGTGTCGAACATGGCCCTGATCGACTACGTACGCGAGCTGTTGGCGACCAAGGGCATCGAGTCGTTGATCGTACGCGACGAAAGCGGCAAGAAGGCCAACCTGTTTGCCAGCACCGGCCCCAAAGACCAGCCCGGCGTGCTGCTGTCCGGGCACACTGACGTAGTGCCGGCGGCGGGGCAGGCCTGGACCTTTCCCGCCTTCGCCGCCACTGTGCAGGACGGGCGTATCTACGGCCGCGGCAGTTGTGACATGAAAGGTTTTATCGCCCTGGCCATCGACGCGATGCTCGATGCAGCGGATCATCGCCTGAGCCGCCCGTTACAACTGGCGTTGTCCCATGATGAAGAGATTGGTTGTGTGGGCGTGCGACGCTTGCTTGACGTGTTGCACCTGGCGCCGGTGCGCCCGTTTCTGTGCATGATCGGTGAGCCGACCAATATGCAGTTTGTGCTGGGCCACAAGGGCAAAGGCTCTTACCGCACTTACTGCCGCGGCCTGGAAGCCCATTCATCGCTGGCGCCGCGATCAGTGAATGCGATCCACGTCGCCTGTGACTTCATCGGCGCCCTGCGCGAGAGCCAGCAGCAGTTGCAACGCCACGGCGCCCAGGACAACGACTACGACGTGCCCTACAGCACCGTGCATGTCGGGCAGATTGTCGGCGGCAAGGCGCTCAATATCGTGCCCAACCTGTGCACCCTGGATTTTGAGGTGCGCAACCTGCCGGCAGACGACCTCGATCAGTTCCTGGACCAGATGCACGAGCGCGCTGAAGTGATCGTGCGTGAGGCGCAGAAGCTCTCCAGCGTGGCGGCCATCGAAATTGAAACCGTCAACGTCTACCCGGGTCTCGACACGCACCCCAGTGTCGAAGCAGTGCGCTTCCTCAAGCAATTTGCGGCGCCGGACACGGGCACCTCGAAAGTTTCGTTCGGCACTGAAGGCGGCCTGTTCAAGCAGCGTCTGGATGTGCCGGTGGTGGTGTGCGGGCCGGGCTCCATCGAGCAGGCGCACAAGCCGGATGAGTTTGTCGAGATCAGCCAGATGGAAGCCGGCGAGCGCTTTTTACAAGGGTTGCTGGGTTCGTTGAAAGGCTAGGCGCGTGCTGGTAGAGCCTGCCGTCGCGGGTTGATTTTCAGCACGCGACACTGCTGGAAGCACGCTTTCAGCATCCTCACCCGCGACACCTGCCTAGACTGGAGACTGTCTCGGATCAGGACTCGACCATGCTCAAGAATCGTTTGAAAGACCCCAGCCTTCTGGCAGAACTCGCCTATGTGAACGGGCAGTGGATTGGCGCCGACAATGCCGCGACCCTGGACGTCATCGACCCGGCCAGCGGCCGATTGCTCGCCCGGGTCCCGGCCATGCAGGGCGCGGAAACCCGCCGGGCCGTCGAGGCTGCCGACAAGGCCTGGCCCGCCTGGCGCGCACGCCCGGCGGCCGAACGTGCCGCGTTGCTGGAGCGCTGGTACCAAGCCATGATCGACAACCTCGACGACCTGGCGCTGATCATGACCTGTGAGCAGGGCAAACCGCTGAACGAAGCCCAGGGTGAAATCCGCTATGGTGCCGGCTTCGTCAAATGGTTCGCCGAAGAGGCACGGCGGGTCTACGGCGAAACCATACCGGCCCCCAGCGGCGACCGTCGCTTGCTGACCCTCAAGCAACCGGTGGGCGTCTGCGCGGCGATCACACCGTGGAATTTTCCGAACGCAATGATCACCCGCAAGTGCGCGCCAGCCCTGGCTGCCGGTTGCCCGATCATCGTCAAACCGTCCGACCTCACCCCTTTGTCGGCATTGGCCCTGGCGGTGTTGGCCGAGCGCGTCGGCATCCCGGCCGGTGTGTTCAACGTCTTGACCGGAATGCCTGCTGGCATTGGCGAAGAGCTGACCAGCAACCCGACGGTACGCAAGATTTCCTTTACCGGTTCAACTGCCGTCGGCCGCCTGTTGATGCGCCAGAGTGCCGAACACATCAAGCGCCTGAGCCTGGAATTGGGCGGCAATGCCCCGTTCATTGTGTTTGACGATGCGGACCTGGAGCAGGCCGTGGCCGGTATTATGCTCAGCAAGTTCCGCAACGCCGGCCAAACTTGTGTCTGTGCCAACCGGATTCTGGTGCAAAACGGCATTTACGAACGCTTTGCTCAACGGCTGGTTGAAGAGGTGGGCAAGCTCAAGGTGGGCAATGGTCTCGACACCGGCGTCACCATCGGCCCGCTGATCAACCTGGCAGCCGTCAACAAAGTCACTCGGCACATCGATGATGCGCTGAGCCAGGGCGCGCAGTTGCTTTGCGGCGGGATTCCCGAGGGCAGCAGCCTATTCGTCCAGCCCACAGTCCTTGGCGACACCCACGCCAGCATGTTGTTGGCCAACGAAGAAACCTTTGGCCCGGTCGCGCCGTTGATGCGGTTCACCGATGAAGCCGAAGCCCTGGCGCTGGCCAACGCTACACCTTACGGCTTGGGCGCTTACTATTTCACTCAGGACCTTCGCCGGTCATGGCGGTTCGGTGAGGCACTGGAGTTCGGCATGGTCGGGCTCAACACCGGCATCATTTCCATGGAAGTCGCGCCGTTCGGCGGCATCAAGCAGTCAGGCCTGGGCCGAGAAGGCAGCAAGTACGGCCTGGATGAATACCTTGAAGTCAAAGCCTTCCACATCGGCGGGCTGTCATTCACAGACAGCGGGAGCCACGTTAGATGAGCAAGGTATTCAGAATTGCCGCGATTGCCGGCGATGGTATTGGCAAGGAAGTCCTGCCGGAAGGCTTGCGGGTGCTGGAGCAGGCCGCGAAGACATGGCAGCTGGATTTAAGCATCGAAGTGCTCGATTGGGCGCACTGCGATTACTACTTGGAACACGGTCAGATGATGCCCGACGACTGGTTCGAACAGCTCAAGGGTTTCGACGCGATCTATTTCGGCGCCGTGGGCTGGCCGGACAAAGTGCCGGACCACATTTCCCTTTGGGGCTCATTGCTCAAGTTCCGCCGCGACTTCGACCAGTACGTGAATATCCGCCCGGTTCGGCTGTTTCCAGGCGTACCGTGCCCATTGGCCGGGCGCAAACCGGGAGACATCGATTTTGTGGTGATCCGCGAGAACACCGAAGGTGAGTACTCCTCGGTTGGCGGCAAAATGTTCGAAGGCACCGAGCATGAGTTCGTGCTGCAAGAGTCGGTGTTCACCCGTCGCGGGGTGGACCGGATTCTGAAGTTCGCTTTCGACCTGGCACAGACCCGGCCGCGCAAACGGCTGACCGCAGCGACCAAATCCAACGGGATTTCCATCAGCATGCCGTACTGGGACGAGCGCACGGCGTTGATGGCCACGAAGTACCCAGAGGTGACTTGGGACAAGCAGCACATCGACATCCTGTGCGCACGGTTTGTGCTGCAGCCGGACCGGTTTGATGTGGTGGTGGCATCGAACCTGTTTGGCGACATTCTTTCCGACCTGGGGCCAGCCTGTGCCGGCACCATCGGAATCGCGCCTTCGGCCAATCTCGATCCGCAGCGGCGGTTTCCGTCGTTGTTTGAGCCCGTGCATGGCTCGGCACCGGATATCTACGGGCAGAACATTGCCAACCCGATTGCGATGATCTGGTCCGGCGCGCTGATGCTGGACTTCCTGGGTAACGGGGATGAACGTTATCGCGCGGCACACGACGGGATTCTGCAGGCGATCGAAGAGGTGATTGGGCAGGGGCCGATTACCCCGGACCTGGGCGGGAAGGGCTCGACTCAGGATGTGGGGCTGGCGATTGCGGCGAAGCTGCGCTAAGTACCCACAAACCGGCGATGCCCTGCATTGCCGGGTCCCTTAATACCCTTGGCGCCGATCTACCTCACCCAGCATCGGCTCGCCGCGCTGGTGGCGCCGGATATTTTCCAACAACACCCCAAAAGCCGTTTGTGGTTGGGTCATCGCTGCAATATGCGGTGTCAGTGCGATCTGCGGGTGGCCCCAAAAAGGATGATCTGCCGGTGCCGGCTCTTGCTGCAGCACATCCAGCACCGCGCCGCTGAGCTGCCCGCTGGCCAGCGCCTCAAGCAAGTCGTTTTCCACCAGGTGCCCGCCACGGCCCATGTTGATCAGGGCCGCGCCCCGTGGCAGTTGGGCGAATAACTGCGCGTCGAGAATGCCTTGGGTCTGTTCCGTCAGCGGCAGCACGCACAGCAGAATATCGCACTGGCTGAGGAAGGCGGACAGTTGCTGTTCACCGGCGTAGCAGTCCACGCCTGGCACTTTGTGGGCACTACGGGCCCAGCCAGACAAGGCAAAACCGAGCGGCTTGAGGGTGGCCAGAATTTGCTGCGCCTGGGTGCCCAGCCCCATCACGCCGACACGCCGGCTCACCGCGGGTTGCAGTAAATGCGCCTGCCAGCAGCGTGCTGTCTGCTGCTGGCGGTAAAGCAGCATATCCCGGTGCAGGCTGAGCACGGCCCAACTGGCGTACTCGCACATGCCTTGGGTGATGCCCGGGTCCAGCAGGCGCACCACCGGCAGGTGCGCCGGTAAGCGGTCGAGGTCCAGTTGATCGACCCCGGCCGACAGGGCAAACAACACTTTTAGATTGGGCAACAGCTGTTCGAGATCATCCGGGGCCTGCCAGGCGGCCAGGTATTCGATCTCATCAGGGGCGCCGATCTCTGGCCAGGCGCGCCACTGAATATCCGCTGCGTGTTCGGCAAACAGTGCCTGCCAGTGTTGGCCGCGCACCGGGTCAGCTTTGTAGAGCAAGGCCATGGGCATTTCCTGTCGGGTAAAGAGAGTGTTCATCATCGCTCAAGCCCGGCGCAGGATCTGTTGAAAGGAAGGGGCAAAACAGTCGATCCGAATTTCTCACGGGGCAAGTTCGGCTTAGTTGGTTTCGTACACGTCGTAACCTGAACACCATCGCAACCACCTTCCGGTTGCCGGACTCACGATGGGAAATGCCATGAATAGCAAAGTCGACGAAACCCCTCATTTGCTCCGCCAGCGCGATCAATTCGTGCCTCGTGGGCTGGTCACTGCTCACCCCTTGGTGATCGATCGCGCCCAAGGTGCCGAGTTGTGGGATGTGGACGGCAAGCGCTACCTGGATTTCGTCGGCGGCATCGGCGTGCTGAACATCGGCCACAACCACCCGAAAGTGGTCGCGGCAGTGCAGGCGCAACTGCAGAAAGTCTCCCACGCCTGTTTCCAGGTGGTCGCCTACACACCTTATCTGGACCTGGCCCAGCGCCTGTGCGAAATGATCGGTGGCAAGGAGGCCTATAAAGCGGCGTTTTTCACTTCTGGGGCCGAGGCCGTGGAAAACGCAGTGAAGATTGCGCGTGCCCACACCAACCGTTCGGCTGTGATTGCCTTTCGTGGCGGTTTCCATGGGCGCACCTTGCTCGGTACGACGCTGACGGGGATGAGCCAGCCGTACAAACAGAATTTCGGGCCGTTCGCACCGGAGGTGTTCCATACACCCTATCCGAATGCCTATCGCGGCGTTACCAGTGACATGGCCCTCGCGGCACTCGACGAGTTGCTCGCCACCCAGGTGGCACCAGAGCGGGTCGCGGCGATCATTATTGAACCGGTGCAGGGCGACGGTGGTTTCCTGTCGGCGCCGGTGGCGTTCCTCAAAGGGCTGCGCGCGTTGACCGAAAAACACGGCATTGTGCTGATCCTCGATGAAATCCAGACTGGTTTCGGCCGCACGGGCAAGTGGTTCGGCTTCCAGCATGCCGGCATCCAGCCCGACCTGGTGACTGTGGCCAAGAGCCTGGCCGGCGGCTTGCCGTTGTCGGGTGTGGTCGGCAAGGCCGCGATCATGGACGCGCCGTTGCCCGGTGGCCTGGGCGGTACCTATGGCGGTAACGCCTTGTCTTGTGCGGCGGCTCTGGCGGTGATCGATGCCTTCGAGGAAGAACACTTGCTGGCGCGCGCTGAAACGCTGGGCGAGCGTTTGCGTCAGGGTTTGCTGAGCTTGCGCAGCCGTCATCCGCAAATCGGTGACGTGCGTGGCACCGGGTTCATGCTGGCCATCGAGCTGATCAAGAACGACGAGGCGCGCACACCAGACGCTGACCTCAATCAGCGGCTGATTGATGAAGCGCGCAAAGGTGGTTTGCTGGTGATCAAGTGCGGCGTGTACCGCAACGTATTGCGCTTCCTGGCGCCCCTGGTCACCACCGAGGCTCAGGTCGACGAAGCCTTGCAGATTCTTCAGGGCGCTTTGGCACGGGTCTTGAACTGAGCCAGTACCCGCGCGAGCCGTTATGGAGCACGAGTGAATAAAATGCATCATTGGAGGCTTGACCCACCATGGGGCTGACAACGTATCGAGCGTTGCTGATTGATTGCGACGAAGTGCTGGTGGACCGGGATTCGGGCGTCTGGACGGCCTTGCAGCCGTTGCTCGACAGCCGTGGCGGCCAGCCGCAAAAAGAACAGGTGTTGGCCGAATACAATACGGTGGTGGCGGCGCTCTACCCACGCTTTGCTGAGCTAGGCTTCAGTGGTGTGCTGTGCTTTGCCCATCGCCAACTGGCGGCGGGCTGGGGCTTGCAGGCCAGTTGGGAGGAGGGCATGAGTTTTGCGCGTTCAGCCGGCAACTGGTCACTTTTCGAGGACGCGCCAGGCGCTATGCTGTACCTGCGCAAGTTCTACCGGTTGCTGGTACGCGGCGACCGCGATGCGGAAGATCGCGCCCTGTTATGTGAGCGCCTGGGAATCGCGCTGGAGGATTTCATCTCCCTGGCCGAAGACCCTGAATGGCTTAATCACCCAGCGCTGCAAGCAGAGCCTGTGCTGCATGTGACGCGAGCGTCTGTCGGCGCAGTCGGGGGGGCGGACCGCTGTTTGATTGGCCGTCAGCGTGCCAGACAGCCCACGCCGTGTGCGGCGGATTACTGCATCAACAGCATGGCGGATCTGGTGGCTCAGCATCAGCTGTCTTTACGGCGCTGATTTTGCTAGAAGATTGTCTTACAAATGGCAGTCAAGAGGTACGCAATGGAAGGACTAGTGAAACTGGACCGGATTGACATCAGCATTCTGGTCGAGCTGCAAAAGGACGGCCGGATGACCAACGTCAGCCTCGCCGATGCCGTTGGCTTATCGGCCAGTCCCTGCCTTCAACGCGTCAAGCGGCTGGAGTCGGCCGGGTATATTTCCAGCTACAAGGCACACTTGAACCTGGCAAAGATTACCGATTCGGTCACGGTATTTACCGAGATCACCCTCAGCGATCACAAGCGGGAAGACTTCGCCAAGTTCGAGTCCAACATTCGTCTGGTGGATGAAGTGCTCGAATGCCATTTGATCAGCGGTGGCTACGATTACCTGGTGCGCTTCATGACGCGCAGCATTCAGCATTATCAGGAAGTGGTCGAAAGCCTGCTGGACAAGAACATCGGCATTTCCAAGTACTTCAGCTACATCGTCATCAAGTCGCCCGTGCTTAAAGACGGCGTCCCTCTGCGCAAACTGCTGCGGCACTGAGACACACCCACCGCATAACGCACCCGGAGCTGCCTGCAAAGAGGCCGTCCGGGTGGTCTTGTCTCGGCAATACCTTGGTGTTGCACGCTCATGCATGGGCGCCGCTAAACGCCTCGTTTCGACGAGAGGCTCGGTTTAGAAACGCCCTATTTCGAGCACCCGCAGTCAGCTCATGGGTACGCGCGTCAATGGGTTGTGACAACTGCGGATCCGCATTGATCAGTCCCAGCTTAATGCACCGCCGGTCTGGTACTCAATCACACGGGTCTCAAAGAAATTCTTCTCTTTCTTCAAGTCCATAATCTCGCTCATCCACGGGAACGGGTTAGTCGTGCCTGGGTACTCTTCCTTCAACCCAATCTGCGACAGGCGACGATTCGCGATGAACTTCAAATAGTCCTCCATCATCGCCGCATTCATACCCAACACGCCGCGCGGCATGGTGTCGCGTGCGTACTCGATCTCCAGCTGCGTCCCTTGCAGGATCATCTGGGTCGCTTCTTCCTTCATCTCGGCATCCCACAAGTGTGGGTTTTCGATTTTGATCTGGTTGATCACGTCGATACCGAAGTTCAGGTGCATCGACTCGTCGCGCAGGATGTACTGGAACTGCTCGGCGACACCGGTCATTTTGTTGCGGCGGCCCATGGACAGGATCTGGGTGAAGCCGCAGTAGAAGAAAATGCCTTCGAGGACGCAGTAGTAGGCGACCAGGTTGCGCAGCAGTTCTTTGTCGGTTTCGACGGTGCCGGTTTCGAACTTCGGATCGGAGATCGAACGGGTGTACTTCAGGCCCCACGCGGCTTTTTTAGCCACCGATGGGATCTCGTGGTACATGTTGAAGATCTCGCCTTCATCCATGGCCAGCGATTCGATGCAGTACTGGTAGGCGTGGGTGTGGATCGCTTCTTCGAAGGCCTGGCGCAGGATGTACTGGCGGCACTCCGGGTTGGTGATCAGGCGGTACACGGCCAGCACCAGGTTGTTCGCGACCAGGGAGTCGGCGGTGGAGAAGAAGCCGAGGTTGCGCATGACGATGCGGCGTTCGTCGTCGGTGAGGCCTTCGGGGTTTTTCCACAGCGCGATGTCGGCGGTCATGTTGACCTCTTGCGGCATCCAGTGGTTGGCGCACCCGTCGAGGTACTTCTGCCAGGCCCAGTCGTACTTGAAGGGCACGAGTTGGTTGAGGTCGGCGCGGCAGTTGATCATGCGCTTTTCGTCAACGGCGACGCGGGCGGCGGAGCCTTCGAGCTCAGCGAGGCCTTCGGCGACGTCGAGTTTGTCCAGGGCGGCCTTGGCGCGCACGATGGCGGCGGAGTCGTTGGCTGTCACGTTGCGCGCTTCCAGGGCGGCAGCGGCGCCGGCACCGTCGAGACGGTCCATGTTCGCTTCGCTGGCATGGCCGGCGTTGGCGCCTTTGATCACCGCTGCACCGGTGTCTTCGTTGTCGACTTCGTCCCAACTCAGCATTGAAATACTCCTTCCTGGTCTGTTCTGACGGCGTTTGAGGCCGTCCAAAAATAGGCGATTTGCAGGCTACTCGGCATTGAAATACTGCGCGTAGTGTGGTCGGTAATTACCGATGCTGCACACTATGTAGTGGTCTGTTCTGTTTGTGGGCACACTATATGGTGTGTGATACAGCAGGTCAACGGCGCAAACGGGCATCGATCGTCGCAGGGGCCATGAGCAAAACTCACAGCCCTATGACTTTTAATGGTTACGGCCGCCTCAACGGCCAGTGCTAAAACTCGCCAACAAGCTCCCCATAACAACAACGAGCGTTTGCGAAAATGAAAGCACTTGATCTGTACATCGGCGAAGGCTTCGAAGGCCCAGGCGTCAATGCTGCCCACATCAATATCCTGATCGGCCCACGCAATGGTCCTGCCGGCCAAGCGTTTGCCAACAGCCTCGCCTCTCCAAGCCAGGGCCATTGCCCGTTCATGGTGATTGCCCAGCCGAACATCCCGGTCAAACCCATGACTCTCTACGTCAACAAGGCCGCCATCGACAGTGACCTGCACGGTAATGCCACCTGGGGCGCGTCCCAGGCCGGGATCGCCAAGGCGGTGCTCGAAGCCTTGCTCGACGGTACGTTGCCGCCGGAAGCCGAAGACGAGTGGGCCATCGTTACCGCCAACTGGGTCAACCCGGCCTGCGATGACCTGGACGCCGTCTACCTGAATAACTACAACGCCTGCCGCACCGCGATCCGTGCCGCCTTGACCGGCACACCGTACACCGCGCAGTTGGCCGACGTGGTCAACCACATCAGCAACCCTTTCTACACGCCCAAGGCCTGAGGAGACTGCCATGCACTACATCCGTTTGGGCAACTCCGGCCTGCAAGTCTCGCGCCTGTGCCTGGGCACCATGAACATGGGCACCCCGGATTGGAAACCGTGGATCTTTGATGAGAAGCAAAGCGAGCCGATCGTCGCGCATGCTCTGGACAACGGCGTCAACTTCATCGACCTGGCTGACTTTTATTCGGCGGGCGTCGGTGAAGAAGTGGTTGGGCGCATCCTCAAGCGCGTGGCACGGCGTGAAGACATTGTGGTCACCACCAAAGTCGGTTACGGCACCCGCCATGGCATCAACGCCAGCGGCCACTCGCGCAAGCACATCCTGGACAGCATCGACGCGTCCCTCAGCCGGCTGGGCATGGATTACGTCGACGTGTTCATGTTGCATTACTTCGATGTGAACACGCCGGTCGAAGAAACCATGGCTGCGATGAACGACATTGTGCGTGCCGGCAAGGCGCGTTATATCGGCGTATCGACCATGCTCACCGGCCAGTTGGCCAAGATCCTCATGGCCTGCGAGCGCAATGGCTGGGTCAAGCCGATCAATATGCAGCTGCAATTGAACTGCGCCTACCGTGAAGAAGAGCGCGAGATGATCCCGTTCTGCCGCGACCAGGGCCTGGGTGTCTCGGTGTTCAGCCCGCTGGCCCGTGGCTTGCTCACCGGCGAAGTGCAGTCGACCCGCAACCAGACCGACTTCTTCACCCAGCAGATGTACAGCGACCAGGCGTCGTTCGACATTGCCCATTCGGTGCAACGCGTGGCACGCGCCCGCGGTGTATCGAATGCGCAGATCGCCCAGGCCTGGGTCGCCAATCATCCCGGTGTCGATGTGATGCTGGTAGGCGCCGACACCACCGCGCAATTTGACAGCGCACTCGCGGCCCTCGACACCCAGCTGGATGCCGAAGAGTTGCACGAACTGGAACGCAACTACACCCCGTGCGATGTGATCAACGACTACACCGCCGGCAAGCGCATCCTGCGCGAGGCCCGCCCAGGCCTGGACCGTTTCAACCTGATTGAGGCCGTGGCATGAACCCGCTGATCCGTACTGGCAACTACATAGATGGCCAATGGTCCAGCGGTGGACCGACCTACCCGGTGCTCAACCCGGCCAATGGCGCCTTGATTGCAGACGTCCAGCGCGCCGGCGCGCAAGCCACCGACCTGGCCATCCATGCCGCCAACCGGGCTTTGCCGGCCTGGCGCAAGCTCACCGCCAAGGAGCGCAGCCAGCGCCTCAAGCGCTGGAGCGACCTGATGCTCAGCCACCAGAAGGACCTGGCCCAACTGCTGAGCCTGGAACAGGGCAAACCCTTGGCCGAAGCGATGGGCGAAGTGGTCTATGCCGCGAGTTTTCTGGAGTGGTTCGGCGAAGAAGCCAAGCGCGCCTATGGCGACGTGATCCCGAGCCACAAAGCGGATGCACGCATCATCGTGACCAAGGAAGCGATTGGTGTGGTGGCGGCCATCACCCCGTGGAACTTCCCGCTGGCAATGGTCACCCGCAAAGTCGGTCCGGCGCTCGCGGCCGGTTGCACCATGATCCTTAAACCCTCGGAAGAAACCCCGCTGTCGGCATTTGCCCTCGCGGTGCTGGCTGAGCAGGCGGGCATTCCGGCGGGTGTGTTCAACATCGTCTCCGGTGACGCCGTGGCCATTGGCGGTGCCCTGCAAGCCTCCAGTGTGGTGCGCAAACTGTCATTCACCGGCTCCACCCGCACCGGCAAGCTGCTGATGCGCCAGGCCGCCGACACGTTGAAAAAAGTCTCGCTGGAACTGGGCGGCAACGCGCCATTCATTGTGTTCGACGATGCCGACCTGGAGGCCGCCGTCAAAGGTGCCATGGCGTCCAAGTTCCGCAACACCGGGCAGACCTGTGTGTGCGTCAACCGCTTCTTTATCCAGGACGGGGTGTACGAGGCCTTCACCGGCAAACTGGCAGAGGCGGTCAGCGCGATGCGCGTGGGCAGCGCGTTGGACGGCGAAACCGAACAAGGCCCGCTGATCAACGCGGCGGCACTGGCCAAGGTTGAAGCCCATGTCGGCGATGCGCTGGAGAAGGGCGCCAAACTGCTGTGCGGTGGTCGCCGCCATGCGTTGGGCGGCACTTTCTTCGAACCCACTGTCCTCACTGAAGCCCATGGCGATATGTTGATCGCCCAGGAAGAAACCTTTGGCCCGGTGGCGGCGTGCTTCCGTTTCAAGGATGAGGCCGAGGTGCTGCAGCGCGCCAATGACACGCCGTTTGGGTTGTCTGCGTACTTCTACAGTCGTGATATCGGCCGGGTGTGGCGCATGGCTGAGGGCCTGGAGGCCGGCATGGTGGGTATCAACGAAGGGATTATCTCTACTGAAGTCGCGCCGTTTGGCGGTATCAAGGAGTCCGGGCTGGGTCGTGAAGGTTCCAGGTATGGGCTGGATGATTATCTGGAGATCAAATACTTGTTGATGGGGGGCTTGTAAGACAACGTCGCTCTAAGATGGGCGCTGGCTTGGCTGCGATAGCGGGGTGTTGGGGGTGTCGGGGGTGTTGGGGTGTTGGTGTGCATATCCGTTGCTGCGGTAACGGCG
>NZ_LXJP01000047.1:0-56464 GCF_001728855.1 Pseudomonas sp. AP19 | reverse complement strand
TTCAACCATTGCCAGGCATCGAGAACGAGGACTCCGACAACGCTATGCGTCAACCTGGCTTACATTGGAAAGCAGCCAAATGACTACAGAATCTCTTAAAAACCGAGCAAAAAAACTGCGCAACGCGGTGCAGGGCATGTTTCAAGTCTCAGTCACTCATTCGCAGGCTCTTGAGCTTGTGGCAAAGGAAGAAAACTTTCCAAACTGGGACGCGGCCTGCGCGTCATTCCATTCCACAACTGTATCCGAGGTTGAGTCAGCTTTTGCACTCGAGGCCACGTATAGCTGCATTCGGCAAACGCTGTCCCCTTCCACCAGTGCCGGTGCGTTGATTGTGGTTTGGGGGGTTACAGGGCAAGGTAAGACACCTACTGCGCGGGCGCTAGTGGATGACTTGTTGAGGCAGCCAAATGCTCAGAACACAACTACGATCTTGCATGCCGGAAACAGGGATCTTTCCTACCCGGATAACGCGGCGGTGCGTTATGTTCCGGAAACGGAATCCATCCTTCGTTGCGGCCCAGTATCTGAGCAGTTGGTTGTTGTAGATGACCTTCGAGATCCGCACACTGCCATCGAGGTCGTCGCAATGGTGTTGGCTGGCGTCAAAGCTATTGTGACGATTCATGCCAAATCACCAATTGAGCGAATTCGTACTTTGTTGAGGCTTCAGGGTATTGGTGCGGGGTTGTTGGATCGCTTACTGGATAATGGCCAAGTCAAAACCATCATAGCGACGAATCAGCATGGGTTGAACCAAGGCAATACGGATCCTGAGTGGCAGGCAGCCATCAGGGCTGCCATCCGTTTAGAGCCTGACTTTATCTACACAGCCAGGAAGAATGTTGTCTTTGTCTTGCCCGAAAAATAAGTAGCGTTATTGAGGCCCGACGCCGTCGGGCCTTCTGCATGTAATTGAATGTATCACTGCTCACCACCTGGGAAACCCCGACAAATCCTAACGCTTCAGCTGTAGCTAATGAGACAGGCGTTGAGCAGATTTCCACCAGATGGAAATCGCCAACCCCCCTTTGATACTGAGCCCCTGGACTTCGTATTCCCGCTGCGACTGGCCTCCGCATCCCATGTAAACTGGCTATTCACAGCAGCCAGGTAATTCGGCATGGCCACCTTCCTCGTTTGCACCAATGGACCGTCCAAAGACTACGTCCTTTCAGCCTATAACCTCCTGCTTGAAACTGCGTCAGTGCTTAGACTCGCTGCTCCGTACTTCAATCGATCGGACGAGATTATCAAGGCTGCCCGGCGCGGTGCGACCGTACAGCTACTTGTTGGGCTCAACTCGGCAACTAATCCAAGCGAGCTGGCTAAGGTTCTCGCCGAGCCCAACTGCACAGTTCATTACTTCACAGATGGCTTCCACTCAAAAGTCTTCATTGGGGATGACAGTCAGGCAATGGTTGGATCAGCCAATCTTACTCATGGTGGGTTGGTTCAAAACCGCGAAGCAACGATTACCCTTGATCAGCCCCACGATGAGGCCCGCATTGCCGCGTTGCTGCTGCACTTCGCAGAGCTTTGGGCTGATGCAGCCATGCTGACGCCGGCAGAGCTCAGAAAGTTTGGAAACATATGGGAATCGTCAAAGAAGCTGGCCTCTGCTGAGGCTTTGTTCGACAAGGGGCTGGTATCCGTTACCCCTACCAACGTACTGGTCGGCAGTGAAAAGAAAACGCCACAGCGCCTATTCTTGGCCGAGATGCAAAAATTAATATACAGCCAGTACATGCCAGCGTTCCGTGAGGTCGCCTCATTCCTGGAGAGTGGTGGTTATCGTCGACCTGAGCTCGCCAGTTTGGATATTTCTGCTGAAACCAACAGGTTCCTTAACTGGTGTCGGCTTACATTGATTCTCGACGATGAAACCTGGAAGGAAGCGCCGGTACTGTTACCGGCCGCGCGGATATCGAAATTGGAGTCTATCGCTCGAGAGTGGGTAGATACGATGAATCCCCGTATTGATTCAGGCTATGTAAGCTCACAAAACCTTCTGCACCAGGTGTTTGGATCACCTGAGGCTATAGCTCAAAGCAGTCAGGAGCAGCTTACAGAGGGACTGCTGCAGGTGCATGCCTTCTCGGAGTTACTACGGTTTACTCGCGGGGGGTTGACTCAGCTACCTGTGGTCTTTTGGAAGGACAACGGCGGCGACGTCACTCGGGTGAAAGCAAGCCTTACACATCTCCTATATGGGAAGGACGACTTTGCCGTCAGGATCTGTGACTTGCTGTGGTCTGAGAACTACAGACTGTCCAAAATTGGGAAGTTCTGCTCATTGGAGCTTGTGGGCATGGTCAAACCTCACGAGGCGCCTCCAATCAACAGCAGGATGGCCAAGTCCCTGAAATTTCTAGGGCACAACGTCCGGGTTTAGGGTGACCAACCACTCATCACGCTCGACCGTACCAAAAATGCGAGCCATCCGGACTATCCCTGTCAGCATATGTCCGACTGACTGAATCGAGCAGTGTCAGCTTGGCATCGGCCACCGATTCAATTCGGGGTCAGCGCCCCGGCGCTTATGTCCTGTACATCAACGCTGTGCAAGTTGCTCAGCCGAGTAACCGAGAATTGGGCCTGGCAGGACGCCAATAAGAACACGTCCCCAGCCCTCGTTTCGCTGATGGGCTTACCTTCAGGCTGCCATGATTAAACCGGTGCCGTAAAAATGCCGACAGGGCAACACACGATGACCACTACACAGATTCCCGGCGCGCTGATATGCGAAAAGCCAAAAAACGTGGTTGTGGGCCCATTCTCGGTTAATATTTTCTGAGGGGTCGGGGCATATTTTAAGAAAATCTTGGCTCTGTTAAAAAAATCTAGCCAAAGACAGGGGGAATAATGGGAAATATGGTGGGTTACGCCCATTTAATCAATGAGATGAGGCTGAAGGCTATCGGGGTAAAAAACCCAGCACTAATTCAACCCGTCACCCGCATTGAGCGGATCAACGGCGCGCTTGCAGTACCGCAGGCGGTTGCGCCGGAGGCTGGGGATTTTCTCGCCCATATCATCTTTGCGCTCAAACATGAGGGCGTCAACCTCTCTATTTTGGCGCAGGCTCTGCCTCGAATTGAAGGTCGACTCCTTGTCGAGGCCATAACCCAATCTCCCACCAGCGGCTATCTGCGCAAAGTCTGCTTCCTCTGGGAAGCCTATTCCGAACTTTTACTGGACTACACGGACAAGCCTCGGGGCCCTGGCGTCCTGCTGTTTGATCCAGAACGGTACATCACGGGCCCATCGGTGCGAAACAACCGCTGGCGCGTGGACTTCAATGGTTTAGGGACGCTCCAATATTGCGCGACGGTAGAACGCACGCCTGAGGTCCGGGCCCTCCTTGATTACGACATTCTAGGGCGTTCGAAAGAGTTCATTGCCTCCTTGCCAAAGGAAATGATGGACCGCGCCATCAACTGGGCTTACCTGAGCGAAACGGATTCCTCATTTGCTATTGAAAAGGAAGCACCAAGCCAGCAGAAGTCGGAGCGTTTTGTTCAATTACTGCGCCAGGCACATGACCGCCAGCCGCTTACCGAAGACTACTTGGTTTCTCTGCAAAACAATGCGATTTCCCAACCGCTCGAATGGGCGATGGCCTTCCGGCATGAACAAAACCACCTGACCAACTCCTTTCGAGGAGCGGCGGGGGTCACCTATATCCCCCCTCCTCCAGATCTTTGTCGGGAGCTGATGTTCGAACTCATGGCCTTCGCAAACCGTGCCCCCTTAGAGCTTGACCCGCTGGTGGCCGCCGGCATTGCCTCATTCGGGTTCGTCTTCTTGCACCCCTTCATGGATGGGAATGGGCGACTGTCGCGATTCTTGATACACCAGGCATTGTGCTGCAGCGGTGCTCTGGAGAACGGTTTGTTACTTCCTGTCTCTGTGGCCATGAAACGAGAGGAGCAACGCTATCTAGAAGCTCTACAGAGCTTCTCTAAGCCTGCACGGCAATTCTGGGACGTTCGTTGGGTCGATGCCGACAACATGTCGCTCAACTTCACCGGCGACCCAAGCCTATATCGCTATTGGGATGCGACTGAGTGTGTGGCCTTCACGCTGGAAATGGCCAAGCGGGCATTGGAAGTCGAACTGAGGGAAGAAACCGAGTATTTGCAACGATACGACACGTTGCTCAAGGTGGTTAATGAAAACTACGATGTGCGCGGCAGCCTCTTGAGTAAGCTGATTATGCAGTGCTTAGACCAGAATGGGGTCGTATCAAAGGGCCGGCGCAAGCAATACAACGGGTATATCCAAGAGGAGGTTTTCGACTTCCTCGAAGGTCACGCCCAGGCCCTTCTGGCAGAAGCCTACGCAGAGCCCGACGACGAATAGTTCAGCCCATCACGTGTAGCTCATCGTGAGAAATCCCCTCGATCATAACGACACATGGAGGACGTGACGCAGGTGAAACTGATGAGCGGGCTAGGACAGCAATCACTGTCGTTTTGAAGGATTGCGCTCCTCCCTTCAGCAAGATGCTACTACCCGGCAGAGCGCTGGGGTAGTGCCTTGTGACAACCATTCTTATTTGGCACATGGCGATACTGCCACCCAAAACGCTACCACCAAATAAGTAACATCATAGCAAGTCAGCCTGATTTCCTATGACACCCCTCGAACTACCTGTTAAATCTCCTGTGTAACGCTCTTCCTTTAAAAGCGCCCTACCCGGCCTGGGCAGGTGCGCGCCGCACAGGAAAAGCTGGGGGAGAAGCAGAAAGAAAAGGGCCTGGCGAAAGCCAGGCAAAGTAAAGAAAGGAAAAGCGGTTGATCAGGATGGTGGGTAGGTTCAGGCCCAGAAAATCCGGGGGTTTAAAGGTTTGGGAGATGGAAGGAGGTACACCACGGTAATCAGATCTACCCCCGGCTATGATGTTTCGTTTTAAGTCGGATATTGCATTAGTGGCTGGAAAATCGGTTATATGCGGGTTTTAGGTTTGGAGGGTACTGGCAGTTCAGACCCGTTTGGAGCCTCCCTCAGAGCGCCTGATTCGGTCGAGCTATTAATTTGCACAACCCATTCTTTTGAGTGACCGCTCGGCACCGCGAGACGAAAACCACTTCTAGGAAGTCATAATGGACCCCCGGTCCATCTGGCTCGGCCCCGCGCTTAGCGTAGTGTGCTGTTTTAAAGGTGAACCAGTTCGTGGGCAATGTAGCTGCATTGGTGAACACGCCTACCTTGCCATCCACTTCAGCAAACCCGCTCCCGGTGGGCCGGCTTACAAGGGGGAATACCCGTATCCCGGGAACATCCTCGATAACCTCCCCATCGTTCGGCCCGCCGTGGAAGGTTAGTGTTGTGACTCCCTTGGTCATAATTCGTACGCTCCTCCTTCAATCAGCCTGTCTGGTTGATACTGAAAATGTTCATATTTTTTTAGGCTTGCGACAAGGACATTGATCCTGGCCAACGCCGCTGATTGTTCAGTTGCTGGGGCATTTACGGCTTGGACTTTGACCTCGGCAACTAGCAGTGCAATAGGCTTGTTCGGCTGTTTGGTGTACATGCGACGTTCCTGTTGGTATGGCCGCACTAACATAACGACACCTACTGTTCTTCCCACCTGAGTGGTATGACTGCACGCCGCACGCGCTACGATGTGAGACGGCCGCCTCCCGGGGGACGTGGGCGTCATGATGATGGGGCTGTCAGCCTAGCTTGTCTGAGTGTACGAACGCATTGACGTAGCTTACGTCCTCGTACGGGGCAGACATCGCAACCCCTAAATCGCGCGTCAATTTGCAGTACAAAGCAAGTAACCGAAGGGTAGTTTTTCTCATTGTCGAATGGCTGCGGTACAGGGTGTCTGGGTTAATTCTTAGTCCGTACTCAGAGAGCCTGCCCTTCACTAGTTCGGTGATCGTGTGCTGATTGTCACAGGCATTGAAAATGGCAGGGACCTTGAGGTCAGAAAGCTTCACCGCCCCGAGTCTGTTGGCGTATTGAGTTCTGGCCGCAAGCGCATACTCACCCATCAGTTGTCGATGAACCATAGCCGCCCCCAAAATACTCAGCCAGCTGCCCAGGGTCCCCGTGTGCGCCCGAAACCGCACCTTACGCTTCCCCCACTCGCCGAAAAACTCCTGAACCTGCGATGGATTTTCCAGAGATCGCCGGCAGATCAGCGGAATGCTAGCCAGGCTTTTCTTGCTGATGGCATCATGGAAATGCCTTTGAATATCCAACAGGCGATCGACCGTATCTTCAGTCAGGTTCAGATTGCGCATACGGAGGTATGTGGCGCTAGCATCATCCTTGCTGATCATCATGTTGAAGGCATGGACAATCATTTGGTAATCGGCGAGCAGGGCTAGGCGTATTAAGAATGATTCGGTGAATTCATCCGTGATTCGATCTGGATTGTTCTTGGTGACGGGCAAAACTCCAGAAACGATCAGCCAGCAGTAAACACCTACTGACGCGTCAGTGAACTCACTGACAAAGCATCGGGTGAGCAGATCTCGCCTGACCAGAGGCGAGCAGCCAACGAACTCCCCTATCAGGACCTCAGCTATCTGCAATGCATGATTGGCCAAAACCCCAGTGTTTTTTTCCGTAATCACAGACATGTAAGCCATCTGGTAGTCATTCCAGAAGTTGTCGACTGCCTCCATCTGCGCTGAGGAAAGATTTGGCGGCCTCGGTACATGCGGATTCGACTGGCTCAACTCCTCGGTAGAGGTAGCCAGGCGTACCTCCAGGATGTAGTAGATCAAATGCTTGATGACGTCGGCCTGTAGACCTGAATGCCGGCACTCGACCATTTGCGTGACCCGCTGAACGATCTTTTCGAGCTGCGAGCGTTCTTCGGCATCCATGCCTACGTTAACGACCAGTTCGTTGAAGAAGACCAAGTCCAGAAAGTCCAGACCAGCCTTATGTGCCTTGGTGATGCGTGCCATCTACCCCTACCCTTTTTTATCCGCTTCAGCGACACCTGCCGCCACACCAGCGCCAGCAGCAGCACCTAATGCCGCGCCGGTCGAAGCCACTACCGTAGCGCCCACCGCCATTCCGCCACCTCCGGCGGCGAGAGCACCTCCACCCACAGCCGCCAGCGAAGCGTTTGTCAGCGCAACACCAGAGAGTGAGCTGATCGCCGTTCCCGACGCCGTAGCGCCCAACAGCCCCGCCGATCCCGCGGCTGCTGCAAGTGGGCCGGCAAAAGCCAAGGCTGTGCCACCAGTGGCAATCGTACCCAGGCATACCAACGCCGTTTTCCCAGGGTTTTCGACCACAATGCCGACCGCTGAAACCGTTAGATCACCTAAAGTGCCAATCGCGCTGCCAACCAAATCAAAAAGGGACTCGAAAAAAGCCATGCTGAACTCCAGGTTACGCTCGAAAGATATTTCCGAACGGCTTGGATGCAATTGTGTTGAATCGACATAGGACTGACTATTGCGAAAAGAGGCGTACCTTTTTCTACACTAACATAGCGTGAAAGCTATCGCGGCCGATATCGGTGGGGTAAGGCCACCCCAAACAACGGGGCATTCGGGCTATCGGAATCGCCTGTGAGCCCTTGCCAACGCGCGCCCCATTACGACGTTAGAATGTCTCGAAATGCACAGACCAGGACACCAGAACCATGCTAGAAACGGACACCTCTGCAGTGATCAAGCAACGCGTCGACGACCTCTATTCAGCCGCCTGTAAACACGGCACAACCTATGAGACCGTTGTTCACTCGACGTTCTGCGAGTCGATGCTGTATGAGTTTTCCGATCGGGAGGCTGACAAATCCGCTTCCGCTTAAGCGCGAGTGACATATGGATTTCAAACCCAAGAGGAACTCCGGGCGACTCAAGCAGAGGACTGGGATAACGGAGTTTGCTCGCACGGCTTAGATTCTATGACCTGCCCGGCCGGGTGCTTTGAGCAAGACTGACCCGAAAGGCCGATTCACGAATACCCGAGATAGACAGTACTGAGGGCACCCATGGAACTCAACCCTTATCGCAAGCGATTCGAGGCCGCATCCGCGGCTCTACTGGTAGCCAAAAAGAACCTTGAAGACCAACACACCCTCCTAGGGTGGCTCCACTGCTTCAACGAAGTAGAGGCCAAGGCATCACTTGAATTAGCGCGAGCGCGCGTGGAGGCGATTCAGAAAGATCTGAACTCAACTCGTATGGGCATCCCCTACCTTGCAACCTGGGCGCCACTTTCTGTAGCTGAAATCATAAAGCTCCGGCTGTTTGGCACAATTCCCAGACCTAAGTCTAAACCCAAGCCGAAAGTAGACCCTGAGCGTGAGGCCAAGCTTGCCAAGCTCGAGGAGGGACTCAAAGTTGAAATCGGCGCCGTCGAGAAAATCTACTACCAGATCCAGTTCAATAAAACCTTGGACTGGCTAGAGGCTGATGCCGAAATCGCCACATATAACCGTCAAGTCGCTGACCTTGAACCCGAAGTCGCAAAGCTCGGAGCGGATGTCAGACGGTTTGATGAGCACTTGGTGCAGCCGCTGCTTGACATGAAACAGCTGACTGGTGAACTGGCCTTGGCTGTAGAGGCTCGGGAGTCTGCAGCTGAATTTGACCTTCGCTTCAAAGCTTCACCAGACGCTATTAGCCGACGGGTCGTACAGCAACAATGCTTCAACCTGTTTGGGCTCGACAACACCGACAAAGCTTTCCGAATCAAAAACGGTCAGGTGGAGTCTCTACAGCGCAATCTGGCAAAAGTTGAGACCATAATTACTGAGTTGCAAAAGCGTGAAAGCAGGGGCATTACCCGCCTTGTCATCGATGGCACCAACCTCTGCTATCGGGGCAGAAACCCCAATCGCAAATTCATAGGAGTGGTTGCACTCACTCACCTGGTTCCGATCCTTCAGCAATTGTGGCCTGGCGTCGAGATCATAATCTGCTTCGACCCGGGGACTTTGAAGAACTCGGCAAAGCTCTGGCCAGATGGTGAAAAGCATTTTCATCACTCCGTCCAGATCCACGAGATCGCTCAAGGCAACACAGCAGATGAGACCATCATCGAACTCGCAAGTGGTGAGACTGAGTACGTCATAAGCAATGACACATTCCGCGATTTTCAGAGTCGCCCACCTGTCAAAGAAGGCAGGGTATTCAAAGCTGACATCACGACGAACGACATCCTGGTACTGCCGCTGGCGGCACACGCGAGGTTCGGATCCTCGCAGAGTGTGCCATCCCCCGCTATTGCGGTTGAAAGCGCTGACGCGTCAACATGATCGTAAGGATTGCTGGTCAGCTGAATGCCCTGGCCAGCAATTGAGGTAATATCACCCCGCCCTTCCCCACCAGCGAAATTTCATTCTCAGCGGACACAGCTACCCGGTCTGAGTTTATGTGAATCACGACTGCTCCGAAGCTCAATGCCTGCTTCGGTAATGCAGCCGCTGGATAGACCGCACCGGATGTTCCGATCGACAGCAGCACATCGCACTCAGCAACAGCCGAGACTGCAGCTTCCCATACGTCCGCTGGCAGCGACTCACCAAACCAAACAACCCCCGGCCGGCAAAGGCCTCCACACTCAGGGCAAGACGGCGGTTCAATACGGCTACCCTCTCCAAGGGGATCACCAGAAACATCGGAGACAACCATAGGGCTGGCGCACTCGAAGCACCGCGGGCTGTTCAGGCTCCCATGCAGGTGAAGCACATTATCTGAGCCTGCCCGCTCGTGAAGAGAATCTACGTTTTGCGTAACGATAGTCAGCTTTGAAACATGACGCGCCAGCTGGCAGACGGCTACATGCCCGGGATTGGGATGTACACTTTGCGCCTGTGCCCTCCTCCATTCATACCAACCCCATACCAGTGACGGGTCAGCTTTGAAGGCTGGTGCTGTAGCGAGGCGCTGGGCATCGAACCGCTCCCAGAGGCCGGTCAGTGCATCACGGAACGTTGCAATTCCGCTTTCAGCAGAAGCCCCAGCTCCAGTGAAGACCACAATCTTGCTAGCGCGCTTGAGGCATGCAGCGGCTGTATCAAAAAGCTCATTCATCTGTTTTTGCTCACATTACGTTGGCCTAGCGGATCACGGACGGACTGAGGAAATTAAGCGTGAACTGCCGATGAGGAGAAACTGGAGGGCCCGGGCGGCTCGGGACCTGAGGATGACTACAGCTGCGCGCCTGATTCAGGCCTGAGCTTGGAGTAGAGAGCGATGGCCTTTGGGTTTTTCTGCCGCACGGCGTACTCCAGAGCAACATATGCGGGTTCGCTTCGACCTTGGCTGAAGAGCAGCTGGGCCAAGTCGTAAGCCGCATTGGCATCCCCCTCCGCGTACATCATTGTCAATTGCTGCTCCTGCAGGCTTGGCTTGGCAGGATCAGCCTTGGCGATAGCTTTCCCCGGTGGCATTGCAGGGTGCTCAAGAGGTTTATGTAGCAATCCCGGTATCGGCCGGGGTGCGAGCGGTAGCTTTGCGATGGACCTAGAGGGTGCAAGGTCTGAAACAGATTTCGATGGCTCTACGGGTGCTGGCTTTGGCTTGTCCGCTGTCGTGGGTTGCGTGTTGGCCAGGTTCATGTAGATCACTCTCTCACATGCTGGCGGGTGAGGAGTCTCGACCGGTACCCATCTGCTGGCAATCCCGTGATCGATCTTGTACCACTGCTTGGTTAGAGACTTCTCAACCATTGGAACATTCGGGTTCGGCGGGCTACTCGAGCATCCAGTCAGCGCCAGCCCCAAGGCGAAAACGTAAAACAAGTTCATCTCTTATCGTCCAGATTGAAGAGACCAGGGCCAGCGGCTTGAGTAAGACGGACATTGCTCGACAACAAATGCCCGTCCTACTCGCTGACTCTTGCCGGATTCTAAGGTAACGCGTGGGCCCGGACCGCACACACGTCGGTTGCACATCAGCCCTTCTGGTTGCGCTTGAGGGCATCAATCAGTTGGGTAGGGAGATTCTTGAGCACGAGGGTGCCGGCAGTTTCGTCATATTCGATCTTCGAGCCCAACAGATGCGCTTCAAAACTGATGGAAAGACCTTCTGCCCGCCCGGTGAAACGGCGAAAATTGTTGAGGGTGCGCTTGTCGGCCGGGATCTCCGGCGACAGGCCGTAGTCTTTGTTTCGGATGTGGTCATAGAAGGCTTGCGGCCGATCCTCATCGATCAGCGATGAAAGCTCTTCTAGGCTGACTGCCTCGCCGAGCTTTGTCTGGCTCACAGCGTAGTCGACCAGGGTACTGACCTTCTCGCGAGCCGAATCCTCGGGTAGATCTTCACTCTCCACGAAGTCACTGAAAGCTTTCAACAGCGTACGTGTCTCGCCCGGGCCGTCCACACCTTCCATACAGCCAATGAAGTCGCGGAAGTATTCCGACACCTTCTTGCCGTTCTTTCCCTTGATGAACGAGATGTACTGCTTTGAGTTCTTATTGTTCTGCCACTCGGAGATGTTGATGCGTGCAGCCAGGTGGAGTTGGCCAACATCGAGGTGTCGGGAAGGTGTGACATCCAGCGTGTCTGTCACCGTGACACCTTCGCTGTGATGCAGCAGCGCAATGCTGAGATAGTCGGTCATGCCCTGCACATAATGAGCAATGAGTACGTGCCCGCCGGTGGAAAGATTCGACTCCTCCATCAGCTTGGTGAGGTGCTCTACAGTCTCGTTAGTGAATTCGAGGAAGGTAGTATCCTGCTTGAGGTATTTGCTGAGCCAACCGCTGAATGGATAAGCACCTGACTCTGGATGAAACAAGCCCCAGGCCTTCCCCTGTTTGGCGTTGTAGGCGTCATTCAGATCGCCCAGCAGGGTTTCAGTCGTCTGCGACTCTGCAGGCAATTCGTGGTCAGCGAACTGGAGGACCGCTGGGGTGCCATCTGGTTTCTTGTCAATATGGTGAATGATGCAGTGCTTAATGGGCATGTGTGCGTTTCCTTTACTCAGTGGCCTTGCGATTGTGGCCGCCAGACCTAGGCCTCGCGATATGCGAGAGGAGAATTGATTTGGTCAACCTGGGATCAAGGCCCGTCGAGCTTCGCGAGCAAAGTCAGCAAGGTCGGGATGTTTAATCCATTCCTCTACCAACAACGCAGCGTTGGGCGTCGTTCTTTGAGCTACCAGCAGACCAGCTTCAACAGCATGATTACGCTGAACCTGATTTAGATCGAAGCCAGTAGCTGCCTCGATCAAGCTGAGCAGCTCAAATGGTTCCAAGGTAAAACTGGCAAACGGATTAATCACAGCACTTGGCTGATCACTGCTGAATTTCAAGAGGGTGCCCACAACATGGGGAAAAGTGTCTTTGTTCGTCATGAGATTTGGTCGACTCGCGGGCTCTGAAATCTAATGGCCATCATAACTTGTGATTTACTCAGGCCCAGCCAGATGCACCCTCCAAAGTTCTTCGAGATAACTGGAGTGCTTAGCAGCTCCGACTGAGATTTACTCACTGCTCAGCGCCGCTGGCGGCACAAGAGCGCCACGATCAGGAGAACCCCTCCGATTCCGAGCAGGATGCTGGGTACAGAAACCCCCAAGATCTGACTATCAGTAACCATACCTAACAGGCTTACGAAGCCCTGATTGGGGTCTGTGCGGGACGTTGATAAATAGGCGCCTAACACCGCAAACCAGACTGAAGTCATCAGGACCGCAGGTTGAAAGAGGTTGATGATGAGGCCGGCGACGGCCCCAAGCACCACACCGAACAGAATGTACGGTGCGATGATGAACAAGACAGCGATTTCCAAGAGATGGTACATAAACGGGCCTCAGGTCAGTGCCTCGCTGCCTTGACTTGAGCAAGGTCCTACGAGGCTCGTTGATGACCTGTTGCAACATAACGCCGCCCGCCCTTTTGACCAGGCGGCGCAATGGCAATCGAGCGATCGAGGCTTGCCTCAATCACCCACTGCATTGACCAACTGCATAGGGCTTAAGGGCTTGGCGCGGGGCATTTCGTCACTGACATACAAATACTTGTGATCGATGGCTTCCGCGCGGCGACGGCTATCAAGCTCAATTGACGAAGCGATCCAATTGATACGCGCCTGCTGATCCTTAAGTGCGGTGACGTAACCCTCATACTGCAGGGCTACCTCGTGGATAGATGCCAGCGAAGTAACGCCGTTGTACCACTGTCCCAGGGCAATTTGAGAAGGTACCGTCCTGAAGAAACGGAACCGGCCCCCACCTTGGTACCCTGCCTGCAACAGCAGCAATGCCGAGAGAATGTCCACGAGTCGGAGGGTTGCCGGGAAATGGTCCCCAAAGACGCCCTGACCGTGGACGACGACGACGGCATAAAGCACCGAGGAGTGAAATCCGGCAAGTTCGGGAAACCAACCCACCATTTTTTGAGACACACTTTTGACCTGCTCGGTCTGATCACTGCCGAAGATCTCATAGATCAGGTCGCTGGCCAGCTGTTCAAGCAGCATGGCCGGGATGGTTGCCTCCACCCTAGCGAAGAGTTCCCCTGATGCTGCGGCCGCGGCTAACTGAGCAACGGCATTTTGGCTCTTCCGCTTTATGATGCTTTCCGCTCGGGCTTGGAGTTCAAGCGATACTGGAGGTAGGAAGACCTTGTTCTCAAGATCCTTCGACCACGCAAACATTTCACGATGGTTAACAGCGGGTGTAGCAACGTAATCGGGAAACAAGTCAGCGAAGTCTGACTCGGTCAGCCATGGTTCTACTTCGAAATAGGTGTTCTTCAAAGCCTGACGATCGGCATGACTCACGCGAATAGCCTTACCATCCAGCCCCCAATTTGTAGTGGTCCCACGCCCCCCTCCATGCCGAATACTCTGTGAGCCCGCGAACAGGCTTGGAACCAGATCCAGCTCATACGGTTTGGCTGCTGGTTGATTCGAGGGGTCAGTGACCGCCCCCGGCGAGCGAACGCCAGGCTTAAGCTGATACACCAGGCAATCGCCTTTCGGGACACCAAAAAAGGAGTTGCCCAGCGACGAACCAGCCTGGATGTATGTACCAGTCAGGATCATTGCAAGACCTTCGGCAACCTCGATGTCGGTCAGAAACAATCGAGGCAAGAACCCACCATGTGCTTTGTGACGGATACCGCGACCGATACATAAACCCGATTCTACATACAGCCAGACAGCCTCATGACCTGGAACCTCGAACCCGTCCTGGATGAGTTGTGAAAGTGGAATCCAGCATTGGGGAATGAGGGTATCGCGAAGGAAGGTGTCAACGGCATCATCACTGCCGGCATCAAACAAGCCATCTGGATTTATGATTTCTTCTTTGAAGCGCGAGGAAAGAATTGCGTCATAGAGTCCGGTGAACGTGGTCCAGTGGAAAGCTGCCTCCTTATGCTTGACGCACAGCTCAAAGCTCGGGGCCCCGTTACGGAAGAATCGCAGCTGTTCATCATGCCACTTGGGCGAGGACTGACTGATGTCCTTTACCTGGCCCAGATCCTCCGAAACACCCCGGGCTTTGAGTCTCACAGCGCGCAAAGCTTCTACAGTGAACTGGTCGATACTGAGCCCATACAGACGAGCCCGCCCAGCACGCAGCCATGCATCAACGAAGGAAATGTTAGCAACCTTCCTT
Organism: Pseudomonas sp. AP19; assembly: GCF_001728855.1. Lineage (NCBI taxonomy): Bacteria > Pseudomonadati > Pseudomonadota > Gammaproteobacteria > Pseudomonadales > Pseudomonadaceae > Pseudomonas > Pseudomonas sp. AP19. The sequence continues at coordinate 41,901 of NZ_LXJP01000047.1, read as the reverse complement.
AGCCCATCAGCTGCGACAAGCTGGATATCGAAACGGGTGATCGGGGCCGCTGGCGGAGGCATCAAGGTGCCAAAACATTTGTAGACTTCATGAAGATCGTTGTAGCCAAAAACCTTGGCCACCATCTCACGCATGCGATCGGGGTTCTTATGATCGAGGAGGTCAAGCCCACGGAACATACGTTTCGCGAGGCCTTTGAATTCTTGAATATCGGATTTTTGAAATGGGATACGGGTCATCACAATCGCCTTGAAGGTACGCCTGGCCCTATGCCAAGACGTGAGGGTTTGCGCGATTAATCGATGGTTGCTGGCTGACCTTTGGTTTGCGCAAAACCGACTTCAGGGTGTGACGTGTATCAGTAACTCATTGCACTGCGGATGTCGCTCTCTGTCCTGAGGTCACACGTACCAAGCCACGCCAGCGGCCCATTTCAAGACTGAGAAAGCATAGGGCATCAGAAAACAGCTTGGCAAGATGAATTTTGGTGAAGTGATATCGAGGTGTTTTCTGCTGGCCTTGTGAGCGGCACGCAATCTCCGGCGACTAAGTCCCCCTCGAGTCGTGGCAAAATCCTGCATTGCCTGGGCGAATTCGGCTGCGTTGGCTTTTGGGTTCATCGCGCTGGGTATCTCCTTTGGATACCCGATGGAAAACGTCATAAACGGTCCAGCCCTCCCTGTGGAACTTCAATGCGCTGACCCCGCACGACTGCTCTTCCGCGATGCCCGAGCCAGTCGCTTGTCTGAAATCCCCAGTGTCAGTTTCCGTAATTAATGCGAAATTGTGGAAATAGCTGCGACTACAAAGAAAGAAAAAGGCCCGCAGATGCGGGCCGGTGGTGTTCAGCGGATTTTTCCTACAGTTCCGTGTGTTCGTTGCGCTCCCGCTGCTCACAAGCGGCGATAGCCGCGTTTATTGCCTGGATGACCTCATCCAACGGGCGCTGAACGATCGGCAAGTCAGATGGTTCCAGAAGGACACCAATAGACAATACCGCGCCTAACTCCTTTGCGGCTTGTGACGCCGCTTGTTCCAACGAGGTAAGTCCTTGTCTGTCTGCTCGTTTCCTTTACTTCGACGGCCAAGGCGTTGGCTTCAAATAGCCGCGCTGTATAGGCTTCTGCAAGAGGGTTTGAAGTCGCGAAACCGCATCAGATACTGGTGCCTGCATACAGCTCAAATGAGTACCAGGATGCCCAAGATTCAGGGCTTCGCTGTTCAGCGATTCGTTGCTTACAGCAGCTTTGGTTGGTTCGATTTTCATGGGGCTTTTCCTACAAAAAAACAGTGTCAGTGAGGGTCTTGCTCCCATCGGCGCCGATGGTGGTCATCCGCATCCGTGCCCCTTCGCCGCCGCGTGTCTCAAACCCCTCCGGCGGATCGATGAGGAAACCAATGGCGCGTGTCTCCTCACTGCCGAGGGTAATGCCGGTAGGGAAACTTTCATTCTCTGGCAGGCAATCCGCAAAGTACGGGCGCACTTGCTCAACCTCGGCAGGGGTGAGCGGGTAGAAATCGTTGTTTGAGTGCTGCATCAACCATCCGCCGTTGCCCGCGTGACACAAGATGTAGTTGTCCGATCCGAACTGGCCCTGCTTGCAACGCACCTGGGCGACTTTTCCTCGGTATCGGCGCTGGTCACGCCTGGACTAATTCCACGCCCGCTGTCACGCGCTGTTGGCCGCACCTGCTTGACGCAGCATGGCCGCTTTCAGTGCTTGTTCGCACTGCCAAACTTTTTCTTGCAACTCGTTTTGGCGTTCCTCGCGACGACGCTCTTGGTTGTGGCTCCCTTCGCCGCGCTCGCTGTCACGGCGCAGTTCTTCCAAGTAAGCTGCCTTCGCTGCATCAAGCGCTGCCTGTGCTTCTGCCACTGTTTGGCTCATGGGTTATGTCCTTGTTCTAGGCGGGCTCGACAATCTCACCCTCTTCTAACGACCCAGCCCCACGTTTTTTTACGGCGGGGCTAGGGTGCACCTAGTGCGTTTTCCCGGAACTACGCGGAGTAGCGCGGCAGGCAGTGGCCTTGCAGCTTTCCGGTTGCGCGGTCGATGTTTTGGCGGATGCCGCCGACGTCATGGGTCAGGTTGAATTCGTCGGCTTCGGCCAGATCCGCGAGGCGCAGTTTGCAGCCATTGGCATGACACGCAGTGATGTCCATTTCGAGGCTTTGACGATCCGAAAACGTCTCCGGCAGTTTCGCGGTTACACGATCCACGATGGTGGTAATCATCGCGGCTTATGCTGGGGTCACTTTGAAACTTATGGCCTTGCCCATTTGTTTTCCCTTCCTTCGATGTTGGAGCGGATAACCGCACTCTGGTACTGCCGAAGCCCGCGACAATGGCGGGCTGGATGGGCAGCGACAATTCCTTGAATATTCTGCATCCGCTTCGAGATTGAGGTCTATCACTTCGCCACCGGCAACCAGCCGGCGTAATCCTCCCCATTGTCCAATAATCGCTTTCTCGGATGCCATGGAAATTCTGTCAACCCGTTCGGATGGCTAGCCCTGCTCCTTTTCCTGTGGGTTAAATTTGATATGCCCGGCCCACAGCCACCCCAGCAGCCCACCAAGCACCCCAAATATTTTTATCGACCATAAGGGGCCTTCCTCATCCTGAATCACAAATTTGAAGAACGCTAATAGCAGTACCCACGCAAGCACTCCAGCCGTTACTCCATGCCTTGATGCAATTTTATAGGTGAGGATGGAAAACACTGCGAGCGAAGCCATCCCAATGCTTACATGGCTTAGTGAAATCGTCATGGTTCTAATTTTCCCTTAACTGGCTGAACTTTGGCGGGCTGCCATTTCTTCTGCGGTTTCACCGTGCAACTCGTAGAAATCGTGATCCTTCCAAGCCTCGCAAAATTCCGCCGAAAGCCCAGTGACTGCAACCATGAACGCGGTGCAATCAGCATCGCTAAAGAGAGGGCTTCCATCCATCTGTTTGATGAAGTGCGGGTACGCCTTCTGGTCAGCAGCAACCACTTCCGCTGGCAGTGCATCGTGAACAAGCCCGATCAAGCTGATGTAACGCCAATGAGCCCCATCGAGCGCTACACGCTCTCCCTCAGTGGCCCGCTCAAGAACAGCAGTGAATTCGTCTGGTGTCATGGTGGTCTTCATTGGATATCTCCCAGTTACCAGAAAGGCGCCAGTGGCACGGACTCGCGACGGTCAAGCGCAGCTTCGTGTTCGCCATGAAACGCCCGATACGTCTCAATATTCGCTTCGCAAAAACGCTCCAGCGCTTCTGGGTCTAGGCGAGGGCTGTACACCAGTTCCCCCCCATCGTCGTCCATGAATTGCAGGGTGCCATCATCAAACACTCGCAACACTGGCACTGTCAGTAGAATTTTAACCTCGGTGGTGATCGGCCAGTCACGGGCACCATTCGGGTTGAACTCAAGCCCCTCGAAGTATTTCATTATCTGCTCGTGTGTACGTGCGGTAGGCCGTTGCTCGTACTCGATCTTGACCACACGACCATCGGCGTACACTTCGAAATCGGCATTACATTTGTCACAGGTTTCCGGCCTGCACTCTCCATCCGTCATGCGGATCACGGAAATGTGAGTTGTTACAGTGTGCTGGCAAGCAGGGCACGTCACGTCGCGTGTAGGGCCTGATGGCCATGGATGCGCAGCAGCGGTGAGCTTGAAACAGAAATCATTGCGGCACCCCGCGCAGGTCACGCCATAAGCGTGGATCGGCGACAAAGTAAAACGCCCGTGCGGGTTCTGCTTGCTCCAGGCCGAGGCGTGGAATTCTTCAATACTGTGGCAATGCGGACATGCCACATCGACGCTCGCTGCCTCTGGGTTGATCGGTTGCTGCACTTCCAACAAATCGGAATCAGACATGGCTCTTTCCTGGGCGCGAAAATTGCGCCTCTCCTACGGCAACGGCCCCACGGGTTAGGCAGGGCTTGGGGTGCAGCAGCGTTTTCCTTGAATTAAGCAGCTTCGACCTGAGTTACACCGGCACAGCCAGATTCAACCCGGCGAAATTCGACAACCCACACCCACGGATTGGCTTTCCAGTCGCCGCCGGTGCTATCCCAGACGTGGTGGAAGTGCTCACATGGCGTAGCGTTGTAGATATAGCCCGGAATTGATCCGTGCCCGCCGTGACACCCCTCGGCTTGGTAGTCAATTGTTTTCATCTGGTGCAGCCGCTCAGCCCGAATGGCGGTGATCTCCAGCAGAATCCGGCTGGCCCAGCGATGCATGTGAATGCTTGGGCGAGATCGACGCGGATAATCCCAATGAGCCACGGTGTCGTTGTAATCTGGATCTTCACAGCCGGAGTACAGGACTGGCGCCCTGTCTGCTGAGTAACGAGAAAGAATCACAACGTCGCTGGTTTGCTCGTCCGCCTCAGTAGTTTCCCGCACCCAAAGCCGATCACCTGGACGGCCATAGGGGCAAGTCCATTGCGGCGCTACCAAGCCGTTGCAGGTGTAGTCACCCACCGACCCGTCTACCAACCACAAATCAGGCTTGCCGCAGTACGCGGCATTCACCATGCCTGTGTTTTTACTGATCGGCTGAACCTTCACCGCTCGGCGAGTTACCGTCTTGAGGCCTGCCAAAATGGCGCGAACCATTTCCCCATTGAACAGAATTGGGAGTTCCTTCATGGCTATTTTCTCCTGCTCGATTCTGGGGAGCGAAAAGCGTCCCTCTCCTACGTCCTCGGCCCCAGCACGTGCCGGGGCTTGGGGGTATCTGAGCAACTTTTCCGTGACTACTGGCTGTCTTTGAGAATGATGTGTGTGCTTGCTTGAGAAGCGATGTTTTCAGCGGTCGCAGGGGCTTGAGGCTTATCCCGCAGAAGCGAGGCTGTAAGGCCTGGCTCAGTTTCAAACGACTTAATCCCTCGATCGATTACCTGGCTCAACCGCTGCACGTCTTTTTCGCTATCAGCCAGAACGAACACAAACACAGGTTTGGCCTCAGTGTCGGCGTATCCCACAGAGGGGGTAACTTTCAACGAATGAAGCTTAGTGCCAGCCGGTACAGCTTCACCGAAGGCTTTCAACGCAGCTGCAAGCTGTTCCTGACTCAACATATTGTTCTCCATGTATTTGCTCGGACGCGAAAATGGGCATCCTTCTACGTACTCGGCCCCACGGTTTGACGGCGGGGCTTGTGGTGTACCTGGACGGCAGATCCGCCGCGTTTTTCTATGGCCGGTTACTTGGGCGCGAGCAACTGGCGAAGCCCCACCGAAAGTAGCCCGCCAATTAACCCCACACTGGCCAAAGCAGGCGACTGAATTGCACGGAGAAAGTCGCCAAACGTTGCCGTTTCAGGGTTTGCAGTCATCAAACCAAAAACTACCAGCGCAATCACCGTACCCAGCGCGCCTTTCAGGAAAAGGTTGATTGTTGAACCGATAACCCCCCCTACACCCACGACCGATGAAGCAATCTTGCGCAGGGTAGTTTCTTGTGTTGTGGTCAGCTTCATAAGCGGATTCCTTGAATGAGTTGTTGTATGCCTCTACGTCCTCGGCCCCGGTTTTTTTAGGCCTGGGCTTGTGGTACAGCGGGCGACTTTTCACTTCAACTAACGGGCAATACAGGCCAGCTTAGTTTTGAACGGCTCGACAACTGGCTTCGCGCAATATTCAGCTAGTTCAGTGGCTTGTCGTTGCGACACAACAACGCTGTAGGAGACCGCACCGACAGCGACAAACAGAGCCAGTACCGCCAGCACAGTGCTGCGTTTTGATTTAGCGTTTTGCATCGATCTGTTTTCCGTACTATTCGACGTTACTTGGATTAACGCCAACACTTTCGGTGCTGGCCAGCCGCTCTTGCTCTGCCGCGATGAGTTCATCTTTTTCATCTTGGCCCAGCGCATCCCACCGATTGAACTCATCAGCCTCAGCGTTCCAGCGATTCGCGACGACCTGAGCAGTGTTCGTAACTGACGTCTCTGGGTTCATGGTTTTTCCCCTACAAATTGAAGGCTGACACGATGAGGGCATCAACTTCGCAGTAGTCCTCAAATGACAGCGACTTACCGGCGTACAAACCTTGCAGGAACCCCCGCAGCCGAGGCACGTCGGAATGGCTATTGGCAGCGTCTTCTTCATATGCCTCAAGCGTTTCGAGAGCCAGCGGCTGGCCTTTGAGGCATCGCGAAACCTGGGCGAATACAGCACGCAAGGCGGCAGCTTCGGCGGCACGCTTGGCTTGCGGCTTGACCAACAGCGTGAGCAAGTCTTCGTACAATTTGCCACGCTCGATGTTCACCTGCTGCATTGCCGCCTGCTGCTCAGGTGTCGTTGGCTCAGACACACGCTCACTCGCATCAGTGACGCTGGCCAACACATCTAGCGCGGAACCAACGGCAGTAATGCGCGGGAGCAACGATTGGATATCGATAACCACAGCCATTTGCTTTGCCCTCCTGGACGCTGTCCTGCTCGATCCGGAGGCCGAAAGTGGCCTGTTTCTACGTCCTCAACCCCGGCTGTTTGACGGCCAGGGCTTGGGGGGTGCAGATATCGGTTTCCTAGGCGTTGAGAGCGGAGCTGACCAGCTCGCGAGCGTGCGCAGCATCGGATGCGTACCCCTCGATGACCAGCCATTCGCAGGTGTGGGCCATCGCCGAACTTTTCACTGCCGCCTTTATCGTGCCGATCAGCCGTTTGTTGAGTCCGCCCGGTTGAATGATTTTGGTCTTAGCTGCCATGGTCCGCGTTCCTTCATGGCCCCGGCGAACCGAGGCAGGGCAATTAGTCAACGGTCAGGGTTGCGAATTTGCCGTCTGCTACATACTGCTGCCACTGCGCGATAGCCTGTGCCTGCTGATCGCTTGGTGAGGCCGTAACCACATCGCTTTCACCGTGTAGCGTCACTACGATTTCCTACTACTTGCGATAAGTTGGCGGACGTACCCTTGCAACGTGGTAGAACGCTGTTTTGCTGTGGTACTTGCTCAAAAACTCAAGGCGTTCATCAGAGTCAAGGTCATCTACCCATGCCTCCCACTCACTCAAGCTCATTGATTCGATTTTTAGGTGAACATCCTTCATTTTCAGGCTCAAGCGTTCGGCCACTAACTTGATAGTTTCCTGCTCTTGCTTGAGTGCCCAAGGACGCTCCAAAGCCAGTCCCACCTTTAAAAAGGCACTCTCAATTGCTGCCTGAGTTTCTGGGTTGTCACTCTCTGCGGGCTCCAGCACCTGCTCAATCGCAAGCAGCTCGGCAGCAGTGAACTCAATCCGGTTGACCATTACTTTTTTCCTCAGTGAACCCAGTCTTCGTAAGGCAGCCCCGAAACGCGGCTGAATTCACGCACATTGTTCGTGACCAACACACAACCCGAAGCAATCGCGTGACCGGCAATAGCGGTGTCATTCTCGCCAATGACCAAGCCAGCTTTGGTGAGTTCGAACTTCACCTCGACCGTCGCGTCAACCGCGCTTGGATCCCACGGTAAGACCTCATCCAGACGTTTCACAAACTCATCAACCAGCGTTTTGTGCTTGGGCGATGCCTTCTTACCGATCTGCCCGTAACGCATTTCGGCGTAGGTAATCGCAGAAATTACGATCCGGTTATTCCGCGCAACCTCTGCGGCCAAGCGCTGCAAAACAGATTCTGGACGCTCGCGCATGATGAAGGAGCAAATGCAGGTATCCAGCATGTACGTGGTCACAGATTGAACCTGCCTTCATCGCTGATAACGGTCGGACGCTCTTGCAGAAAGTCTGCATCAGCCTTGGGCAATTCAGCCAGCGACAGCCAGCTCGGGCGCACGGGGCGCAGGGTGATCGTGTCGCCGCTGCGCGTAATCTCCAGCTCGCCGACACCCTCATAAGCCATGTCAGTGGGAAAGCGAATTGCTTGATTCTTGCCGTTCTTGAAAATTGAGACAGTGCGCATAACGTCACTCCTACATATGTCTGACATATGCAATATAGCAATGCAGGCATACATATGCAAGACATATGGCGCATTAAAGAGCGATCTCAAATGCTCGCCGGATCGTTGCTTGATCCACCGTCAGGTACGGCTTGAGTGGTCGAGGCACGCATGATCGTCGTTTGCACTGTCTCCACGTCTCCCGTTGCAGCCAGCACCTTCGCCGCTAGGGAGCGTCTGCCGCTGTGGGACGAACCTTGCTTGATACCGGCCTGACGGTAGAGCCTGGTGATCGTCTGTTGCAGAGCATCACATGCCCGGTACACCTCTGGCCCGCTGTCTAACTGACGGTGTTTGAACGCGAGTTCGAAGGCTTGCCCCTTGTGCGTCATGACCAGCTTTGAACCTGGGCGCAACCCTCGGTATTCATCCTCGCCGGAAAGGCCCCAGCGGCGTCGATGACGCACCGCAAACCACGCATCGAGCGCGGCAAGACATTTGGCGTGGGTGAGATAGATGTTTCTCGGCCCAACCTTTTGTGATGTCCGCACGCAAATACACCTCGGGCTTGATGGCACCGCTGGAATACAGCACGTCTGCGACCTCTAGCAACGCCAGCTCAGTGACGCGGATGCCAGTGGTATGGGTTAGCCACAACAAAGCCACATCGCGCTCTGGCAGAAGTTATGACGGATGCAACGCGGATCAGATGTTTGAATTGTCCAGGGCGTAACGAAGTGGCACGGCGGGGAGTCATATGGAATCTCTGTCAGGATTGCACGGGAAACGTGCTGGATCTGGAGAGAGTCAGGCCTCCTGACAAGGGTATCAGTAGACCACACCTGATGGAAAATTCGCCAGCAGAAAACACAAGGCGAAAAAAAACCGCCACATGGGCGGTTTCTTTCGCAAGAGTGGGTAGGAACCAAACTTGCACCTCACAGGGAACCTCTAACAAAAAGAACACTATCAATTGGCAGTAGATTTGTCACTGAAAATTGCAAGGCAGTTGCAGCTATTGCCGACAGAGCCTTGGGTAGTCACATTAATTGCCACTTGCAGTCGCAGCTATTTCGATAATCTGGAGTCGCCGATTGAGGCCTTCGCCGGCGATGGGTAGCATTTATTTGAAAAGCCGACACCCAGGTCGGAATTGACTTAAATGAGGGACTCGGATCTATACTGTGCATCCATACAGCTCTGTGATTTCATACCTTGATTCTTACCAGCCTGCGCCAACTCTCAGCTTCCGAAGTACCTGGCCTGATTTGTGTCTTATCAGGCAGGTTCTCTGGTGGATTTCCGAGCCCCGCTGCGGTTTTATAATAGGGAACATATGTCGACTATGAAAGCTCAAGGCTTGAGTGGTGGTTGTATGCAGCGCTCATATGTTTAGATGTGTAAATTTAAGTCAATAAATGTCTAGTCAACATATTTCGGTAGGTTTGCTCTGATCAGAAACTTGTCTATTGTTCAAACCTAAAACCGGCTTGCAGGACGCGACTTGGCTGATGATTTTCTAACGGTTGAGCTTGGTACAAAACTAGAGATTGGAAATTGCATGCTAATTGACCACCACATTTGCATTCGATTTGACCACCTTCAGCTGATTAGTTTTGATCTATAAGAAAACGTCATGGCAACACAATCCGCCCAGTTGTCGCCTAAGCTCTGCTACCAATACATACGCATTGAAGGGATTGCGCATAGGGGCTCATCATCAAATGGCCTGCTAGCCTTTACGCCTCTATAACGATGGCACATTACGGAAATTGGCAATGGCGATAGACCAAACGAAGAGGTTGATCAGCACTCGCAGCGAGGAAAACGCCAACCAGTTGCTGAGGGCAGGATGGACGCTGTTGTTGGTGGCTGATCGTAAAGAAGGAAAGCACCAGTGGCTGGTCTATCAGCTAGCGTGGCAGCGCGAAAGTGACCCCGTTGAGATCACCTTCACTGGTGTAGAGCCGGGGCCAGACCCGTTTTAAACTCACGGAGCGTCGTTGCTATCTGCGGCATTAATCTCTCGATTTATCGTTTAAAAAAATTATTTGCACGGCAGTTGACCACTACACCCCCCACTGCACCGGTATCTGCTCAGACGTTTCCGTCGTCCAGCACTTCAAGTGCTCAAGTCGAATGCAGCCTTGTTGATGCTGATAGTGCCTGCCGCTTGGCTGACTGTCACCTTGGTGATGGGGGGCAGGCGCTATTGGTGCTGGCGCGATAGGGGCGTGCAGATCATGAGGTGCTAGGCTCTGTACGTAAAGTATTGTCGCAAGCACCGCATAGCGCAGGCCAATGAGACCATCGCCGCAAAACTTGTTGCGAGCTTGTCGAAGTGCGTCACGATGCGACGGTTCTCCTTCAGCCAGCCAAACATGCGTTCGATGATGTTGCGCTGCCGATATTTGGGGCGATCAAAAAGTCGAGGCAATCCTGGCTTGGTTTTGCGCTTCATGCTTCGCAACGGAATGACTGGCTGCATGCGATAACGATCACAATACTGGCGCAGCGCTTCAGCGTCGTAACCCTTGTCAGCCAGCAACCAGCGGCAACGCTTGCGTGGGCGACCGCGCAGGCTGGGTATGCAAGCCTGATCGAGTAGCGGTTGGGCATAGGCTATATCGCTGGCTTGTCCGCCTGACAACAGGAAACGCAGAGGCACACCATTGGCGTCGCACAGCATGTGAATCTTGGTCGTCAGGCCACCCCGGCTGCGCCCGAGCGCGTGGTCTTGCGGTTCTTCAAATCCCCTTTTTTCCCGGCACCTGATGAGGCCCGGGTTGCTCGTACGGCAGTGGAGTCGATCATCCATGTTTCCAAGTCAATCAAACCCTGCTCATTCAATCGGATATGAAGACGCTTGAGCATCTGATCAAAAGCTCCGCAATCACGCCATCCTCGGAACCGTTGATAGATCGTTGACCAAGGGCCGAATCGTTCGGGCATGTCTCGCCAGGCTGCGCCAGAGCAAAGCACCCAGAGAATACCGTTTAGCATCAGGCGATCATCGGCCCGAGGGCGCCCGGTGCGCTGATTTTTGGTGAAGATATCTGCAACCAGATCCCAGGCTGCGTCGGGGAGTTCATACCGCTTTGCCATCTTGGCCTCCTGGCTTTAATGGCGGTGTATTTTACAGAAAATCGTATTTCTTGGGTTTACGTACAGAGCCTAAGCGATGAAGCTCTCATTCGTGCAGGTGCAGGCAATTACAACTCAATGTGCATTGGCTGCCACCTCGCTCCGAGTGTCGCTGGAACCGAGTTGAGTAAAAGCCTTTACCCGGCACCTCCAAATCTTTCAAAACTGGGCGTTGATGGAAATCCAGCTGCCGCCTTCTGGATCATCAAGCACGGTATCAAGTCCACAGGCATGCCAGCCTGGGGCAAAAGCATGGCCGACCCCTACATCTGGGGGATGGTTGCTTTTCTTCAGCAGCTTCCCGCCTTGGATGCAGAGCAATATAAGGCCCTGACAGCAAGCAGCGATGGCCACCAACACGGTGGCGGCGAGACCAAAATGCATAACCATGAAGGACAGCATGACGGTCAAAAAGAGGCTGCCGCTGGACATCATGATGCAGGCGGCGCTGAAGAAGTAGCTGAGTCCGACGATCATCATGACGACAAAAATAGTGCGCATCTTCATGATGAAGACGCAGCACCCTCTCAGGATGAAAGTACTGAGCATGCTCATACTGAGGGTGCAGATGCTCCTGCGGATCAGCCAAAAACTCATACCCATGCTGATGGGAAGGAGCATACCCATGCGAAATAACTTTCTTCGTCCTGGCCGGGCACTTCGCCTCGCTGCATTCGCGGCTCTGTTTATCAGTTCCGCTGGTCATGCAGCAGAATCGATGACGATCGACGTCCATCGTGACGCTAACTGTGGATGCTGCAAGAAGTGGATGCAGCACCTTGAAGCTAACGGCTTCACCGTCGTTGATCATGTAGAAACCAACATGAGCGCGGTCAAGCAGGGCCTGGGTGTTGCTCCGCGTCTCTCGTCATGCCACACCGCGGTGATCAACGGCAAGTTTGTTGAAGGCCACGTGCCTGCCGAGCAAATAGTTGCTTTGAGCAAACGCGACGACCTTATCGGGATAGCTGTGCCGGGCATGCCGGCAGGCTCGCCTGGCATGGAGGTCGGTGGGAAGCAGGATGTTTATCAGGTCATCGGCCTGAGCAAAGCAGGTACTGACCAAGTGATTGCCGAGTACATGGCAAACTAAGTTTCAAACTTTCCTTGATTCTTGCATGATCACTGCCCGTGATCATGCAAGCGATGTGTGCTCTTGCTACGTTGTGCTATCAGCAGTATGAGCGCTATCGCAGAAAAAACCGCGCCGGCATAAAATGTCATTGCTGAGCCATACGTTTGCCAAAATAACCCCGCAATCCCGCTTGCCAGCAACATGGATACACCACTCACCAGGTTGAAAATCCCGAAAGCGGTTCCTTTCAATTCTGCCGGTGTCGTGTCAGCGACAAGCGCAGCCAGTAGCCCCTGACTAAATCCCATATGAAGTCCCCATAGGGCGACGCCGAGTATCAACATTGAGACGGACTCGGCACTGGCTAGAACCAGATCGGACAAGATCAGCAATATCAACCCGACCCTGAGGAGACTTGTGCGACTTACACGGTCAGAGAGCTTCCCCACAGGGTAGGCCGAGAGCGTGTAGAACAAGGCCATCACCACCATTACTATCGGCACCCAGGTTGCAGACAACCCTGCTTGCTGAGCGCGCAAGCCCAGGAAGGCCTCACTAAAACGTGCCAGGGTGAACGAAAGCGCTGAGCTGAATGCTCGTGTTCGGACTCATCGACGCCAATAAAAATCAGACTGACCGCTACCAACGCCGGTATCACCGCGATCCATAACACCAGTGGAATGTTTTCACTGAAGGCATACATCAGGCGGATGGCTACTGCTGGCCCGAGGAAGGCCCCTATCGTATCCATGGATTGACGTAAGCCGAAGCAAGCGACGGATATGCGGTGGCGATACATCAGCGACCAGGGCATCACGTGGAGCGCCGCGAATACCTTTGCCGATCCGATCCAGAAAGCGTGCGGTGAACACCATTTCTGCAGAGTGAGCCAATGGAAAGAGCGGCTTGGTGAGTGCCGCAAGACCCTAGCCAACCAGCAGCAAGCCCTTGAGACGACCGACGTAGTCGCTGATCGCCCCTGAAAACACTTTCACTATCAGGGCCGTCGCCTCCGCAATGCCCTCGATCAGACCCAGAGTGATTATGCTGATGCCTAGAGTGCCCACCAGAAAGATAGGCAGCAAGCTATGAACCATTTCTGAAGAAAAGTCCATGAACAGGCTGACGAAACCTAGCGCCCAGACCGTACGGGGAATGCTATGTGTAGCTATTGTCTCGGACATATTCCAGTTTCCTTGGCTGTCGTCCGCAAGTGTATCTACAGCGTCCAGTGATTCTGTTGCGGCGAGCTCATATTGAGCTATCTGCTCAACAAACTTATAGGCGGTAGGATAGTAGGTGTTTGGCGGGTATCTATCTGTTGTTGAGCGCTGTTCTCGGCACGGTCCACTGGTTCTACCCATTTCGGTGATCCTTATCGTGGCATTACCGACTCACGAGACAATCATTTACGAAGCCTGACCTATCAGCATGCGTATAGACAGGCCGCTAAATTAAGGAGCGCCGTTGCTGCTGGTTCTACCTGACAGATTCGTAATGGTATCGCCCGTCGCCAGCGACTAAACTTCCTCGCATGAAACGCTATCTGCGGTTGTTCCTCATTTTTCTGATCAGCTTGGCGCTTCCCCTGAGCGGGATGGCGGGCATTCAGTCACCGACAGAACCTTGCCCGACGAACACGACGGGTATGACCATGATGGATGATATGAACCAGGACTGTTGCGGTGATATGAGCAGCTCCGCCGATCATGGCAAACCCTGCAAACCTGGTCAGGAATGCAGGAGCGCCAGTCTGCTACAAGTGTTGTTGGGGAAACCTGCCACCCGTTTGTCCAGTCCGCAAATACTAACAATCTTCAGCGACTCCCTGTCTACTCAGGCTCCCTCCGGGGTGTGGCGACCGCCTCGCGCTTGATTCCTGTACCCCACTGAGCCTCATCCCGCCCTGGCGCGGGATGGCATATCTGCGCGCGAGCCCAAGACACGCGCAGTGGATCATCACAGGAATCGTGAACATGAATCCCAAGTGCTACTGCACCGGTTGGCCCCTCGTGGCTGCCCTGGCGGCAAGCGTGCTGGCATTGCCAAGCCTTGCTGCACCCCTGACACTCGACGAAGCCTTACGGTTGGCTGAAAACAATGCACCATCGCTGACCGCCCAAGCGGCCAAACTGCAAGCGGCCAGCAGCGCCGCCATTCCAGCTGGAGAACTACCCGACCCGAAGCTCCTGCTGGGCATACAAGACTATCCCATCGGTGGCCCTGACCGCTGGCGCCTCGAGCAGGACGGTATGACCATGCAGATGGTCGGCGTCATGCAGGAGGTGCCCAATCGTGACAAGCGTAGGGCGCGTATCGAAGTTGCCGAGGCGGCCGTAGATCGAGCCGCGGCCGAAGGCCGTGTCGAGCGGCTGAACGTTCGTCAGGCCACGGCATTGGCCTGGATCAGCAGCTACTCCGTCGAGCGTAAAGAGGTGCTGTTTCAGGATTTTTACCGGGAGAACCGTCTGTTGGCCGATACCGTCCGGGCGCAGATCGCCGGTGGTCGTGCCCAACCTGCCGATGCAGTAACGCCGAAACAGGAGGCGGCTCAGTTGGCGGAACAACAGGACGAGTTAATTCGCCTGCGTGCGCAAGCCCGAGCGGCCCTCAAACGCTGGATTGGCCCAGCGGCCAATGACCAGCCCGTCGGCAGCTTGCCCGAGTGGCCCATCGATACCTCAGGTTATTCCCATAAGCTGCAATATCACCCCGCATTGGCGGCATACGCGCCAATGACTCGCGAAGCGCAGGCCAAGGTCCGTGAAGCAGAGTCCGAAAAGCAGTCCGACTGGAGTTGGGAGCTTGATTACCAGCGCCGCAACCGTCAGTTCGGCGACATGGTCAGCGTGCAGTTCACGTTCGACTTGCCACTGTTCCCCGAGTCCCGACAGAACCCGAAGATCGCCGCCAAACACGCTGAACTGAATCAGTTGGAGGCCGAGCGCGAAGCTCTCGTACGTGAACACACCCAGCAACTGGAGGACGATCTGGCCGAATACGAGCGTCTGAACCGTGCCGTGTACCGCAGCCAGGACAGTCTGTTACCCCTGGCCAAGGAAAAAGTCGGGATGACCATGGCCAGCTACCGGGCCGGTAAAAGCGACCTGGCACCTGTCATCACTGCCCGACGTGAACTCATCGAGGCCCGCCTCAAACAGATCGACTTCGAAGAACAGCGAGCCCTCACCAGTGCTCGCCTGTATTTCGCCTATGGGGACACCAATCAATGAGTACTCGAATCTGGAAAGGGGCTTTGCTGGCAGGTCTCTCGATTACCTTGGGCGCTGCCGGCGGTTACTGGTTCGCTCAACAGCGCATGCCTGATAGCGCAGCCGAACAGGCCCCTAAAGCCCAAGACGAACGCAAAGTACTGTATTGGTACGACCCGATGTCCCCGCAGCAGAAGTTCGATAAACCAGGCAAGTCTCCCTTTATGGATATGGAGTTGAAGCCCCGCTACGCGGATGCTGCAGCGGACAGTGCGGCCATCAGTATCGACCCCAGCCTGACCCAGAATCTCGGTTTGCGAGTGGCCACAGTCACTCGCGGCGTGCTTACTTCCAACTTGGACGTGGTCGGTGTGTTGGCATTCAACGAGCGGGATGTTGCAGTGATTCAATCGCGTACTGCTGGCTTTGTGGAGCGAGTGTACGCCCGTGCTCCAGGCGATGTGCTCAAAGCCCATGCGGCTTTGGCCGATATCCTGGTACCGGAATGGGCCGCTGCTCAGGAAGAGTTTCTCGCACTCAAACGCAGTGGCGATGCCGACTTGCTGGCGGCAGCACGCCAGCGCTTGCGCTTGACCGGGATGCCAGCACCGCTGATTGCTCAAGTGGAGCGAAGCGGCAAGACCCAGCCGGTCCTGACGCTCACCAGCCCCATTAGCGGTGTACTGCAAGAGTTGGATGTACGCTCGGGTATGACCGTGGCGGCCGGCGAGACTCTGGCTCGAGTCAATGGATTGAGCAGCGTCTGGCTGGCAGTGGCCGTACCAGAGTCGGAGACTGGATCGATCATCATGGGGCAAGCGGTAGAAGCACGTTTGCCAGCCTTTCCGGGAACAGTGCTCAAGGGCACAGTCAGTGCGATTCTGCCCGAAACCAACCCCGACAGCCGAACTGTGCGTGTCCGGGTCGAACTGCCCAACCCTGATGGGCGACTCAGGCCGGGCATGACGGCCCAGGTGCACCTAAAACGCTCTACCGAACAAAGCGTGCTGTGGGTGCCGAGCGAGGCAATCATTCGCACCGGCCGACGCGTCCTGGTGATGCTCGCCGAAGACGCGGGTCGCTACCGCCCCCTAGAAGTGCAACTCGGGCAGGAAAACGAAGGCAAAACGGTGGTATTGAAGGGGTTGGAAGAAGGTCAGCAGGTAGTCAGCTCTGGACAGTTCCTGCTCGACTCTGAGGCCAGTCTCAAGGGCATTGTTGCGAGCACGCTGGAAATGTCACCACCCAGCGCAGCAGCCTCCAGCTTTCATGAGGCGGATGGGCAGATCGTCGAGATCAATAACCAAGACGTAACAATCGCCCTTGGTCCGTTCAAGACGCTGGGCATGCCTGGTATGACCATGACCTTCCCATTGACTGACCCTGCTCTCGTTCAAGGTCTCAAGACGGGAGACAAGGTTAGGGTATCGGTTAGCCAAACCGATGATGGTTTACGCATTGAACGCCTGGAAAAACTAAGGGGTCAGCCATGATCGCCGCCCTGATTCGCTGGTCAGTGGCCAACCGATTTCTAGTGCTGCTGGCGACGATCTTCGTCACGGTCTGGGGCGTCTGGTCGGTTCAGAGCACGCCGATCGATGCACTTCCGGATCTCTCCGATGCTCAGGTAATCATCCGCACCCCTTATGCGGGACAAGCGCCGCAGATCGTTGAGAACCAGGTGACCTACCCGTTGGCCACCACCATGCTCTCGGTGCCAGGGGCCAAGACCGTACGCGGCTATTCCTTTTTCGGCGACAGCTTCGTTTACGTGCTGTTCGAAGACGGTACCGATTTGTATTGGGCCCGCTCCCGGGTGCTGGAATACTTGAGTCAGGTCCAAAGCCGACTGCCGACTTCCGCCAAACCGTCCTTGGGGCCAGACGCCACAGGCGTGGGCTGGATCTATCAGTACGCACTAGTGGACCGCAGTGGCGGACACGACCTGGCGCAACTGCGCGCCTTGCAGGACTGGTTCCTCAAGTTCGAACTCAAGACCCTGCCCAACGTTGCGGAGGTGGCCACCGTGGGTGGCATGGTCAAGCAGTATCAGGTCCAACTCGATCCACTCAAGCTGGCCAGCCTCGGTATCACTCAGGCTGAGGTAACCGACGCTATTGGCAAGGCCAATCAGGAAACCGGTGGTGCGTTGCTGGAGATGGCGGAGACCGAGTTCATGGTGCGCGCCTCCGGATACCTGAAGACGCTGAATGACTTTCGTGCCATTCCGCTCAAGCTCGGTGCTGGCGGGGTGCCAGTGTCCCTAGGCGACGTGGCGACGATCCAGCTGGGGCCGGAGATGCGCCGCGGCATCACTGAACTCGACGGCGAAGGCGAAACCGTCGGCGGCGTGGTGATTCTGCGCAGCGGCAAGAACGCTCGCGAAACCATTGCGGCGGTCAAGGCCAAACTGGACGACCTGAAAAGCAGTCTGCCGGCCGGGGTGGAAATCGTCACCACCTACGACCGCAGCAAACTGATCGACCGCGCAGTGGAAAACCTCAGCTACAAACTGCTTGAGGAGTTCATCGTCGTCGCGTTGGTCTGTGGGATATTTCTCTGGCACCTACGTTCATCCCTAGTGGCCATTATCTCTTTGCCGGTGGGGGTGCTCATTGCCTTCATCGTCATGCGGCATCAAGGAATCAACGCCAACATCATGTCCCTTGGCGGGATTGCTATTGCCATCGGCGCCATGGTCGACGCCGCCGTGGTAATGATCGAGAACGCTCACAAGAAGATCGAGGCTTGGCATGTGGCCCATCCTGGGGAGGAGTTGAAGGGCGAACGTCACTGGCATGTGATAACCGAAGCGGCGGCGGAGGTGGGGCCGGCGCTGTTTTTCTGCCTGCTGATCATCACCCTATCGTTCATCCCGGTGTTCACCCTGGAGGCTCAAGAGGGTCGTCTGTTTGGTCCATTGGCCTTCACCAAGACCTATGCCATGGCGGCGGCGGCCGGACTCTCGGTAACCCTGGTGCCGGTACTGATGGGTTACTGGATTCGTGGTCGGATCCCCAAAGAGGACCAGAACCCGCTAAACCGCTGGTTGATCAGGATCTATCAGCCGGCCCTTGATGCGGTGTTACATCGACCCAAAGTCACCCTATTAATCGCGTTAATGGTTTTCCTCAGCGCGTTGTGGCCGATCTCTCGTTTGGGTGGCGAGTTCCTTCCTGCAATGGACGAGGGCGATTTGCTCTATATGCCTTCGGCTCTGCCGGGGTTGTCGGCACAGAAAGCGGCGCAGCTGCTGCAACAGACCGACCGCTTGATCAAGACGGTACCCGAAGTCGAACACGTTTTTGGTAAGGCTGGTCGTGCCGAAACCGCTACCGACCCGGCGCCGCTGGAGATGTTCGAGACCACTATCCAGTTCAAACCACGCGAACAGTGGCGTCCTGGTATGACCCAGGAAAAATTGGTGGAAGAGTTGGATCGAGTGGTGCGCGTCCCTGGGCTGACTAATATTTGGATACCACCGATCCGCAACCGCATGGACATGCTCGCCACTGGGATCAAGAGTCCGATTGGAGTGAAAATTGCCGGCACAAACTTGACGGAAATCGACGCGGCGACTCAGGCGGTCGAGCGCGTAGCCAAAAACGTGCCCGGGGTCAGTTCGGCTCTGGCTGAACGATTGACGGGCGGCCGCTACATCGATGTGGATATCGACCGCAAAGCCGCTGCCCGCTACGGGTTGAATATCGCTGATGTGCAGTCGATCGTCGCCGGTGCTATTGGTGGTGAGAATGTTGGCGAGACCATTGAAGGGCTCGCCCGTTTTCCGATCAATGTGCGCTATCCCCGAGAGTGGCGTGATTCGCTTGGCGCCCTAGAGCAACTGCCGATCTACACTCCGCTAGGGAGCCAGATCACCCTTGGCACGGTGGCGAAGGTCAAGGTCAGTGAAGGCCCGCCGATGCTCAAGAGCGAGAACGCCCGACCTTCCGGGTGGGTGTATATCGACGTACGTGGCCGGGACATTGCCTCAGTGGTTGCCGATCTGCGTCGTGTTGTCAATGAGCAGGTCAAGCTGCAGCCAGGCATGAGCCTGAGTTACTCGGGGCAGTTCGAGTTTCTTGAACGAGCCAACGCACGGCTCAAGCTGGTAGTGCCGGCCACGCTGATGATCATTTTCGTGCTGCTGTACCTGACGTTTTCCCGATTCGACGAGGCTTTGCTGATCATGGCCACCTTGCCGTTCGCCCTTACTGGTGGGGCATGGTTCCTCTACCTACTCGGCTTTAGCCTGTCGGTGGCTACCGGCGTCGGATTCATTGCTCTGGCGGGTGTGTCTGCCGAATTCGGCGTGATCATGCTGCTCTACTTGAAAAACGCCTGGGCCGAACGTGTAGAGGCCGGCGACAGTACCGAGCGAGGGCTAATAGCAGCAATTAGCGAAGGAGCCGTGCAGCGGGTTCGACCCAAGGCCATGACGGTGGCGGTCATCATTGCTGGCCTATTACCGATCCTATTGGGCAGCGGTTCCGGTAGCGAAATAATGAGCCGCATCGCTGCGCCCATGGTCGGTGGTATGGTTACCGCGCCCTTACTGTCCCTATTTGTCATCCCGGCAGCTTACCGATTGATGCGCCGACGACGCCTCGCGGTTGAATCCATACCCTCGGAAGGAAGCAGGCCATGAAGTGATTGTGTCCGCCACTGCACGCCCCATGATTGTTTGTGCAACGTCATCCAGCAGTCTGATTTTTTGGTCTGGCAGGGGGCGACCTTTATAATCAATCGGTGATCGAACTCTATCGGAACTGCGTCAAAACACGGCTGATAGAGATCGACGCTGGTGGCAGTGCGTTGGGCTGAACCTGATCATGGCGACTCCAAGGGCGTGGGTACAACGGCTACAGAGTGCGCTACCTGCGCCTGCCACACCTGCTGGAAGACCTCTTCGCGAAACTGATGGACAGCTACGCCAAGACCGATCTGCTGATCCTCGACTGGGGGCTTGTGCCGCTTACCGCCGAGCAACGGCGCGACATGCTGGAGTTGCTGGATGACCGCTCTATGCCGGTGGACAAATGGCATGAGCTTATCGTCGATCCGACCTTGGCCGATGCCATTTTGGATCGGCTGGTGCACAACGCTTCCTGCCTACTGACAAACAGCGTCAGCGAGTTTGGTTCCGTTGATGTGTCGCCTGCGGTATCTAAGCGCCCAGACCGGCCCTCGGAGCTTCCGGCTCCTACCTCCTGATGGTCTCGACCCCCGCTACGCGGAGTTTCTGCTTTACGCTCTGCAGAGATCACACCCGACTATCCACTCATGGCAGGTTCAGCCCTTCATTGCTCCGGTTTCGAGCAGCTACTACGGCCTCTGTTGACTTCTGTCGCCCATCCCGTCATCTCGCGATGCCGGTAGCACATGGCAGGCTAAACAGATCTCCCAGGGTAATTCGCGCGACCTTCCTGCTTATGCCTGTCGGATTTACGTCACAGCGCTCCGTGCAAGTATTGGGCTTGGGCAATTATGGCTACCTTACCCCGCTGTGCCGCCTAATCCGCTTCCTGTTCGTCAGGCCAGCATTTTGCCTCGGGCTTCCTTCAGATTCGCGGTCACCCGCGACACCCTTGCCTCTGGCTAACACTTCCCCTTGCCGGGTGTGTAGAGGACTTTCACCTCCAAGTCACCAGTGTGGCCACCACAGCCAAACTGGTTGCGCTTGCGCGCAACGCGCCATGCCTGGCGCACCATAAAAAAAGGCGCCACAAGGGCGCCTAAGCCGCCTCCCAACCAAAGGAGTAACAAAGAGACGGGTTGTACCTGGTGAGCTAGGTAGCTAATGCTCGATTTAGAGAATTTGCAGCGGGTACTCCACAATCAGACGAATCTCATCCAAATCTGATTCGAAGGCGGTAGCCCGAGTCGTCGCTTGGCGCACACGGAAGGACATGTCTTTCAGGGAGCCGGCTTGAATGATGTACTTAGCCTCGATGTCTCGCTCCCAACGCTTCTGGTCCTGCAGTGGAGCGCCATCAGCTCCTCGGCGCATATAGACGCTGTTCGCATTCGAGTAGTCAGCATCCCAGCCCTTCGCGTAACGAGTCATGAAGCTCAGGCCAGGAATGCCAAAGGACTGCATATTCAAGTCATAGCGTAGCTGCAAGGATTGCTCTTTCGGGGAGTTGAAGTCGCTGTATTGGATAGAGTTATCCAGGAAAATAGAATCAGATTGGCGCAGGTAATCAAAATCGTCATCCCCATTGCTGCGCTGGTAGCCAACGGTCAGCGTGTGGGCACCAAACTGGATACCGGTCTTACCGCTCCAGATGTTGTTATCGAAGCTGCCCAGCAGTTTTTTTCCCTCGTCGACTGCTCGGTAGTAGTTCAGGCCACCAATCAGCGCGACAGTCTCGGAAAGTGGGTAGCTTAACGTGGTGCCAGCGTAATACTGGTTCCACACATCTTTGAAGCGGCTGGTATAGAGACTCACACCGATATGTTCGTTAACGGTGTAATCGCCACCCAAGTAGGCGATCCAAGGCGCGTCTACAGATCCTGCATAGAACGTAGCGAAACCATCGCGCATGCTGCTTGAATTCGGTTGGCTCATCGCATGCAGGCGACCACCCTGCAAGGTCAGGCCTTCAATGCTGGTGTTGGCAAACGTGGCGCCACGAAAGCTCTCAGGCAGCAGTCGTGAGTCCCCATACGCCACAACAGGCGTAGAAGGAAATACGTCCCCAACCTTGACGACCGTATCTAGCAAGCGAAGCTTGGCTGCTCCACCGACTTTTGAATAGGTATCCTCAGGCTGACCCTTGCTGTTGTAGGGCATGATGTCTACTGTGCCACCGGCTCCAGAACGGCCATCACCCGAGTCAAGCTTGATCCCCTGCATTGCGAATGCATCAATGCCGAAGCCCACAGTGCCCTGTGTGAAGCCTGACTCAAAACGTCCGATAATTCCGTGAGCCCACTCTTCGGAGTAACCGTTCCCCGTTCGACTGGACTGACCGTTGCGAAAGTCGCGATTGAAGTAGAGATTTCGGTTGAGAATGTTAAAACTGCTCCCCTCAATGAACCCCTCTGGCTTTTGCTCAACGGCCACTGCAACCTGCCCCAGACTCATGCCAAGGGCAATGAGGGAAAGACCATAAAAGTTATTATTATTATTCATGTAATACCCCAGGCTTTTGCTTGGCAGAGTTTTAATGTGAAATATTTATGATTATAAGCATGCAGGTGAACACCCTGCGTGCAGCAGCATAGTTTCACATCTAAAATAACGCTAGCATGACCTAAAAATTACTTTTTTGTCAGCGGAATGTAATTATCCACTTGGTGCTCCATAAATAAACCTTAGTTTCTCTAATGCACTTGGACCGTAAGCGATCAGCCACCATGAGGGCAATTACTGACCAGCACTTGGTACTCGAGGGTATTCAACTTGCCACTCGAGTCTTCGTAGGTCATACGCGAAGGGGCCAACCCACAGTATCTAGATCCTGTGGTTGGGGTCATACTGATAACTTTTGCGATATCAAGGTTCAAACCATACTGGTAATGAACAACCTCAGGTATGGCCTTACCATTTTTGATGGCATATTGCTCCATCGCCTGCTGATTTTCTTGCATCATCCGACCAAAGACGCGATCCCCTCCACCCTCAGCTATGGCAAAGGACGAAACTGCCAATACCGCAATAGCGATGACTGCCTTCAATGATTTCATGACCCTCTCCTAACTCTAATTCACTGATGGTTAGAGAGTAGCTAATGATACCTGTCAGAAAGCTGCCGTTAACATTACATATCTGTCAGGCAAGGTCTTTACTCAATTAATGGCATGCTTAACAGCGCGCCTATAATTTGTGTTTCGACCGTTATTAGGTGACGTTCGGTACTAAACTCAATTCGCAACGAAGTGTTAACCAACCAAGAGCTGACAGAAATGTAATTTTAATTTCAGTCGACTGTCCGCCGAGCGTGGTCTAGGGTGAAATATGAGCCCTTGGCCCTTGGGTATGCACTTACTTGAATGCTATTTAACAGCATCTTGCTCGCGTTACGCTTGGTGCTTGTCTGCAGTATCACTCATCCGCGATCAGTCTGAAATGATCAGTTGTTTTTAATAGAAATTATCGAATGCCGCTGGTCTCAGCACCACTGCTAGTGTTGTCTTTCCTTGGATGCAATGGAGAACATAGCTATGAGCGACACCCCGGTTACCTCTCACAGAAACACTCACCAATACCTGCGGCCTTGCGTTGAGGCGTGTAGCGACTGCCACAAAACCTGTCTGAATACAGCGATGACCCATTGCCTTGAGGCGGGGGGTAAACACCTTGAGGCCGAACATTTTCGCCTAATGATCAACTGCGCCGAGATCTGTCAGACGTCGGCCAATTTCTTGTTGAGTGGTTCCACCTTTCACCACCACGTTTGTGGGGTTTGCGCCGAGATCTGTGATGCTTGCGTGAAGAGCTGCGAACAGGTCGGTGGTATGGAAGATTGCGTCAGGGCCTGCCGTGAATGCGCAGAGATCTGCCGAAAAATGGCTGGCGAACAGAGTTAGTCAAGCCCCATGCAGTACAGAAATAGCAATTTCCGTGTTCGGGGGCCATGGCATGCATGTGCCAACCCTTCGGCGCTAATAGGAGATTCACAATGTCACAGCATATCAAGCACAACAGCTCTAGCCGGTTCACTTTGTCGATGAGGGTGGTAGCGATGGCTGTCGCGGTAATGGCAGCAGCGCCGACGTGGACTAATGCCGCAGAACCCACGAAAAGCGAAGCGATGCAGATGCCTTCCGAGCAGAAGGATCATTCGAAGATGATGAAACAAATGGGCGGCATGTCCATGACTGGTGACGTGGATTATGACTTCGCGGCCAACATGCGCATGCACCACCAAATGGCAGTCGAGATGGCGCAAGCCGAACTCCAGAACGGAAAAAATCCAGAGATGCTCCGTATGGCCAAGGACATAATTGCCGCACAGAAGAAGGAAATCGCCGTATTCGATCAGTGGATTAAAGCGAATAAAAAGCCATGACTATGGTGATGCCGAAGTCGATCTGTGCGCCGTATCTTTGAAGGAAATAACCGCGCCGGTTTGGACGGTAATTCGCTGCCGGCGCATATCACGGTGAACTGGTACTGGACGAAAACTATGCTGCGCTTGGTCCATGGATTTCCAAAACCATTCGAGATAGGCCAAAGACCTGCAAGCAAAGGCACTATTTGAGTCCGAGATGATCTTCTTCCTCTGTCACTGCGCGTTGAGAAGCAAAATCGTTTGAGAGCAGTAGAGACATTGCGAGACCAGAACATGGGCCAAAGCGTTCTGTTCGAGCTAATTTCGATAACTGCATGATGGCCGGTATTGTCCTGCTCGTGGCGCGGATGAGCCGCGTGGTCGGCGGAGCGATTATACCCCGTGCAATGTGTTGGATATGACCGCTCCGCGCTTTGGTACCGCCAGATACGGTCTGATCGGGGCGCCGCGCAAGTACGCTGGCTGGGCGTCTCGAAAATGGCCAACTTTAGAGGGACCGAGGCTGCGCTTACGCCAAAGTGATCGTACGCGTGTTGGCGCCGATGCCGAATTGATCCACGCGCCGACTAAAGACTGACCCAAGTCCAATCTAACGAAATGCAGCACTGGCATTGGTTCGCAAGAATTCAGAGGGGCTCAGTAAAATCTCGGCACGTGGGTCAATTCGGCATCGGCGCAAACACTTACCAGCTCAGTGACGGGGTCAACCAGCATCTCTGCGAAGTGGGCGTAGGAACATACACACCTCCTGAGCTACAGGGAAAGAACTTCCGCCGAGTGGTCCGAACACCAAACCACGATAACTTCGGCCTTGGACTTCTGATCTGGCACCTCTTGCTGGGTGGCCGGCATCCGTACGCTGGCGTGCCTGGGGTTCGGGGAGCAATGGAACAGTAAACGCACTTAAGCCCAGTACCTGCCCGCAAACCAGCGCTCTGTCTGGGGAGTACGATAAAACCACCGTTTTATGAAACCGCTTTAACGAACATCAGGAAGGACCGTAAACATCCGAAAAGCGGTTCGATAAACTCGTTTCGACAATCAGAGTTCTCCAATCAACAGTCACATACGAGTAAAGCGAACTCTAATTCGTGCTTACGTTGGTTTTCGGTTCCATTGCTCCCCAAACCCCTGCCTCAAAAGGAAGGGCTCGGTGAGACAATTGAAGACAACATTTCGGAATTCAGGTTTGCCTACAGCACCAGCCAAAGCCTTCTACTACCGCCCCCCAGCGCACTGCCGCTATCGACGGTGCCTGGCTCAATTGCCGGCATGTTCGAAAAGACATTCACTGAGGAGGGCAAACGAACTGGTCGGCCGACTGCTCATCAATGGATAGTGGCATTGGACGAACTCCGGTCCAGGCTCCGGCCATGTGCGAAGTCAAAGCTCCACGCCTTTCCGACTCACCTGAGCACCTGCCCTTGGTGCTTGATGGATGGCAAAGGCGTCATCTACTTCACTGTCACTCCGATCTACGCACCAGGCGAAGCGAACAACGGCTCGCCAGTTAAGATTGGTGAAGTATGGGCAGCCATAACCAAAGTCCCAATTCTTGACCAGGTGCAAATCCCAGCGGCAAGTAATCCTAGCCCAGAGCCCGACCCTCTGCCGCTTGGGGTTTTCAGCACAACCGCAAAACACTTCATGAGCTTAACGCTGACGGGTATTACGATCGCTATATGGTCGGCCATGGGTGGGTACCCCCTCATCTACCTAACGATCATTGCCACGAGCTGGCTTTTCGTGGGGCAATTCGGCACCAAGGCCAAGACGGAAGAGAAGCAGCGTCGTACCATCATCAGAGACGCCGCTCGCAAACGACACCAAGATGCAGTGAGGGCCCTGCAGGCAGACTCTGGGGTTGATCAGGTCACTGCCAAGCGCGAGTTGCTAAACAGACTCAAACTTGAGTTTGATACCTTGGCTGTCAGGGAGCAGAAGGACCTCGCTGCCCTTCGCAGTAAAGCTGAGCAGCGCCAACGCACCGCCTACCTGGAAAAGTTCTACATCGAGTTGGCGGTGCTGCCGGGAGTGGGACCCGCAAAGCGAGCGGGCTTACAATCGTTCGGCATCGAAACCGCTGCAGAGATCAACGCACGAAAGATCAAGCAGATCAGAGGGTTTGGAGAGCAAATCACCCAGGTATTGATGGATTGGCGCGAGTCTCATGAGCGCAATTTCCGGTTTAACCCCGCAACAGCTATCACTCCTGCCGACACGCAGCTGGTTAAGCATGCAGTGCGGAAACGAGCCGCCGAGATCTCTGCTCTGATGATGCAAGGGCTAAAAGATATCAGAAAGGGGCCTGAGGTGCGGGATGCTGCGCTGCGCCGGCATTTAAAAACGGTGCAACAGGCAGCTAATGAACTCGCGCAAGCTGAGGCAGATTGCAAAGCTCTCAACTGATCCGCGATCCAAATTCTGGCAGAGGAAATCTCGTAGCCTCAGCCAAGAAGAGTTCGGCGGCCACAGTAGCCAAACCTACCTTAGTCAACTGGAAGCCGGAGGAAAGGGCCCTACCCTCGAAATGGTGCATGGGCTCGCCTCTGTCATGAATGTTCATCCTTTGACGATCTTGACCCAGTGCTACCTTTTTATGGACAAGGATGCCACTCTGGATTCAATCATTGAGCGCGTTCGTGAGGAGCTAAGCGTGACGCCATCGGACCGATGAGGAGGGGCGCCTGTCCCCCTTCAGCATGGACTGAGATGTCCGATCGGATGCAACCAAAGTCTGCGCGATCTGACCCTGCGGCTGGTTTGATCTTGGGCGCTACCTACGTGGAAGAGGAGAGGCAATGAAGGGCCGACGGAAGGTAAAGACTGATAAGTGGCGTATAAAGTCGGAAAATGAAGACGACGCCCGAAGGCTTTTGCGAAGGCGGGTACAGACGCAAGGAAGGTTTCTCGACATAGCAGCACATGCCGGCAAAGGAATGGAACCTGTTGGCCGAATTGCCGGTTGAGAGATAGGCTTTCACCTTTGAGGTTTGCAAATGAAGGATCCTCAGATATTAGCGCTGTGCCCATGCTCGCCGCAGGGGTGCTGGAGCATCGACCACCGAAGCTTCAAGGGCAGGTGCGAAGAAATCGTGCATCTGGCAACGCTGGTGCTTGGCAGTCGAGTGCTTGCCGCGCAATGGCTGTACAAGCCAGCAATCGGGCTAAGGCATCAGTCACCTTGCAGCACCTTGGTGACTCGATCGGGCTACCAGCAAGTTGTGACACTCCTAGGACGAATTGAACACGGTGTCTACACTTAACGCCGTTGGGTTCCATGCCAGAGGACCTGTCTACATCTCGTCTGACATAGGATTAGCTGTGTCTATCGCAGGATCTAACTCGAACCGCATCAAGCGTATGCCTAAGGGGAAGCCCCTTTGTTAGGAAGGTATTCGAGCGAACGGGCTCACGCTCCGCGGTAAACAAAGCTCTGTCTCGGATGGTGCTCAGTGGTTCGATAGCGCGGTCATTAGCGACTGGCTGCTTGCGACCTCAAGCAGACACGGCCCTAAGCTGAGTTGTCAGCGCCATCGCCGCCAGCCGGAAGCAGGATTATCACTAAACTCCTTCATACTTGCGAAAGCAGAGCTTGCCGGTGCTGGCTCCAACATCCAGCCTTCGCAGTGGGTCGAATGCTGCCAGTAGGGGGCAAGTGGGCGTAGGATGGAGGCTTCCCCATCAGCTCATAAGGAGCCGCCCCTTATGAATGAATCCGTGCGGACAACCTTGAAATGCCAAGAACCAGGTGATGGTACTGGGGATGTCATCACTGACCTCCCGGACGATATCCTCGAACGCATGGGTCTCAAAATCGGTGATTCCCTGAGCATACAGCTGATAGGCGGGAGCATAGTGCTAAAGCCAATTAGTGATGCAGACGCCCAGCCCTAAGGCAGCTTTCGACCCACAGCGGTCGTTGTCGACCGGCCGCTTCATAGGTCGATTACGCTCAGTCGCCACCTGCTGCGACCCAGGTTACCCATGACTAGAACGGCAGCAACCGAGATGCCAGCCTAGGTCTCAACACTGGTCAATGCGCTTGATTGGCCCGAATTGCTTGAACGTACACTGCAGGCGCATCGCTCGCGGTACAAACGGATCGTGGAACACTGCGGTGGCAAGGTCGACATTCACAGCGAGCAAAACCTGGGCAACCAGATTCAACTGACTTTTCTGCTCTCCAATTGAATATTGCAGCTGATACGAGCGAGTATTTCAATCGCACTTCGAGCATTCAGAGGCCGGAGTACGTGCTTCCGGCCAAGGGCTTGCAAGGGGCAGTGAAGTCTAGGGCTGAGCGATACGAGGATGTCTGGACGCTCATCATCCCGAGCACCGTGTGGAACAGGTTGTCATGGCTCAATGGCGAGTTTGTCTGGGCTTTCAAGCAGCCCATATTCAGCCGTTCGCTCTTCGCGATAGAGTCAGACATCCAGAGCACCATTGGCACCTTGGTTTGCTCGTCCGGGGCCATCGCATAGGGCAGCCCATGTAGGTAGAGGCCACCCTCTCCCAGTGACTCCCCATGATCCGAGACGTACATGAGCGCAGTGTCGAATTTGGTGTTCGCAGCCAGGATGTCGATCAGCCCGGCCGTTACGTAGTCGGTGTAGAGGATCGAGTTGTCGTAGGCATTGATCACCTCCTGCTGCTTACATTTGTCGAGCTCATTGGTCTCGCAGACCGGCTCGAATTTCTTGAACTGCGAGGGATATCGCTTGTAGTAGGCTGGGCCGTGGCTGCCTTTGTAGTGGAGCACCAGGACAGCATCGCCTTCCTGACGGTTGATGAAGTCCTCCATTTCCGAGAGCAGCACCCCGTCCTTGCACTCGTCGCTGGTGCACAGCTGAGCATCCGCATGTTGGGTAGCCTTGTGGTTAGGCACCCGGTCACAGACCCCTTTACAGCCCGAATTGTTGTCAGTCCACATTACGCTGATGCCTGCGCGCTGAAGCACATCGAGTAGCCCTTCTCGGCTCTTGGCCTCGGCGTGGCCAACTGACGTTTCAGGTAGCCATGACTGGCCGCAAACAGGTTGGTGGGAACCAGAATGAGCCGAATCTCCCGGTTGTTGCGCAGCAAGGACGCATAAGACTGGTATTGGCTCAGCACAATGCCGGCAAGGGTGACTAGGGCAAGCGAAAGGACAATGAGTCTACTGGCCAACGCTTTGATCCAGGGCTTACGTCGGAGCGGCACCTGACTGATCAGGTAAACGGGCAATCCCCCTACCATTGCCACCCAGAGGCCGAGCTTCCAGTTCAGTAGCTCGGAGACCTCACTGACGTCGGTCTCCACGACGTTGGTGAACATGGTGTAATCAATGACGATGCCGTAAGCATTCATGAAGTAGCTGGCGAAAGCCGCACTGATCAGGATCAGGCACAGTAGCGGTTTGGCGAGCCGTGCCCATGACAGCAGACTGAGTATGGTAAACACCCAAGCAAACACAACAACTGGCAGGCTACTCGCGAGCAGCCAATTAACTTCATCGGCATTGAAAATCAGCCGCGTAAGAACACGCCAAAGCTCAGCGTTCGTAAATAGCAACAACCAAAGAGTTACCAGCCCGATGAGCAGATTGGTGCTGATGCCTTTTTGTCGAGTACTGCGAATAGCAAAGATCAATCTACTGAACAGGGTGTGAACAATGGATTTCGAAGGTGTCATTATCAAACTCTAGGAGGCTGCTGATCCATGACGCATGGCTATGGGATCCATGACGCATGGCTATGGAATCCTCGGTAGCTACCAGGCAAACCATCGACAGATACTGTGCGAAGGTGGGCGTGCGGAGCGCCAGAGACCCCGAGCCCTATGGCTTAAGGGCGCTTAGGATGTTTGAGGCAAAAGAATTGAATGAGAAGTAAACTCTCGCTAGGCGCATTATTTCCGGAACACGATAACGACACGATGACCTCGTGATTACAATGCTGTCAGAATCGCAGCAATGGCTTTTTTGATTGTGATCGACCAGGCTATGATAAAAAATCGGACACGTTCGACTGCTGTGTGGTTAGTGCCACCCAGCGAATTAAATTAAATTTCATAAACAAAATGGGCTTGTTTTGTCGTACGCTCATTTTGAACTTTTACTTCAATTTAGAAGTCTTTCTCGCGAGCAGAACACTTCCTTAACTTTTGCCCGTGCTTATGTCACTTATCAATGAGGGACGAACACCATGAGCTTTTTCAAGAACATCTTGGGCGGCCACCACGGCCGGGGAAACCACGGCGGTGGTAAGCACCACAGTGGTGGGCACGGGAGCGATCGGCATGACCGCTATGACCAGCAGCAGAGCTGCGACGGCAATGACCGGGTAATTGACAGTGGGCGGGCAATATCCCAAGCCCCAATCACTGATCTGCAGCCTTGCAGGCAGTGCCGGACCGCTAACGCCCCATCTGCGCGCTTTTGTCTAAACTGCGGAACACCACTATCGAGTGGCTGCAAGGCCTGCGGCTCCTCGCTGACGTCAGGAGCGAAATTCTGCAGCCAGTGCGGCCAAGCCACGCCTTAGCGCCTGGCCACCCTGGTAAGCCAACGCGACCACCCCCCTGCGCAAGGAGAAATACGTGGGATCGAATCATGATCATGGCAGTGCAGCAGTACGTGAGGGACATCAGAAGAAGCTAGTCATGGCATTGGCCCTGACTGGCAGCTTTATGATTGCTGAAGTAATCGGTGCATGGATAACCGGCAGCTTGGCGCTGCTGTCGGATGCATCTCACATGTTCACTGACACCGCCGCCTTGGCGATATCGCTGATTGCGCTCCAGATAGCCAAGCGGCCGGCGGATCAAAAACGAACCTTTGGCTATGCGCGGTTGGAGATCCTGGCCTCCACGCTCAACGCAGTCCTGCTCTTCCTGGTGGCAATGTACATCTTGTACGAAGCCTACCAACGCTTCTTCATGCCGACGGAGATCGCCACTGGCGCGATGATGTGGATCGCGATCGCTGGCCTGATCATCAACCTTATTTCGATGCGTCTTCTGGCATCTGCCAGCAACGAGAGCCTCAATGTCAAAGGGGCTTACCTCGAAGTTTGGAGCGACATGCTCGGATCGTTGGGCGTAATCATCGCGGCTCTCATTATCCGCTTCACTGGCTGGACCTGGGTCGACACGATTGTCGCTGTTGCAATCGGCCTCTGGGTACTGCCGCGGACATGGCAGCTGCTTCGCGAGAGCCTGGGCATCCTCATGGAGGGTGTCCCAAGGGGGCTTGACGTCGCGGCAATCGAGACCACCATCCGCAACGTTGATGGCGTCACTGATGTACACGATTTGCACGTTTGGGCCGTCAGTAGCGGCAGCAACGTGATGACTTCGCACGTAGTAGTGGGTGACACAGCAGATGGAGATGCCGTGCTGGCGGGCGTCGTGGAAGCGGTCAGCGATGCGTTCGAAATCCACCACTGCACCATTCAGATCGAGCGCGCAGCTTTCCACCAGAGCATGCCGTTACCGTCGCACTGATCGGTTGGTAACCACCTGGTCAACGCACCACTCTTCAAACAGAGAGAGTGGTGTCGTAAAGGAAAGATCGGGAATGATAGGCGTCAAAACGGCAGGAGCACTTCGTGAGCGCCTTGGGAAGATTCCGACAGACTCTCTCGAGTGCCCGTAGGAGGTTCAGCAATGGCTTGGATCATCACGAAGTACTTAGTCACTGCCGGAATAGTGATTCTAGTATCAGAGCTGGCAAAACGTAGCGACAAGCTGGGTGGCCTAGTTGCCGCTCTGCCTCTGGTCACGGTCATGACGCTGATCTGGCTGTACTTGGAAAACCAGAGTATGGAAAAGATAGCTAATCATGCCTGGTATACGTTCTGGTACGTCCTTCCAACCCTGCCAATGTTTATCACTTTTCCGGTGCTGCTGCCCAAACTGGACTTTTGGCCGACGCTTATCATCAGCATCATCATCACCATGGTAAGTTTTGGGGGCTTTGCTCTGCTGCTACGTCGTTTTGGCATCGAGTTGCTGTGAGCTAAGCGCCGGGGGCAGCAAGTGGGTGGCCGCTCACCGACTATTAACGCACTCGCCTTTCACCAGGTAGCGAACCATGTGCAATTCGCCCTTCGAGTCCTCGTAGGCCATCATGCTTTTCACGTTGCCGCAGTACCGCACGTTGGGCGACACGTACACCAACTTCCCAACGTCCAGATTCATGCCATAGGTGTAGTCTTCAAGCTCTGGCATGGGCTTCTTCACGCTCTGTGCATAGCGCTCTGTAGCCTGCCGAGCAGACTGCTCAAGATCCTCATTGATCTGCACGCTACTTAGAGCATCTGTCGACAGCACAGAGAAGAGCATGAATACGGCAATTGCAGATCTAGTGGTTTTCATGAGAAGTCCATTAATAAAAAAGCGCCCACGGCGGGCGCTAAAATTCACCTTACTTACAATTTTGAAAGGTAAGTGCATCTGGCTCATATAAAACAAAAAAGCCCACAACGTGTGTTGTGGGCTTCTCTTTAGTGGCTATCAGCTAACCACTTCGGCCTCATCACCGTCTTCATCCTTGCGGTGTGCCCATTGATACAGGGCAGGGAGCACCAACAAAGTCAGCGCGGTGGAGGACAGGATCCCGCCAATCACCACTGTCGCCAGTGGCCGCTGAACCTCTGCACCGGTACCGGTTGCCAAGGCCATCGGGATGAAGCCCAGGGACGCCACCAGGGCTGTCATCAGCACAGGTCGCAGTCGGGTCAACGCGCCTTCGTCGACGGCCTGCCTAAGCGTTCGTCCCTCCTCTCGCAATCCGCGGATGAAGGCAATCATCACCAGGCCGTTCAGTACCGCGACGCCGGACAGTGCAATGAAGCCAACCCCAGCCGAGATCGACAGCGGGATGTCCCGCAGCCACAGCGCCACGACGCCACCGGTGAGTGCGAATGGAATACCGGTGAACACCAGCATGCCGTCTTTCAGGTTGTTGAACATCAGGAACAGCAGGGTCATGACCAGCAGCAAGGCCACCGGAACCACGATCTGCAGACGCTTGGCCGCCGATTGGAGCTGCTCGAACTGGCCACCCCAGGTGGTCCAGTAACCAGCAGGAATCTGCACCTTGGCATCCAGCGAAGCGGTTGCCTCTTGAACGAACGACCCCAGGTCGCGGCCCCGGACGTTGGCGCTGACGATCACCAGACGCTTGCCGTTCTCGCGGCTGATCTGGTTCGGACCCAGCTGCAGGTCCAGGTTAGCGACCTGCGACAGCGGGATGAAGCCGATCTGATTGGCACCTTGAGATGCATTGGCCGGTACAGGGATCAGAAGGCTGGACATACCTGCTACGTCGGTACGTACGGTCTCAGGCAGGCGCACCACCATGTCGAAGCGACGGTCGCCTTCATACAACGTGCCGGCCGTACGACCGCCGACAGCGATGGCGATCGAGTTCTGTACATCCGCGATGTTCAGGCCGTAGCGTGCGGCTTTCTCGCGGTCGATGTTGATGGTCAGCACCGGCAGGCCGGTGGTCTGTTCAACCTTGACCTCCGAAGAGCCCGGTACCGCTTTGAGCGCTGCAGCGATCTTGTTGGCCGTGTTGTTGAGCACGTCCATGTCATCGCCGAACACCTTCACTGCGACGTCACTCCGTACGCCCGAGATCAGCTCGTTGAAACGCAACTGGATGGGCTGGGACAGCTCATAGTTGCTGCCTGGGACACCGGCTGCGGCTTTCTGCACTTCAGCAATCAGCTCATCGCGAGGCTTCTTAGGGTCGGGCCACTGATCCTGAGGCTTGAGCATGATGTAGGCGTCGGAGGCGTTAGGCGGCATCGGGTCGGATGCGATTTCGGCTGTACCCGAGCGCGCAAACATCCGCTCTACTTCCGGGACCTGCTCAATCACAGCCTTTTCAAGGCGTTGCTGCATTTCTACGGATTGGGTCAGGCTCGTACCTGGCACGCGCATGGCCTGCATCGCAAAGTCACCTTCACTGAGGCTTGGAATGAACTCGCTACCCATACGACTTGCAAGCACACCACTGAGCACGACCAGGACTACAGCGGCCGAGAACGCGATGTTCCGATGCCCAAGGACCCACTTCAAAATCGGCTCATAACGCAGCCGCGCAGTGCGCATCACCACGCCTTCCTCTTCCTTGACCTTGCCAGTGACGAACATGGCGATGGCTGCCGGAACGAAGGTGACGGAGAGGATCATTGCACCCAGCAGCGCCATCACAACGGTGAAGGCCATGGGGTGGAACATTTTGCCCTCGACGCCGGTCAGGGCGAAGATCGGCAGGTACACCACCATGATGATCAACTGACCGAAGATCAGTGGCCGGCGAGCTTCACCCGCAGCAGCGAAGACCTCATGGAAGCGCTCAGCTTTGGTGAGCATACGGCCATGCTTGTGTTGCGCATGAGCCAGTCGACGGATCGCGTTTTCTACAATTACCACGGCACCGTCGACGATGATTCCGAAGTCGAGTGCGCCTAAGCTCATTAGGTTGGCGCTGACCTTGTTGTTGAACATACCGGTGAAGGTGAACAGCATGGACAACGGGATCACCATCGCGGTGATGAGTGCAGCACGGATGTTACCGAGGAACAGGAACAAAATGGCGATTACTAGAATCGCGCCTTCCACCAAGTTCTTCTTCACAGTTGCAATAGCTTTTTCAACCAGGTTGGTGCGGTCGTAGACCGTCACGGCAACCACACCTTCTGGAAGGGTACGGTTGATGTCAGCCAGTTTGGCGGCAACAGCCTGAGACACGGTACGGCTATTTTCACCGATCAGCATGAACACGGTGCCGAGTACGACTTCGCGACCGTTCTCGGTGGCAGCCCCCGTCCGGAGCTCTTTGCCAATGCTAACGTCAGCGACGTTGCTGATTCGAATCAGTGCGCCATCGACACTGGTGATCACAATGTTGGCGATGTCTTCGATGTTACCGACCTGCCCTGGCGCACGGATGAGGAGCTGCTCACCATTACGCTCGATGTAACCGGCGCCGACGTTGGCGTTGTTGCTTTCCAACGCTGCGACCAGATCATTGAGGGTCAGTTTGTATGTAGCTAGGCGCTTCGGATCCGGCGCGACCAGGAACTGCTTGGCGTAACCACCGATGGTGTTGATCTCGGCCACACCTGGGACGTTCCGCAGCTGCGGCTTGATGATCCAGTCCTGGATCACACGCAGGTCGGTTGGGGTGTACGGTGTACCGTCTTCCTTGACCGCACCATCCTCAGCTTCAACGGTCCACAAGAAAATTTCACCAAGCCCAGTGGATACCGGACCCATGACAGCCTCAACGCCCTCTGGCAACTGCTCCTTCGCAACTTGCAGCCGCTCGTTGATCAACTGGCGGGCAAAGAAGATGTCAGTGCCATCCTTGAAGATCACGGTGACCTGAGACAGGCCAGAGCGAGACAAGGAACGGGTCTGTTGAAGGCCCGGGAGACCGGCCATGGCCGTTTCAACTGGAAACGTGATCCGCTGTTCAGTTTCCAATGGCGAATAGCCAGGCGCAGCAGCGTTGATCTGCACCTGGACGTTAGTGATGTCGGGTACCGCATCGATGGGCAGCTTCTGATAGCTGTAGATACCGATGCCGGCCATGATCAGAACAGCGATCATTACAACGATGCGCTGCTCAATGGCGAATCTGATGATACGTTCAAACATGAGAAATCATCCTGTCAGTTCGCATCAGTGACCGTGTTCGGCAGACGCTTTGCCGAGCTCAGACTTGAGTGTAAAGCTGCCACTGGCTGCTACTTGGGCGCCGGCTTGGATGCCGTCGATGATTTCCACGTATCCATTGTCACGGCGGCCCGTTTTTACCGGCCGAGTGTCAAAGCCTTCCCTGGTGCGCACAAATACCGAGGGTTTGTCTTCAACGGTCTGCACGGCGCCTTCAGGAACGGCCACAGCCACTCGATCGGTCTGAGAAGTGACGGCGATGTTCACGAACAGACCTGGACGCCAGGCGCCGTCAGGGTTGGTCAAGGTAACGCGAACGGTCGCTGCACGGTTTTGCTCACCCAGCAGGCTGCCTACATAACCCACCTTGCCGTCGACCTCGACGTTCATGTCGGGCGATGAAACTTTTACCGCACGGCCCGTCACCACCTTGCCCAGTTCAGTGGGAGGGACAGCGAAGGTGGCCCACACCTGATTCAGGTCGGACAAGATGAAAGCGTTAGTCGCCTCGCTGACGACT
This sequence comes from Pseudomonas sp. AP19, assembly GCF_001728855.1. Lineage (NCBI taxonomy): Bacteria > Pseudomonadati > Pseudomonadota > Gammaproteobacteria > Pseudomonadales > Pseudomonadaceae > Pseudomonas > Pseudomonas sp. AP19. Next base: position 5,359 of record NZ_LXJP01000047.1, on the reverse strand, counting down.
TCACCCATGGTCAGGTGCTTCTCTACCACCACGGCGTCAAAGGGTGCCCGAAGCTCGTAACGATTGCCGCCTACGGAATTGACCGAAGCGCCGATGGCACCGACCTTCTGCTTGGCATTGGCCAGAGATATCTCTGCTTCTTGCAGCGCTTGGCGTGCCTGCAGGTAATCCTGCTCGGCGGAGATCTTGTCCTGCCACAGTTGCTTCTCACGGTCGAAGGTAACGCGGGCCAGCTCTACGCGTCGCTGTGCGGCTTGTTGTTCGCTGCGCAGGTCAGAAATCTGTTGGCTGGCAATCACTGCGAGGACTTGGCCTTTCTTAACGGCTTCGCCCAAGTCGGCCTGGACACTTTCAACAACGCCAGGGACCCGAGGGACAACATGTGCAGTCCGGTCTTCGTCGAAACGAATCTCCCCCGGGAAAGTCACAACGGTGCCGAGGTCACGGGGGGCCGCAGACTCCAGGACTACCCCAGCTGCCTTGATCTGTTCAGCGCTCAGGGTCAGCTTGCCCTCTTCCTCACCACCCTCTTCGCTATGGCCTTCTGCACCATGACCCTCATCACCCTCCTCTTTGGCGGCTGATGCGGTCGTCTTCTCATCGCCATGGCCATCGTTAGCGCCGTGCTCGACGGTACTGGCGGCCTGCTCTCCGGAACTGTTGTTCCAGGCAAGGCTGCCAAATCCAAGGGCTGCCACAGCGGCGACCGCGAGGGCGATCTTGCGTTTGTTATCCATTGCTACTCCTGCTGATCATAGGCACCGACGTGTTATGCCGAGCGCCGAAGAAAATTTCTGGCCCGTTCAACGAACGCCGGCAGTCGAACCGACATCGCCATAAACCCTTTCCACCTGCGCACGCGCATTGGTCGCTGTTGCCAACGAATCGAGGTATTGGCCACGAGCGACGATCAAGGTGCGCTGGGCATCCAGCACTTCGATGAAGCCGAATTTGCCCATCTCGAAACCGCGAGTTGCGGTCTCCACAGCCTGCTGTGCGGACGGCAGAATGGTCTTGTCGTAGGACTCGACCTCCTGCATGGCGGTCGCCCACTGGTTTACTGCGGTTTGGGTTTCGCTACGCAGCCTCAGCTCAACTGCGTTGCGCTGGTCTCGGGCTTGATCTGCGCGTCGAGAAGCGGAAAGAATGTTGCCCTGATTACGATCAAACAGCGGCAATGGCATGGACAGTCCTACAGTGTTGACCCGTTCACGTACGGAGCGGTCGTACTGGCTACCCACGCTTACAGTGAGGTCTGGGATTCGCTGAGCTTTCTCTGAGCCGAGGGACGCATCGCTTTTGTCGATCTGCACCACGGCCTGACGCATTTCCGCAGTTTGATCGAGCCTCGACAACAGCTCTTCAGCGTCCGGAGGCAAACCTGGGGAGAGGGTCGGCGAATCCAGGCGATCGAATACTGTGACCGAGCTCCCCGTAATTTGAGCTAGCTGCTGGTAAGCGGTCGCTTTCTCCGTTTCGGCGCGTCTGACCTGCAGCTTGGCTTCGGCCAACTGTACTTGAGCACGAGTAGCCTCTACTGGGGAGGATTTACCTGCGCGAACGCGGCCGTCGACAATGCGCAGACCACGCTCAGTCAGCTCCAGAGATTGCTTGGCTAGATCTAGGCCAGTCTGCGCTCGCAATGCTGCGTAGAAGGCTTGAACGACCTCGGCGCGCAGAGCGTTCACTCGACGGTCCAACTCCAGCTGTGCAGCAGTCTGGCCATAGGTGGCGACGTCAACACGTGCGCCCCGCTTTCCGCCCAGCTCCAGGGTCTGGCTGAGCGTCACAGTTGTCTTGCTAGTGCTGCGACGGGTGTCTTCTACGTCGTACGAGATTGTTGGGTTGGGGATAAGCCCTGCCTGCTTGCGTGCCCCATCTGCGATCCCAATCTCCTGACGGGCGGCGGCCATGTCAGGGTTGGCATCCATCGCCGTCGAAAGCGCTTGAGGCAAGCTGATGCTTTGGGCAAATGCAGCAGGTGCCATCAGCCCGGAGATGACCGCACAGAGTGCGGCTATCTTCCAGGGTGAGATTGAGGTCTTAGGAAAGACATTGCGGATATACCGGGGCACTTTAATGGTCCTCGTGCACAAACTTCGATAAAGCTTGGCGAGAACGCCGAAACAGCTGCCAAGCCCCACTGGATTAGGTGATGGCACTCTAAAGAGCGGTAGCTATCAGAGGGGTGGCTAGAAAATTACAATTTCGTAAGAAAAGTGGGTAATGCCCGTAAACACTGAGAAATTCAGTCGAACCCAGGATTTGATTACAACCGAGAGAGATGGCTAACACACGGTGCTAGGCACCCGGATAACCTGTAGATGACGAAATTGTAATTATCCTATCGCCCTCCCGTTATCTTCGGCCTGCAAATATGAGCTCGGCGCTCTTCATAGGCGCGCCGCCGGGTCAGAACATATAAAGACACCCGCGTCGGTACACATAATAAAAACTGCCGTAAATCAAAGGAGCATCAGATGAAAATCAAAGTACCACTGTATTTGGCGGCAGTTTCTGCGCTGTCTGGAAGCTATGCAATTTCTGCTCAAGCTGAAGACAAACCAGAAGGTTTCATTGAGGGCAGCAGCCTTACAGTGCTCAACCGCAACTTCTACTTCAATCGTGATAATCGCGACAGTTCGGCTCCCACTTACAACAGTGGTAAGGGCAACACCAACGGCTACTCCGAAGCCTGGGCGCACGCGCTCATTTCCAAATTCAACTCTGGTTTTACCCAGGGTACCGTCGGTTTTGGTGTTGATGCCTTTGCAATGATCGGCCTCAAGCTTGATACCGGCGACGGTCGCAACGGCGGCCGTAGCTCCTTCGACGTGCTGCCCGTTGATAACAAGGGTGAGGCGCGTGATGAATACACCAAGGTTGGCGGAGCGGCCAAAATCCGCTTGTTCGATACCGTGGTGAAAGTGGGTGATGTATTCCCATCGACGCCGGTCGTCGCAGCGGGCGACTCGCGCCTCCTGCCAGAAAGCTTCCGCGGCGTGACCGTTGAGAACAGCAGCATCCAGGGCCTCACCCTGCAAGGTGGTCGACTGCATGCAATGAGCCAACCGGTTTCCAGTAACCTGAACGACAATTTCGTTACCTTCTATGGCGGCCCGGTCAACTCGCCTTGGATCGGCTACGGCGGCGGTGACTACTCGATCAACGACAATTGGACCGTGAGTGTCTACGGCAGCCAGTTGAAAGATGTCTGGAACCAGTACTACGCCGGTACCAGCTTCGCCTACCCACTGAGCGATGACCTCGCGCTGATTGGTGGGTTCAACTACTACAAAGCCGTGGATGAAGGTAAACGCCGACTGGGCGAGTTCGACAACAATATCTGGAGTGCCAAGGTCGGTGTTCGCTACGGCGCCCACACCTTGGCCCTGTCACACCAGCGCAACAATGGCGATGACGATTTTGATTACCTGCGTCAGTCGGACTCAATCTTCGTAGACAACTCGATCCAGTACAGCGACTTCAACTCGCCGAAAGAACGCTCCTGGATGATGCGTTATGACCTTAACTTCACCAGCTACGGTATTCCTGGTCTGACGTTCATGACCCGCTACGCAAGGGGTTCGGGCGCAGACTACTCGAACGCCAACCAGTTCTACATGCGTACCGACGACAACGGCAATCCGCTCACCGATCAAAAACGTTGGGAGCGTGACGTCGAGGTGAAATATGTCGTTCAAACCGGCCCGGCTAAAGACTTGTCCTTCCGGTTGCGCCAAGCTACCACGCGTGCCACTGCTTTCGAATCGGACCTTGATGAAACTCGCGTGATCATTGAATACCCGCTTTCTATTCTGTAATTCTCTGATCGGATCAGTTTTCCATGAACTGGCCCCTCAGAAAAACGTGCATTACGCATTCACCTTGAGTGGCTTAAGTGCTCCTTTGGTAAAAGGTGAATATTTGGCGCCCTTTGGGCGCCTTTTTTTATCTAAAATTCGAGCAGTTGTTCGAGTTCATGCATCGCATGTCGATGCAGCTCATGGCTACACCAATGTCCAGCCTCCTCAATGAGGGGAACTTCGCCGTCATCTGAACGGAATGAAACCAGAACAAAGAATAGAATAACCCAGTACTTCATAAGGTCAAATCACCTATTGGAGAGAGGGCTCGCATCTGTCAAACCCAAACCGCGACAAGATATAACGCCAGACTATCAAATATATTACCTAGAAATTACAAATCCGTAATTTAGCCCCCAGACAACTCTTTTTGATTTACCATTCATTTCAATAACGCCGGCGCGCGTGCGCGGTTAATTGCTCAGTGATGTCGAGACAAAATCCCATGCGAATTCTGGTAATTGAGGATGAAGTAAAAACTGCGGAGTATGTGCGTCAAGGCCTTACTGAATGCGGTTATGTTGTAGATTGCGTCCATACCGGTTCAGATGGATTATTCCTGGCCAAGCAGCACGAATATGAGTTGATCATCCTTGATATCAATCTGCCGGAGATGGATGGGTGGCAGGTGCTTGAACTGTTGCGACGTAAAAACTGCCCTTCTCGTATCATGATGCTGACGGCTAGAAGTCGCCTAGCAGATAAGGTTCGGGGCCTGGAGAACGGTGCAGATGACTACCTAATCAAGCCATTTGAGTTCCCAGAACTGCTGGCCCGGGTCCGCGCCTTGATGCGCAGGTCTGACCACCCTGCATCCGTCGAGATAATTCGTGTAGCTGACCTCGAACTCGACCAGAGCCGTCACAGAGCCTTCAGGGATGGCCAGCGCATCGATTTGACTACAAAAGAGTTTGCACTGTTGCACTACCTGATGCGCAACACGGGGGTGGTACTGAGCCGTACGCAGATCATCTCACAGGTTTGGGACATGAACTTTGACTGCGATACAAACGTTGTAGAGGTGTCGATTCGAAGGCTCAGAGCCAAGATCGATGATCCTTTCGAGACGAAGCTTATCCACACGCTCCGAGGCGTGGGCTATGTTCTTGAGAAGCGGTAAGCGACCAACCGCCTAGCCTTGGAAACAGCTCGACTGATTATCCAGCGCCTACTACATTGACAGTTAAATTTTAATTCCAACAGCACTTATCTTCGCAATAAGCATGTCAAACCAACAAGCACCACCCATTGACCCGGAGTCAAGGAGACCAGACCACGAGAAATTTAGTGATACGCAATCCACTCAGAGTACTGATAGGACGGTCGTGGCGGAACGGGGCAACGAAAGCCAACAATCCAGCCATTAATCGCAAAAATCGCTCTGGGTTGCCGATTGGAAAACTACCAATCAGACAGTGGAATCTAGAGATCCACCACATAAAACGCAATTCCCACCAGTACGATCTAGCTCTCCGGGGCCAACAGGTTTTGAA